>DBCE01000080.1:5462-8652 GCA_002292895.1 Phycisphaerales bacterium UBA966
GACTTCACTGTCGACAGCGGCATGAACTCCAAGGTGGTGACCATCGGGCTGCGGCCGTTCACGTTGATCGGCGCAACGACGCGCTCTGGTCTCTTGACGCAGGCGCTGCGATCACGATTTGGAATTGCACACAACCTGGGCTTCTATCCGGTGACGGACATTGTTGCCATCTTGGCGCGCGCTGCTGGGTTGTTGCGGATGGATGGAATTCCCGCAGGCACGTTGCAATCGATTGCCGAACGGAGTCGCGGCACCCCGCGCGTGGCGCTTCGACTGCTGCGACGTGTGCGCGATTTCTCCGCGGTGCGCGCCGCCGGGCGGCTTGACACTCGCGTGGTCGACGACGCGCTTGCCCTTGAAGGCGTCGATGCGCTGGGGCTTGATGAACTTGATCGTCGCTACTTGCGGACCTTGGCTACCACGTACGAAGGCGGTCCGGCGGGTCTGGAAGCGATCGCCGCCACGATCGGTGAAGATGCGCTCACACTTGAAGATGTGGTTGAGCCGTACCTGTTGCAGGTGGGATTCTTGGCGCGCACTCGGCAGGGTCGAAGGTTGACCCATGCAGCATTCCGACACGTGGGCATCGAACCGCCTGCGCGTTCGGAAGAACTCTTTGATTCATAAGTCTGCGTGGTGAGGATTGCAGTGTGCTCGTCCCTGGGCAAGGAGCACAGGCCATCATGCCCACTCAGCGGTTGATCGCTTGCGACGTGAAGGGCATGGCGCTTGCCTTGCCACCAATAGCGATGTTGATTCCACCGAAGTACTGGTCCTGAATGGCGTCGTAGCCAAAGGTGGCTAGTAGCGTGAAATCAGGCATTTCGCGGCTCAAATTGGCGGTGAATAGGCGGAAGTCGTTCTCTTGCAGGTCGTAGGTTGGAATGAACGACGCGGTGTACGCCTTGCTGATCTGGTAGTTCACTCCACCCGAAAGCAACGAGTCGGAGAGGTACACGCTCTCGGGCGCAAAGTTGTTGATGCCACGGTATTCGATGAATGTTGAAACATCCGGGGCGTGTTGCATGGTGGCGCCAATCGAGCCGCGGCCGGCGCTGGCAAGGCCGAATGCGCCGGTGCCATCATCGGGCAGGTCATCAGCAAGCAGATAGGTAATGCTGCCGCGCAGCGTCAACGAACTACTCGCAGCAAATTGGAAGCTGCCGTACGCGTTGCGACCCCACTGGCTCAATTCCGGGCGCCACGCGAAATACTGCGGAAACAGACTCTGTTTGTACTTGGCGCCGTCGGTGTAGTTACGCGCTAAGTCGTCGCCACTTTCGTTCCACATGATGCCAACGTCAAGCATCAGCCAATCGACGGACTGCCAATTGCCTGGACCGCCACGCATGGTTTGCAAGCGTTGCTTCAGTCCAGCTTGCACGACAGCACCGCCGGTGGCACCTTCCATCTCTTGGTCGTAGATGGCGTAGGCAAGGTCATCAGTGGAGTTGTAGCCAGCCCACGTATTGACATATGGACTCAGCACATGGCGCATGCGGTGCAGATCAAGTGTCGCCACTTCGAACTTATCAAAGTTAGACGTGAAATCTGCGCTGGAGCGGAAGCCGGTAGCGATGATGGCACGGAAATCTTCAGCTTCGGTGTTGTAACTGGTGCGATCACCGCTGATGTATCCAAAGACGTTGGCGGACGTGAACGGCGTGATTTTCCAGCCATTGCCGCCGAATGTTGAGGAGAGTTCTTGGCGGGTGAAGATGCGCGAGACCGTATCGCCGTTGTATCCACTGGATTCATACAGATCCGTCAGCGTGGTGGCATTGGTGAACGTCTTGCCGGGCGCATAGGTTTGGCCGTTTAGGTTGAAAGTATTGGGTCGTACGCCGGTGCTGTCTTGTGAACCGCGGCCAAACTCCAGGGCCATCAGGTTCAAGTTGTACTCCTGCTGCCAGACGATGGAATCACCAAACAGCGTGTCGCCCCAACGCTTGTAGGCAACCTCGGGGAATTTGCGCACCTGGTATGGCCGCGATGCCAACTGCGAACTGTTGGTGATCACGTCGTTGGTGGGAATTGCTCCAAGTGCAGAGAATTCCGAACGATCACCGCGGTCAACGTAGTAGGTGCTGGTTTCGCGTTGAAACTCAGTGGCAAATTGTTGCTGTCGCCAGACCTGCAGGAAGCTCTCATCGCTGACGTAGGAAGTGCGCAATTCCAACTTCGACGTATCGGAGAACACAAACTCGCGCGACAGATTGAATGTGCCGCGGATGCTGTCGGTTGCGACCACTTCCTCACCCGCGGACGTTTGCTCGGGATTTCCGAAGTCGCCGACGATCAGTGCGTCAACCTTGGCGCCCCCAACTTTGCCGCGCACGCCGCCGCCCACGCCGTAGTTAGTGAGTGCTTCTTCCACCAGATTCAGATCGGTGTCGCGTGGCTTGGCAATCCCCATGAGTGAGAACAGGTCCCACTCTGAGTAGATTTGTGCACCCGTATTTTCGTTGTAATTGCCGCCGATGGCTCGAATGGGCGGCATCATGTCGCCTTCGGATTCAAAGGTGGGCAGCCAGAAGAATGGCACTGCGCCAGACTTGAACGTGACGTTGTCAGCCCGCAATTTGCTGATGGTTCCACCGTCGGGGCCGACGGCTTCGGTGATGGTGGCGCGATCGGCGCCGATGGAAAGATGCGGCTCAAAGAACTCGCTCATGGAGACCTGAATGTCGTTACCTTCAAACTGCTGCTGCGAATACTGGCGCAATTCCGCGGCGCGTGCAATGAGTGGTATGCCGCCTCGAGCGGTGGTGCGGAGCACGCTGTCCACCATGCTTGCTTTGCCGGTGGCAAAGTCGTAGTAGGCACGGCGCGCACGGATCACATACTTGAAGTCAGTGGCGTAGACATCACCCTCAAGGTAAACGCCAGCAACGGACTCAGCGGTGGTTTCAGTGGATCCGCCCTTCAGTGCGCCAAGTGTTCCCTTCTTGAGAAACACCACGCCACGATCCGCGCGCATTTGCAGGGCTCGCGCTTCGCCGCCTTCAAAGCGCGGCAATACATCAATGGTCACACCCTTGGTGAGTGCAATTTGATCGGTCTGCGCGTCAGCATCAATTTGCTCTGCGGCAAAGGACACCATGCTGTCAGGGGCAACGATTGGTCGCGATGATGAACCAGGGATCGCCTCGCCAGCAACTACCGGAATGGGCGCTGCGGCAGGCATTTG
>DBCE01000080.1:8679-9260 GCA_002292895.1 Phycisphaerales bacterium UBA966
CCGGGCTGCGCCGCTGCTTCCAGCTTTGCTGCAACGCTTCGGTCCAGTGGTGCATTTTCGCCAACCACCATCGGTGCCGGCTTGGGCGGACGCGGCGGTCGAAGTACTTCGGGAAGAATGCGCAGCGCAGGTGGTTTGGCGCCCAGTTCAACCAGGTATGCGGCGAGCCGTTGTTGCGCGCGTGCGAGGTCTTCGTTGGCCGCAGGAGCGGTTGGCTCAAAGAGCACCGCCGAGAGCGAGACCTCGCCGTAGGTGCTGGCGGTGATGAAGAGGTTCGAACCGCCAGCGCCAAGTCCGGCTGCCTTGGTGGGCTCGATGGTTTCCGGGAACCACACAGCGATCTGCGTGATGAGTCCCTTGGCGCTTGGAATGCGTTCGATCCAGATGACCGCGCGGTCGGAAGTGAAGTCGTAGGTGCCAAGGTTCACACCGACGCGTCCGGTGAGATAGACGCGCTGCGTGCTGTCCACTTTCCAGACGTGAGCATTGGTGGAACGAAGTGTGATCGGCCACACACCGGGTTCGGTGGGGATGACAAATCCACCCAATCGGTCACCTTCGACGCGCGCTCGCTCTACTTG
>DBCE01000080.1:9388-9626 GCA_002292895.1 Phycisphaerales bacterium UBA966
CTGATGGGGCGCCCGCTCAATCCGTTGATTTCTTTTAGCAAGGTCATCGCCACGATCCCGGCAAGGGCAAGCGCGGCCATGCCCAGCGCCTCGGCTTGCAGCCCGGCGGCCATCAGCCATGCCGCCGCGTAGACGGCTTGCCACATAGCGCCGTAGCGACGAAGTCGTTCAGCGCCCGCAGCACCGGGCGATCCCGCAACTTTCGCGCGCACCAGGAGCAGGAATCCCGCGAGCGCTA
>DBCE01000003.1 GCA_002292895.1 Phycisphaerales bacterium UBA966
CATGGCAAGCCGGAGCCATGGGTTGCGACTCATCACCACATGTGCGGGCGCAATCGCATCCGAACGCGGCTCGACCGGTTCACACCACCGCCCCCACCGTTTGGACTCGGGTGATGCTCGCCGACGGGCGCGCTCCGCCATGGCGGCGCTTGAGCGTTCGATGTCAAAGAGTGGGCGCGGATCAGGCGCGGCGTGCAACTCGCGCAACAGCGCCGCGAAACGGGGCGGGTGGCTGCCCGCCTGCCCAAGCTCAAGCAAGAGCCCCAGTACCGGATGGTCCGTCGGTGCAAGTTCCTCCGCCATCAAGTGACGCAGCCGATGGCGCGCAAGGGCGTCGCCGTAAATCTGTAGCCAAGTGACAGCCATCACAAAGAGGCGCGGCATCGCTGGCGCCAGGCGCGCGGTTTCCAACAGCAATCGCTCAAGATCAATGTCGTGACCGGCAGAGCCCGCCGGCGCTGCGTCGAACGCAACGCCGAGTGTGGACCACTGGCAAACGGCGCGATCGAGTTGCTCACGGAGCATGCAGGCGCTCCAGTTCTGCCAGAATGGCTCGGGCGTCGGTGATATGCGCCATGGGTTCGCCCGCTGATTCCAACGCATCAATGAATGCAGCAACGAAGCGCAGTTCGTGCAAGAGTGGTTCCATGTCCCGAATATCTTGGAGATCCTGCGCGCGACCCGCGTAGACCTTCATCGCTAACAAATCGACACGCCCGATCGCGTCCACGCGAAGTCGGCCGGATGCACAAGCGCGAACGCGACGATCCTGCCATCCCGCCGGCAGCGCGTGGATGAGCAATTGCACGTCCGTGTTGAACCAACATGCTGGAAGACCCAACTCGGCGGCAACGTCATCAGCTGCTGCGAGCAGTGCACCCTCCGTTTCTCGCGGAGCAATCACCATGACATCGCAGTCGACTGTCGTGCGCCCCCTTGGCAATTGTCCCGTCAGCATGCCAGCAGACGCGCCCACCACGAGCACTTCAACATCCGCATCATGCCGCGTCAGAAGCCGTTCGCCGAGCAGTTGGAGGGCGCGTTTGACGATGGAGGAGTCCATGTCTTAATTGTATGATAGGAACATACAATATTGCCCGGGAAGTGCGGAATTACTGAATGATAATCAACTATCGATGACCAATAAACTGGCTGAGACGCATGATTCTTCAGTGAAGGAAGAAGGAAGAAAGAAAGAGGAAGAGGAAAGAGGAAAGAGTGGAAAGGAAAGCAATCAGGGGGCCCTCGCGACGCGAAAACCGATGTCGTAGTCCGTGTCGCCGGGCGTGCCGCCGCCGCGGTACGAGGAGCGCACGATAAATTGCTCCCGTTCCTCCCGGACCATTTTGGTGCGCGGGACTGAACTTGCGGGATCCCCACGCCCAGGGGGTTTGAAGCCTTACCGCCACCGACAGGCGCGCGGCCCTGTGCGTCGGTCGCCCTTGCAACTTCAAGCTAGCGGGTGCCGCTTTCAACCGCTGCGGGCGCCGCATTGCTTGCTGCTTTGCCAGTCAATACCAGGCTCCGCTTTGATATGACCAAGATGAATGCGGTCACTGAAGATGCAGTCATCCGAGCGTCAGAGCCATAGCCCGCATTGTCTCGGTTGGGCTGGTAATAGAAAGTTCCGTCACTGCATTGAGCGAGTGCGAACCACCACCGATTTGCGTCCATGAGTTTACGAAAGTTCGCTGGATCGACATGTGCACCGAGCGCGCTGTAGGCCATGCCCATCGCTGGCGATCCATGCGTGTCGGGGAAACTTTGCGGATGCAGACCGATGACCTTGGAGTGGAGCCGCGCTCGATCTCGGTATGAAACATCCGGATACGGGCTGAGGGAATTCGCAATAGCAGCGGCTCCGGTGCGACCCATGTCCGCCCATCCGTCTGCGCCGCCACCGACGCTATCGCCGTACCACACATACCCGTTGGCACCACTACCCTTCTTCAGAAACTCATAGGCGGCGTCGTGATGAGTGCGGTCGATGGTGATGCCGCAGCGTGCCATCATTGAGTAAGCGAGAGCACCTTGAGCAGTGATCATGGCGATCGGCCCGTAGCCTTCGAAGCCTGGATTGTGCCCCCATCCGCCGTGTGAATCGCGCGGTCCCTTTGGAAACGCGTCTGGATGCGACTCCTTCGACTTTGGATTGATTTGTGCCATGTTTAGGTACTGGCCGGCTGCGATGAAATCATGAATCTCCTGCAGTTCCGGCAGCACCCACGCTGCTTGCGTGGCAAGGTAGTACTCGCTCAACACCATCGCGGCACCCATATACGTCCAGTTTGGGAGGGACAATTTCGCGCTGTCATCTGACGCGTGTGTTGATGCGCAGAGGCGCCGCACGCATCGCTCCACTGCCGGCATGTAGCGCGGATCGCCGCTGGCGAGTAACGCCAGTGGTGCAAATGTGTCATGCACTGCATCGCCGAACGAGCCATCAGCGCGCTGATTCTTCACAAGATATTCGAGCAGTTGGGCGAGTATGCGATCAGACTTCGCGCAGCCTGCGGGGTAGTCCGCAGCGAAGGCGCCGTACGCGGTGCCAACATCCAGGACAACCTGCACGGTTTTTCCATCACGCAGCAGTGTGAGCGGGAGCTTGCCAGGAGTAGTAGCGCTCGGCGTTTGTGCAACTTCGAGTGCTGCCGCAAATTCCAAGACGGGCCCAGTAGCGCCGAAGGCCGCCTCACCGTAGCCGTTGCGATGCGGCTCTTTAAACAGCTGCGTACCGGCGCCGATGACTTTGTCACCAACAAGAACGACGCCGCTCGCGGGCGTGTTTGCGAATACATAACGAATCAGCAGCGACTTCGGGGCATCTGCCACGAGCTCTGCACGCATGCCGGTGATGCCAAGGTTGTAGAACCATCCGGGCACCTCAGCATCGGGCCCGGAATCCGCACGCTGTTTCCATGGTTGACCATCATCGTGGTAGTGGACCTGCGCCTGCGCGGGCGCAGCGAGCGACAGCGCGAGCGCAGTGATGGCTGCGAGCGTGAGCAGTGTGGGACCTGAAGGGAGTGACTGGTGCATCATTTTCCAACGATAGCACAGCGCACAGCGAGCCGAGACTTGAGTCCACATATCAGTCCAATGCTCCACGGAGTGCATCAAGTTCTGCGACTGGTAGCGCCTCAATGCCTGGGCGCATGGTGAATCGCATGTCGCCGCGGTGCACGAGCCAGAGCTTCTTCAGGCGCAGATCCTTCATGGCAATTTCCATTGAGCGCGTGACAACGGGCGACTCGGTGCACTTCACCTCGATGCCGATGCGGCGATCGCCGCGAACGAGCAGTAGGTCAAGTTCGGCGCCCTGCGGCGTGGCCCAGTGATATGCCTCATGCGACAGCGCGCCCGAGGCGTGTATCGCCTGCTCCACCACGAACCCTTCGAATGACGCGCCCACCTGAGGGCGCTCGCGAAGTTCGGCATGGCTAGTGATGCCAAGCAGCGCGTGCAACATGCCCGAGTCGCGCAGGTACACCTTCGGCGACTTTACTTGGCGCTTTGCGATTGATGCGTGCCATGGTCGCAGCAGTCGGATGGCATAGAAGCCTTCGAGCGTCTCGAGCCAGCGACGTACCGTGGCCTCGGAGGTGCCGAAGGCGCGGGCGAATTCCGAGGCGTTCCATCGCTGCCCGTGCCAGTGCGCCAACATCTGCCAGAAGCGCCGCAGTTCGGCGGGCGGCATGCGCAACCCGACATCCAAGACGTCGCGCTCAAGATAAGTCTGCACGAAGGCCCGGCGCCATTCCATGCTGCTCACGTCAGACTTTGCCGTGAACGAACGCGGGAACCCGCCACGTAGCCACAGGCGTTGCCAACGGTCCGCGCTGACCTCATCAAGCCCCAGACCATCAAGCTCGTAGTAGGCGATGCGACCCGCTAAGCTCTCGGTGCCACGTGTCGCGACGCTGGGCGATGCGCTGCCAAGCAGAAGGAAGCGGGCAGGTATGGGGCGCCGGTCAAGCAGTGGTCGCAGGGGAGGGAACAGGGAAGGCAGCCGTTGCACCTCGTCGATCACCACTAAACCTCGGAGTGGCGCGAGTACTGGCTCGGGGTCCTGCAGCAGGCGAAGGTCGCGGTCGGTTTCGAGGTCGAACAGCCGCGCGCGTTTGCCAAACTCCGCTGCAACGGCCTGAGCAAGCGTGGTTTTGCCCACCTGCCGCGCGCCGAGGATGGCAACGGCCTGAAAGTTCCGCAGTAGTCGGCGGATGTCTGCGAGGTGGCGCGGGCGGCCGAGCATGCCCAACAGCATACCATGCAAATTCGTCATGCAAAAACGAATTTGCATGGTTTGTCACAGGAGCCTGAGTGAGTGGTGACGTACTGTGCCCAAGGCGCCCTCTCGACCTGCCCAAGACAGCGCCCGAGGGGGAAACCCCTCGGGCGCTGCACCGCAATTCAACACATGTCACTTCACTGCAAACACCGCGCACTCACTGCGGGCACGAACCCCACGCGGCCAGCAAGAAGGCCAAATCAGGACCGTCCACTACGCCGTCGCCAGTCAGGTCTTGCGATGACCCTAACTCGCCCCAGGCCGCTAGCACCACCGCCAAATCTGCTCCGTCCACACGACGGTTGCCGTCACGATCGGCCAGGCACGGCGCAAGGTGCGACTGCACAGTGAAGCGCTGGCGCACGGTGAGCGGGCGCGCAATGATGGCCGCCGGATCAGCCGCCGCCTCTTGCGGTGTGTACCAATCAACGCCCCACGTGGTCATCGTCAGCGCCTTGGACTGCGCGTTCACCTCAAACTCAGTCCAACCGTAGTGATGCACGGCAACCGGTCCACCCACCGTGAAACTGGCGGCGATGGAAGGGTCTTGAATTCCTGTCGCCGAATACCCGTACTGCGACACCACGCCATCAAGCACGTTCTGCACGAACACATCCTGCGCTGCAGGCGGAAGCGTCAAGTAGTACGCGTACTGCTGAGCATTGAGAACACCGGTCGACACTCCAAGTTGCGCGAAGGTTGGCCCAGCCGGCGCGGAGTAGGCCACCGAACCGGTGATGATCTCAAACATGCCCGTATACAACTGCTGTTGTGGGTTGACAGGGTTCGGCACCGTCACATCATTCACGATGGTGCCGTGAAAGTCCGCCGTCACAAACACAACATCCTTGATGCCCAACTGCATGATCTGACCGAGCAGGTAGGCGCGCTCCGCTGCATAACCTTCCCAGCGATCTTCACCGGCAAGTGGGCCGAAGTTTTGCATCGGCTGCGAAGTCATGACGAACTTCCAAGTCACACCCGCTGCCTGCGCCGCTGCCAAGTTCTGCACCAGCAGTCCCAACTGCGCGTAACCCATCATGGTGCGGGCTGGATTGAACGACGCCTGGATGAACGTAAACACCTCGGTCGGGTCAAACGGGTTTGCCACTGGCGGCAAACTTGCGTCGCGGAACGAGCGGGTGTCGAGCAGGAACACCGCAGCATCGGTGCCCCAACTGAATGATCGATAGAGGTTCGGGCGGCCATCAAAGCGCGCATCACCGAGCGCAGGCCACGTGGCGGGCACGATGGCGTTGTGCTCAACGAACGCCTGCAATCCGTTCACATACAGGCTGCTCTGGTTGTACCAACCGTTGACTGCATCCCATGCGCCGCCGTCAAAGTCGTTGGTGACTTCGTGATCGTCGATCATGGAGAAGGTTGGCATGGCGGCGGCAAGATCGCCCCACGGATCAATGCCGTTACTCGGTGCGTAGTTCTCAACGTGCTTGGCGCGGAACTCATTCAGCGTCTGCGCGGGGCCGTTCGGTACAGCCGGGCTTGGCACGTCTGCGTAAATGGTGTCGCCGAGTTTCACAAAGAATTCCAGGTCGCGCTCGTCCGCGTTCAAGATCGAGTTGAAGATCCCAACATCGCCGCGCCAGTCACCAGAAACACCAAAGCGCACGCCCGATGAAGCGGCGGGAGCAGCTACTGAACTTCCGCGTGCATTGAATGTCGCGGTGCGCGCTTGGCCAGCGTGGGTGGCTCGCACGTAATGACGAACGCCAGATGGAAGACCTTCCAAGAACACCTTGCCGGGTACGAGCGCATCGGTCACGTTCAACACCGTGGAGAAGGAAACGGCGCCAAACGCGGGATCGGTCGATACTTCAACAGTCACCTCGCCCGTGCCGGTCTTGGGAGCTACCAGAACCACCGCGCGACCACCGATGGTGTCGCCCACCGCAACGCGCGGCGCCTCTTGTGCCCCAGCGAACGCCAGTGCAGTGGGTGCGAGTAGGACGAACGCGGAGAACAGTGGTCGGGTCATCATGTCACCTCGTATGGCGGCGGGGCCGAGCGCCCGTGCCAGAATGTTGGGGGCACCCCAAGTTGGGGAGCGAGAGGTAGAAAGGATGACGAGCGCGTGCTTTGATTTCGTCACGACCCAGTCAAGATCTGGCGTTGATCGCACCCCGATTTCGTTGGGGAAATGTCAGGGAATTGCAAAGCGTCGCGAATGGCACGCCGACTCCGAAATTGCTCCCGTTCCTCCCGGACCATTTTGGGGCGCGGGACGGAACTTGCGGGATTCGCACGGTCGGGGCTGCGAAATTGCTCCCGTTCCTCCCGGAACACCCGTTCCTGGGGGGTGCGTGTTTCAAATTTTGTTGAAACAACGAAACCGAAGGCGGTTGACGCGCGAAGCCGGGACACGGACTTCAATTCCGTCCACGCGCGCCGCGCGATCGGGTTCTCGGACTATTTCAGAGAAAGCTACCACCATGTTCTGCAAGATCTGCCTCGCAACCACCGTCCTCTCCCTCTCCACCGCCTTCGCCATTGCAGCCCCACAGGCTGACACCAAGGCCCCGCCGGCACCAGCCGCCAAGGCGCCAGCCAACATCGTGAAGACCGCGCAAGACGCTGGCAAGTTCAAGACCCTGGTCGAACTGCTCGTGATCGCCGACCTCGTTGACACACTCAACGGCCCAGGTCCATTCACAGTGTTTGCACCAACCGATGAGGCTTTCGCAAAGCTCCCACCGGAAACTGTTGCTGCCCTCAAGAAG
Organism: Phycisphaerales bacterium UBA966; assembly: GCA_002292895.1. Lineage (GTDB taxonomy): Bacteria > Planctomycetota > Phycisphaerae > Phycisphaerales > SM1A02 > UBA966. The sequence goes on from DBCE01000003.1 coordinate 7,027, forward strand.
GATCCAAAGGCGCTCGCCAAGATTCTCACCTACCACGTTGCAGCAGGCAATGTTGGTGCAGCCGACGTCATGAAGTTGAAGGAAGTCAAGACCGTTGAAGGTCAGATGGTCAAGATCACCATCAAGGATGGCAAGGTCATGCTGAATGATTCAGCAACCGTCATTGCCGCGGATGTCAAGACAAGCAACGGCGTCATTCACATCATTGACACCGTTATCTTGCCACCAGCCAAGAAGTAATTGGCGGACAGGCTGCGTCACTGTTGTGCAGCCCTTATTGAAGATTTAGACACAGGGTCCAACCCCAAGGTTGGGCCCTGTGTCATTTCACCAACGCAAGCAAAGTCCCTCCATCGCCGAATCACAGTTGGAAAGTTCCCGGCCAACGGACTACCCTTCTCCATTCAACCGCGCCCGTGCCTGATAGAAAGAAAACCATGACCACCGCCGCCCCAAGTAAGTGCCCCTTCATCGCAGCAAACTCTCGCCCTGCCGACGACACCACCACCAACCGCGCGTGGTGGCCCAATCAACTTGACATCACGGTGCTGCAACGGAACTCCCCCATGGCTGACCCCATGGGCCCGGCCTTCGACTACGCCAAGGAGTTCAAATCGCTTGATCTTCATGCACTGTGCGCAGACCTGCGCGCGCTGATGACTGACTCGCAGCCTTGGTGGCCCGCCGACTACGG
>DBCE01000226.1:0-3239 GCA_002292895.1 Phycisphaerales bacterium UBA966
TGTTTCGTGAGCGCAACCAGCACCGCAACCTACGCGCACCCGCTGCCACGCGCAGCAGACTCCAACCTGGAATTTGACAGCGGAACCAAGGGCTGGCAAACCGTCCTTGATGGCGTCATGGGTGGACTCTCAACCGGACGCATCGCCGCTGGCGAAGGTGGCACGCTGAGCTTCACCGGCGAACTCTCCCTTGACAACAACGGCGGGTTCTCGCAAGTTCGTACCGCTGTCCCGGAAGGAACATTCGCCGGCACCACGGGATTGCGCATGCGCGTGAAAGGTGACGGGCGCACGTACCAGTGTGACATTCGATCCTCCCGCGTGCGACTCATGGCGGGCGGCTACCAGCGTGTCTTTGACACCAAGCCCGGCCAATGGATCGAAGTTGAGATCCCCTTTAGTGAGTGCGTACTGAACAGTTTCGGCCAGCGCGTGCGCAATGCCGCCCCGCTCGACCCTGCATCCATTGAATCGGTCGGTATCACGCTCTCCGATAAGAAGGCTGGTCCGTTTACGCTCGAAATCGATTGGATCCGACCAATCGGCGCCGCCACCACCACCGAGCCATCCTCTGCGGGCTCGCTCGCATCGGTGGCAACCAAGGCAAACCTCACAACGCTGCTGGCACTTGTGAAGGCCGCCGAACTTGAGCTCCCCAAGGGTGCGCGCGTCACCATCTTTGCACCCACCAACGCCGCATTTGCCAAACTCCCCAAGGAGCAAGTTGAGTTTCTGACAAGTGCTGCGGGAAAGGCCACGCTGCAGACCATTCTGAAGCATCACATTGTTGCACAGCCCCTGGAAAGTTCCGCCGTCCTTGAGCGTCGACGTCTCACTGCGCTGTCCGGGCAATCACTTGATATTGATCCGGCCGCCCTCACGATCGACAGTGCTCACTTGGTTGCCACCGACGTCACCTTTGACGGCGGTCTCGTTCATGTCATTGATGCGGTGATGGTTCCCGAACTACGCACCATCGAAGAGGTAGTGACCGCCGAACCGCGCTTCGCCACTCTGCGAACCGCCATTGAAGCCGCCGGTCTTGGCGTGCAACTCGGGAAGTCGAACCCTGGTCCTTGGACCCTGCTTGCACCATCAAACGATGCATTCGCTGCTGTTCCTGCCGATGCGCTCGCGGCGCTTCTGAAGGACAAGGGGGCACTGACCGCTGTGCTCGCCGGGCATGTCCTACCAACGGCGATCCGTCGCGATGAAATGCTCTCACAAGGCTCCGCCCGAACGCTCCTCGGTGACGGCAGTGTTGTCTTTGCGCTTGAATCCGGAGCGATCACTGTTGATGGTGCACAGATCGAAGTTGCCGACATCGAAGCGGTCAACGGTGTCATCCACATCATCAATCGAGTGCTGCTCACAAAGAAGACACCCTCCACTCCCCAGGCTGAACTCGCTCTGAGCCGTGCGCAACGAATCGCAGCCATCTTTGAACTCGCCATCGAACGCGGCGTCCCTCGCTTCAATGCCGGCGATACCGCGTCCTGCGCGGCGCTCTATGAACTGGCCATCAATTCTGCCGTGCTCTTGGGCGATGACGCCGTGGCTGCAGCAGCGAAAGCTGAGCTGACTGAAGCTCTCGTCAAAGGCGCAGCCAACCAGGATCCATCCGAACGCGCCTGGATCTACCGGCGCGCCATGGACCGCGCGTTGGAAATGATGACTCAAGCCCCTTCCCGGCGCTGAATGGCATGATCCACGTGCCTACACTTTTACGCCTATTCACTAGTTGAAGCGGCATAACCGCCAGTTTGTTTTTGTTCATTTCCTTACTCTCGCCCCACTTGAAAGAGACCCCATGAATATTCGTTCCAAACTCCGCACTCTCCCACTCCTGGTTCCGGTTGCGGCTGCTGGCCTGTTGACGGTGCCGTTGGCATCCCTCGCTGTGCTGCCAGTCGCTCCTTGGGCTCCAGGCGTACGAAGTATCACGCTGACGCAGGCAATACCGACCATTATCTCTGAAGAGGGAGATGCGGGGGCGGCCGCTGGCGCCTCCACGTTCTTTAAGTCGAACCTCAAGAAGGGTGGCCAGGCGTTCGGAACCTTGAGCGGGCGCATCACCACTCATGACATCGTCGACGACGATGCGAATTTTGAAGTTCGCGTGCGCCAACTCATCTTCGAATTACCAGGCGGTCAGGTGATTGCCATGGGCACCAGCACCTACCCAACCGGTCCAGACTTTGTTCCACTTGAAGTTGGCGCCTCCGCGACGATCGCAATCACTGGCGGAACCGGCGAATACTTCGGTGCCAACGGTGAACTAGTAACTACCCGAAAGGCCGATGGGACCTACAAGCAAGTCCTCCGCCTCTCGCAGGACTGATTTAATAATCGTGCGTTCGGAGACCTCACATATCTAACCCCCTTTGGGGGTCCCAAGCCTCGCGCCCCCTGCCCGAGGCGAGGAGATCACATCATGCCTCGACCAAGAAAAGACGATGTCGAACGCCTGAGCCGTGGTCAACCCACCCGAGCGAAGATCGGTAGTCGCAGTGTGGGCCACCGCCTGACGCAACGGGAACGCATTCTCTTTGAAGCTGCGCAACGGAACGGATTTCTCAAGATCCCGGTCAAGGGCATTCGCCCAAACGTCCTCAACGTTTACAGGCTGTGGTGCGAAGCAGAGTGCCGTCCGTTCATTGTTCAAGGCGAACCGGAGTCCGAGTGATGGTGTGCGGGATACGATGAGACGCCAATCAAATCCCGTCTCACCCACATGACCACCACCTCTTCATCGCCGCGCTGGATGCGCAATGTCTTGCTCGCCGCCGGGTTCTACAACCTGCTGTGGGGCGGCTTTGCAGTGCTCTTTCCTGGGGCAATCTTTGATTGGTTGCACATGCCGCAACCCAATTACCCGCAGTTCTGGCAATGCATCGGAATGATCGTGGGCGTGTACGGCATCGGTTACGCCATCGCTGCCTTTGATCCGGTGCGACATTGGCCGATCGTCCTCGTGGGATTTCTCGGAAAGATCTTTGGCCCACTCGGCATGATCCAAGCACTGTGGACCGAGCAGCTGCCATGGGCGTTCGCGCTGAACTGCATCACCAATGACCTCATCTGGTGGGTGCCCTTTGCGCTGATCCTCAAACACGCGTGGACGGAACATCGGCGCGTTGCTGGCGCAGACACCCCCCAGCGCACTCCAAGGTGATGGCACACCGATGCCCAGCGTCTTCCATCTTCATTACGCAGCTACTTGGGCCCTGGTGGGCTTG
>DBCE01000226.1:3388-7667 GCA_002292895.1 Phycisphaerales bacterium UBA966
TTGCTGGTACTCACCGGGACTCGCGATCCGTGGTTCATTGCCAGCCTTCCGCTCTTGGCTTCGATTTGGATATCCACGTGGATGGTGCAGATTCCACTGCATAACACCCTGGCCAACGGTTTCGACGCGAAGGCTCATCACCGCCTCGTCACCACCAATTGGTGGCGTACCGCCGCATGGAGTGCCCGCGGGATTTGCATCATGATGATGGCATGAGCACGAGCATGAGCATGGCATAGGTTCGCCCTCAACCTGTTGGCCCAACTGCCCCGTCACTTCAGCATTAATTCAGGCGCCGGCAATTTCAGTCCCAACAAGTGATGCGGCAGCGTAGAGATAATGTAGAAAGCGATACTCGCGATAGCGATCGATCGCATATCAAATCCACCGATCACGATGCACAGGGGAACCAGGCACGCAGCGGTTGCCACCATCAGTGGAAAGCTCAGCACATGGACGTGAAACATGTTTCGAAAGAAATGTGCCGAGATCGGTGGCGGCTCCATCACGATGCGCGTCCTTGACAGCCGGCGGCAATGCCGAAACGCATGCACTCCAATGAAGTACACCCCAACGGCAAACAAGGGATCCGCGTAGTAAGCCAGCGCCACCACCAGTGCACTCTCGCACAGATCGCTCAACGCTTCGCGGCGATGATGGTGTAGCACCCGCAATCCCGCGCTGACACACGCAAGCAGCACTCCAAACACACTGCCCACCACCGCCCACGGCTGTAAGGCCAGCGGATCGGGCTGCCATGCTCCTTGAGGCCACACACCCATGGCATTCACAATCTGCCCAAACGGCTCCCACGCGGCCTCCGGGTGCACGGCAAACACGGTGGCAAGCAGCAGTAGCCCTCGGCTCATCACCAGTGACCAACGTGCCAGCGGTCCGTCATCATCGGCGCGCAACGCGGTGGCATCAGCCATTCCAAAGTGAAAGACCGTCAGGGCCAGGAATGCCAACACCGTGACACCCGGAACAAGCAGCAACGCCAGGAGGCATCCCGCCATCATGAGTAGATAGGGAACGAAGCCCCACAGTTGCGCTATGAAGCCCGACCGATGTGAAAGGCGCGCGGCGACGGCCCAGTCGGCGCCCCCGTGCGGCATGCCCAGGACGATGAGCGCCGCAACGAAGGGCAAGGACGCAGCGCGAACGGTGGTCGCTGGGCTCATCCATCCGATCAACGCGGCGGAACTCAACACCATCCACGGAATACAGCGAGCCCCCGAAAAAGCAAACAGCCCCGCCCTTGCTGGTTGATCGAAGTGTTGAACTTCGATTGTTCCAGTCAAGGGCGGGGCTTGAATCAACTCATCAGTTCTCAGGCCTTCTTCTCCTCGAGCGCTTTCACGCCCTGGTAGCAGACGAGCCCGAAGAACACCTTATTGATGACGTCGGCGATGTTGTACAGAACTTCGCGCCAACTCTCACCATTCGAACCCGAGAGCGCCATGAGGAATCCGACTGGATAGATGATCCAGCCGACTGCCACAAAGAGACGCATCGTGCTGAGACTTGCAGCAATGCTTGGCGGTGCGCTCTGCATTGCGGTCGAAACCGAGGTGTAAAGCATGTACACGATGAACAGCCACGCAGCGCAGCTGACGATGTACCAGGTCCACCACTGCTGACCACCGGTTGGGCTCTCTTCAGCAACCCATGCGGTGACGAGCATGACCATCGCGGCGACCACGAGGTTACGGAAGAGTGATCCACCCTTCTTACCCATGTTCAGGAGCAACGGGAATTCCATGACAAGCAGTGGAACCGTGATGATCCAGTCGATGTAACGGTAAGTGGTTGGGAACTGCTTGATGGTTGCACCAGCGATGCGCTGGCCATTGTCATCGAACAGGCTTGCCACGCCTTCAAGGTAAATACCACTCATGCGCCAGTAGTGGAATGCTGCGACGGCGCAGATGATTCCGGCGACGGTCATTGCCGTCTGATATTGCTTAGCAACAGTCTGGCGCTGCAGCCAGAAGTAGAATGCTCCTGCACCCATTGCTACGGTTGAGAGCCAGAAGAGGTACATGGTGACCCCTTCCATACTGAGGCCTGCATTCAGGGCCTTCATCGTTGATGTCATGTCTGAGGCTGCGAGTGTCAGCACGGTAGAGATCTCCTGTTCATCCCAGCTGCTCAACCAACGTGGTTAAACATTGGGTGTATTGAGTCGATAATAGGCATAACACAGCCTCTGCCATGAATTCCTTTCGTTGATTTAGAATTTCGTGAAATTTGGAAGTGTCAGCGAATGAGCGGTGCGAGCGGATTGCTAGCACCAGCGATGGCGAGGCGTCATGTGAGTCCTTGCGATTACAGGCTTTACGCCGATCTTCTCGTTGATTACGGCAATGATCAGGCGAGTTTAGAAGTACTGGTGCGCGCATCACTCGCGGGATAGTTGCACAGACCGCCTCGTAGCATCTTTGCTTGCATAACGAATCTGCATGCTGCGCTGTTAGAAACGCTCAACCACCCACAGCCTCTGCCTCGATCCGTTCCACCACTTTGGCTGGGTCTTGCACCCACTCCGTGCTCCATACGCGCATGGTCCGCCAGCCGAGGCTGCGAAGCACCGCTGGTCGCAGGATCTCACGATCGGCCACCGTGGCGCCGGAATGCCAGAACGGCCCGTCGAGTTCCACGCCCAAGCACCAGCGGTCGGGATGCGCCTTATCGCGCAGCGCCAAACTGATGCGATAGTTGCTGCGTCCCACGTGCCGGTCGACGGTCCAACCGCGCTGTTCCAGTGCGCGCGCGATCGATTCCTCAAGCGCGTCGGGGTTGCCAGCGTGTTGCGATGCAGCGTCAAGCGGGTCGGCCTTTGCTGCGGCGGTCTGACCGCACTCCGCAAACTCCAAGAAATCGCGAAGCAGTCGGATGCCCGCAGCACCGGACTTGCCAAGGTCAAGGTCACCCGCGCGGATGGTGCTGAAGACGATCATCTGCTCCCGCGCGCGTGTGATGGCGACGTTGAGCCGTCGCTCACCGCCAGCGCGGTTCATGGGGCCGAAGTTCATCGCCAGCTTGCCCTCGGCATCGCGACCGTATCCGATGGAGAACATCATGGTGGCTCGCTCGTCGCCCTGCACCGCCTCCAGGTTCTTGATGAGGACCGGCTCCGGCAACTGCAAGACCGTGGCGCGCACGCTCTCGTCTCCATCGATCAGCGCGTCGAAGAGATCCTGCACCAAGTTCTGCTGCGCGATGCTGAACGCAACGACGCCAAGCGAGCGGTTCGCGGGCACTGCATCCGGCGACCGCAGTCGCGACGCAAGCTCCGCGACCACCGCCTCCGCCTCGGTGCGGTTGGTGCGCGTCTTGGAGCGGTCGTACGTGCCCTGCACCACGCGCAGCGACACGCCGAGCAGTGGGTGCGACCGGAAGGCCGAAGGAAACGTCTGCAGCCTGCCGCCGTAGATGTGCGCGTTACTGAATGCGATCAGCCGCTCGTCTCGACTGCGGTAGTGCCAGCGCAACATGAGCTCCGGGAACCGGCTTGCAACGCATTCGTCGAGCAGGCTCTCCAGTTCCTCAAAGCCCTGGTCGTCTTCCGGTGCGCTGCCAGCAGTGGTGCCCGCCTCGGGATCGTCGCCGCCGGCACCGCTATCAAAGAAGCTAGTGGGCGGAAGCTGCTTGGAATCACCCACCACCACGGCGGACGTGGCGCGTGACAGCGCACCGAGCGCGTCTGCCAGCGGCACTTGCGATGCCTCGTCGAACACCACCAAGTCAAAGGGCGGCAGCGCGGGATCCAGGTGCATGGCCGCGCTGAGCGGACTGGCAAGCACGATCGGCTTCACCGCCGCCAACGCGCCGCCCGTCTGGCGGATCAGCGTGCGGATGGAGCGTCGCGGGCGCTGCAGTCCACGGAGCTCCGCCAGGCGTGCCATCTCCTCGCCGCCCACTTGGTCCGCCGACGCAAAGCGCTGCTTCACTGACGCAGCCGCACGTTGCGCTACCGTTCGTCGCGATGCATCAAAGGCGCGCGCGTAAGCATCGGACATGCGCTCCACCAGCACCGGGTCAAACGAACGGAACTGCTCCATGTTGTCGTGCAAAGAGCGAAGCCACGCTTGCAGCACGGCGCGCTCAGTGATGGCGGGCGCGTTGGCACTCACCACTGTGCCTTCGCGCACGCCGGCGGCGATGGGCCCAACCCCTGCCTCCATAGCGGCGTGCTCAGCCACGCGCCACGCAAACCACGCGGTCAGCGTGTCCACGGCGCCGGCCCAGCGCCGGGCCTGCTCCGCGCGCTTACGGG
>DBCE01000198.1:0-1077 GCA_002292895.1 Phycisphaerales bacterium UBA966
GCCCCAAGCGTGCCGCAGCACATGCGCGCCACGCCAAGAGCATTGCCCACGCGCCTAGTGCAGCGCTCCACGTTTGCGATGCCGCATCCATCTGCCAGGCGGCAGTGGTTGTGGGCGGTGAGAGTCCAATCCAGAGCAATGCGATGGGCGCCACGGCCCGGTTTCCAGGCGCTACGCGATCTGCCAATCCCACCACTGCCCACGCCAACACCACCAAGGCGAGCGCCTGCACCGGCATAACCCACCCGCACGCCAACGTGGTGGGATCACAGGAAGCACTCACAAGGATCTCGAGTGGTCGGAAACTGGCAGAGTGCATCCACGCGTCGCACACGCGATCCCACACCGGCAATACGCACGACGGCTCGCGCAGAAACTTGATGTCGTCGTTGGCAGCGACAATCCCTGCCCACGCCGGCCACAGCGTGATGAAGGCACCCACTAGCACAGCGGCAGTCCAAAGTACAACGACGGCGCGTGAATTCCGCACGAGCAACTTGTCCGATGATGCTGCCATCAGCCGTTCCGTTTAGCAAACGCACCCATGAAGTCTGCCAACACTTCGCAGCCCTTCGCCGGGAAGGCGTTGTAAACGCACGCACGGATACCGCCCCACTCGCGATGACCGCGCAGTCCGCACAGTCCTTCGCTCTCTGCTTCCGCTACAAAGCGGTCCACGTGCGCGTCACTGGGGAGTTGGAAACTGATGGACATGTCGCTGCGGCAATCCGCGCGCATGGATGGACGGTAGAAGCCGCCGCTGCCATCAATCGCCCTGTAAATGTGTGCTGCCTTGGCCGCATTGCGCGGACCAAATGCCGCCGGTCCACCAAATTCATGGGTCCATTGTGCCATGAGGCCAATCACACGGACGCCAAACGTCGGCGGAGTATTCGGGCGCGACTCGGTCTTGGCAAAGTTTGCGTAGCTGAGCATCGGTGGCAACGAAGGATCGGCGCGCTCCAAGAATGACTTCTTTACAAGCACCATGGTGATGCCACTGGCACCCAGATTCTTCTGGCCACTTGCAAAGAGCAATTCATGGGCATTGAGGTCAAACGGCCGTGAGAAAATGTC
>DBCE01000198.1:1252-2616 GCA_002292895.1 Phycisphaerales bacterium UBA966
CCATCAAACACCTTCTTGGTTGGACGAACGCACGCTGTTTCCTTTTCACCCTTGTGAGACCAAAGCCCCGTGTCTGCAAAGGCAACCCACGGTTGTTCCGCGCCAGCCTTTGCCTTGGGCACAAAGTTCATGGCGATCAATGAGAAGTGTTGCATCGAGCCACCGGGGAGAAACAGCACTTCCCAGTCAGCACCAACGCCGGCACAGGCGCGGACACTTGCAAATGCATCGGCCAAGATCCGGTCGTAGGCCGGACCGCGGTGGCTCAACTCCAGGAGGCCAATGCCGCTGCCGTCAAAGTCGGTGATCTCGTCGCGGAGTTGCGCCAAGACGGTCTCCGGCATGCACGCCGGCCCGGCAGAGAAGTTGTAGACGCGACCAAGGCCGGGAGTAGTGGGTGGTTCTGGATGACGCATGGCGGTGGCTGCTGTAGGCATGGGATTAATGCGAGATCGTACGGCGGGCACTCCTGGTGCCGACGGGCCGGATTCATGAGTAAAAAGAGAAAAGCCCCAAGGCACTCGGACGTGCTGGGGCATCGGGGCAAGGCAAGCCACCACACAGTCGGTAGCGACAGCCTCTACAACTAGAAACGTAATTCATGACCCCCACCCATCACGGCATCTCCGGAATAGGCAAAAAAATCGCACCGAAGCGCCTGCGTCCGATTATTAAGGGCGAATTTTCCAAACCACGCAGGAATTGGACGGCTGCCTGATGGCTGGCGCCTCTGAATTGCGTACTTGTTTATGTAGTGCATCCCCACACACTTCCAATCCCCCGTTCTGCCCACTCCATGAGAATGATGTTCCTCGCAGCTGAGGCTTCGATCATGGTGGGTGGTGAATCCCTTGTTCGCCGAGAATTGCTCCGCATCAATGACGGCGATCGCCGCTTTGAATTGCGGCCGCACGGCACCCCTGGAAGCGTGTGCCTTGACCTAGCACCCGGCCTCATGCATGCCACGCTGTCCGGGCACGACCGTGCCACCCTTGAGGTGGAATGGATTGTTACCGACGGCAGCGCCATTGCGCTCGATGCCTGGGCCATGTGTGGTCGCCAGTCTTCGCAGGTGTCGATTCTTGACGCTTTCGGACAGCTGGTGATCCCAGACCTGACCGCACGTGATCCAGCCATGCACCCGATGGTCTTCACCCCCGGCCGGTTCTTACTTCGGGCTGAGACCTTTAACGGACCGCTGGTCTTGCGCGTTGGGCAGTCAACAAGCTGCGTACCGATGCGCGCCGCAGTCTGACTCACAATAACAGGGCATGACAACATGCAACGGGCGAAAGACCCGCGGGAGTTCACCGCGGGCTCGCTCTGCGAAGGCCAGTCAAATATTCACCCCGCGGAAGTCACTC
>DBCE01000130.1 GCA_002292895.1 Phycisphaerales bacterium UBA966
GCCTGGTGCCTGCGCGGCTCCGGAATGGTGCCGGACGCAGCCGCGGTCCGCGCCGCCGCCATGCGCGGCGACTGCCCATTCTTAGACAGCGGACGCTGCGGAGTGCATGCGGTGCGCCCGCTCGGGTGCCGGATCTACTTCTGTGACCCCCGCGCCGCTGGGTGGCAGGAAGACCTCTCAGAGCGCACCCTCGCCCGCCTCCGCGCCCTCCACGACGCGCATGACGTCCCATACCGCTACGGGGAATGGCGCACCATGTTGGCACACTTCGCGTCCTGAGCGGAACTGCCTAGAATCGCCCCTTCGATGACCGCTTCCGATGACTCCATTCGCTCCGTCGCATTCGTCAGCCTCGGCTGCCCGAAGAACCTTGTTGACAGCGAGAAGATGCTCGGCGTCTTGGCCGCTGGCGGCATCAAGCTGGTCTCCGACCACGATGCAGCCGACGCCATCGTCATCAACACCTGCGGATTTCTGGAAGCGTCCAAGGACGAAAGTCTTGAAGTCATTCAAGAAGCACTCGAACGCAAACGCGCCGGCACGGTGAAGCGCGTCGTCGTGGCTGGCTGCCTTGTGCAGCGCCACCGCGCCAAGATGCTGGAGTGGGCACCTGGTATCGACGCCATGATTGGTGTCTTTGATCGTGACCACATCATGGACGCTGTGAGTGGCCGCGCTGCGCGCGAAGCCAACGCTGGTCCCGGCACCGCGGGCACCGATGCACCGCGCTACTGGATTGCCGGCAACGCGCTACAAGCCGCTGCCGAACGCGGCATCGCCACCACCGGACTCACCGTCAACGGCAAAGACGGCAAAGGCATCGGCTACTTTGAGGATGACTCAAACCGCTTCCGACTCACCCCGCGCCACTGGGCATACCTGCGCGTCAGCGAAGGCTGCAACCAGCGCTGCGCGTTCTGCACCATTCCGTCCATTCGCGGCAAGATGCGTTCCAAGCCGGTGGAAACCATCGTCTCCGAAGCGCGCGCGCTGCTTGCTGATGGCGCGTTCGAACTGAATCTGATCGGTCAAGACACCACCAGTTTCGGCAACGATATTGGCTACAACGAAGGCCTGGTTGGCATGTTGCGCGCAGTGGACGGCGCAGTGCGCGAACACGGCGCCGGCTGGGCACGCTTGATGTACGCGTATCCGTCCAACTTCACCGATGAAATGATCGATGCCATGGCATCACTTGATAATGTGGTCAAGTACATCGACATGCCGCTGCAACACATGAGTGATTCGATGCTCACTTCGATGCGTCGTCACACATCCAAGCGTCAGCAAGCGGAACTCCTTGAGAAGTTGCGCGAACGCGTTCCGGGCATCGCCATTCGAACCACCTTCATCACTGGATTCCCTGGCGAGACGCAGGCGGATCATGAAGAACTGCTGGAGTTCGTGCAAGAGTTTGGCTTCGATGCCATGGGCGTCTTCAAGTACTCACCGGAAGATGGCACGCCCGCCGGCACCATGGACGCAGACCCCGCCCTGCATGTTCCCGACGAAGTCAAGGCCGAACGCGAACGTGAACTGATGCTTGCTCAACAGGAAGTTGCGTTTGAGAACGCGGCCTACCAGGCTGAACAGCGCGTGCAATTTGACGTGCTGGTTGACGGTCCCGCCGCTGGCGCCACCGCTGGCCGCGCTACGCCGGGCGTGAGCGAAGGCGGCATCCTGCATGTGGGGCGTTGCTACCACCAGGCGCCGCAGATCGACGCGCTGACCTACGTGCTCTCCCGCGAAAAACTCGCCCCGGGCGAACTGGTTCGCTGCACCGTTGTTGGGAGTGATGGCTACGACCTGGTCGTACAGCCCACTTCGGACATTGAGCGCAAGGTGATCTTGCCCGTGATCCGCAGCTAACGGCAATTCCGCACAAAATCGGCCGATCCGTCCTCGGATTTCCTCCGTATAACCTTGTGCCATGCAGACGAAGCCCCGCCTCGCCTTCTCCGTTCGCAACCTCTCCATGCACGCCGCCCTCCTGCCAAGCATGGCGACAGCGTTGCTGGCGCTGGCAGTGTGCGCGCCATCCACGGCGCTTGCGCAGAATGCCAAGCAGGTCTCTGACATTCCGCTGGATTTCGACCCAGCGAGGCCGGAGCGCATTGATGGCTGGTGGAGCAACGGCGTGGAACTCATGCGCTTGGATGCAAACGGCGCGTACCGCGTCTGGGTCTCGCAGGATCGCTTCAAGCGTCCGGTTGAAGTGGGCGCATGGCGCCGCACCAACTACGTGTTCTTTGACCTGGAGCCATACCGCGTCAAGACGGGCACTCGGCACCGTGTCACGCTGCAGAAGGACGATGGCGTCACCGAACTGCATCGCGAAGGCATGACTGATTTCCGCTGGCTTGCCGCCCCCCCACACATTCCCGCGGATGACATGTTGGGCGCATGGGTCGCTGCCACTGAAGAACTCTTGGTGTTTGAAAACGGCCGCTACGAATGGCGGCGCACGGGGCCAGCCACTGGCATCACCGAGCATTCTGGAATTTGGAACTCGGAAGGCGACGTGTTGACGCTTGCTCCGGACACGCCTGCCGTCGACACCATCAGCGCGCGGTGCGTGAAAGGCGCCGATGGTCAATTCACTCTTGAAACTGCGGGCGGCAAGATGACCCACCCGCCCACCGAACCGCAGCCAACGCCAACCGCGGCCAAGCCCGATCAATCAAAGCCCGGCGCCTCGCCAAGTGGGTCCCCCGCTGCACCAGGCGCGCCCGCCGCACCGAGTGCCCCCGCCGCAACCTCTCCGAGCCGCTAACCCCTCTCCGTACCGATGGCCAACTGGAACTGGTGGCCGCAATTTCACGACCCATCGCTCCGCCTCTCCTGGCGAGAGCAGACGGCCATCCATTGGGATGCCAATCTGCGCATGTTGCGCGATTGGCGCGCCTGTTGGCGATTCACCTGGATTTCAGTGCTGCCAGTACCACTGCTTGCAGCTGCACTCACCGTGGCCACGCAGGGGCTGCAGGTGGCGATCGGAGGAACCTATACCGCCCACGCCAACGCGTGGCTGTTCCTTGGGCTGCTGCTGCTGCTGACGTACCTGTTCCTGCAGCACATCGCGTTTATGGTGGCAATGCGCCGGGGCTACCTACCCTTTGTACGGGCAGCTCTCTCCGCCCGCGGGTACCCGACCTGTGCTGCCTGCGGGCATTTACTCGGCCCGTCAGACCCCCAAGCGTGCCCGGAATGCGGTTCAGGTCACCGCGCGCTGCGCTAGACTTCAGGACTTTCCCCGCCGCACCACTGCGTCCGGGGAGCCAAGCCCAGGGCCCGACGTGCGCATTCGAAACTTCTCCATCATCGCCCACATCGACCACGGCAAGAGCACCCTTGCAGATCGCCTCCTCCAAGCCACCAAGGCCGTCAGCGCCCGCGAGGCGCGCGCGCAGATGTTGGACTCCATGGACCTTGAGCGCGAACGCGGCATCACCATCAAGGCATCCGCCGTCACGGTGACCCATCGCTACAAGGATGAGGACTACGAACTCAACTTCATCGATACCCCCGGCCACGTTGACTTCACCTACGAAGTGAGCCGCGCCCTCAAGGCGTGTGAAGGCGCCGTCTTGGTGGTTGACTCCACGCAAGGCGTGCAAGCGCAGACCGTGGCCAACGCATACCTCGCGGTCGGCAACAACCTCACGCTGATTCCGGTCATCAATAAGATCGACTTGCCAGCCGCCAATCCTGATAAGGTGGCGATGGAAATTGAGCAGGTTCTTGGCTTGCCTGCTGAAGACTGCTTGCCCGTGAGCGCTAAGACCGGCCAGGGAATCCATGAACTCCTCGACCGCATCGTTGAGCGCCTGCCTCCGCCACCCGCGGAGAAGATGCGCCAACTGCGCGCCCTGGTCTTTGACTGCAAGTACGACGACTACAAAGGCGTAGTCTTGTACATCCGCGTCTTCGACGGTCAGATCAAGCACGGCGACAAGTTCCGCATGATGGGAACCGGTCGTACCTTCAATGCGATCGAACTCGGGCGCAACACGCCGTTCCCGCAGAAGATGAAAGCCCTGACTTTCGCACAAGTCGGCTACCTCTGCGCTGGTATCAAGAGCCTTGCTGAAGTGCGCGTTGGTGACACCATCACCCTGGAAAGTGACCCGGCAACAGAAGCGCTTGAAGGCTACGAAGAGCCAAAGCAGATGGTGTATTGCGATTTCTACCCCGCCACTGACGACGAAGGCACCGGCAAGCGCGCCGACTTTGAAAGCCTGCGCGAAGCGATGGAGAAATTGCACATCAATGATGCCAGCTTCACCTATGAAGTGCAGCACAGCGAAGCACTCGGCTTCGGATTCCGCGTTGGCTTCCTGGGTCTCCTGCACATGGACATCGTGCAAGAGCGCCTGGAGCGCGAGGGCGGCGTCAACATCATCCAGACTGCGCCGACCGTCAGCTATCAAGTGATGAAGCTTGATGGGACGCTGGTTGAAATTCACAACCCCGCTGACCTTCCCGACATGGGAGTGGTTGCTGAGATCCGCGAACCAATCGTCAAGATTGAAATCATTTGCCCCAATGACAACATCGGTGACTTGATGAAACTCTGCGACGCTCGCCGCGGCTGCTTCCAAAGCCAGATGGCGATCGGTGAAGATCGGCAGATGCTCATCTATGAACTGCCGCTTGCAGAAATCATCTATGACTTCTACGACAAGTTGAAGAGCGTGACTCGCGGCTACGGCACGATGGATTACGAAATCATCGCCTTCCGCGCGGACAATCTGGTGAAGGTGCAGATCTTGGTGAATGGCGAT
>DBCE01000239.1 GCA_002292895.1 Phycisphaerales bacterium UBA966
GGTTTCACGGTCGATGAAAATGGGATGGCCGTGTTTCCTGAACCACCGAACAGCCCCGGGATGGTGCGCGTGCCTGTTTCGTTTGTGACCGCAACGTAATTTCCAATCCAACTGCCCGCTAGCGGAAGTTGAATGTTCGTCTGCTGCGTGTAGGTGCTGGCTGGTGCCACTGTGCAATTCCACCGGCTCTCAGCAGCGCCTGCGGTTCCTGAAACCATCATGAGTGTGGCGGAGAATCCCAGTGTGGAAAGTGCGCGAGTCATAGTGAAAACGTAGCACGAATCGCCCGATTGTCCAACAACGGATCGGCAGAAGCAGCCTCTCAAAGTGTCTCTGTCTGCGACCAAAGCCCCAGTAGCAGCCCTAAATCGGCTCCGTTGACCACACCGTCAAAGTTCAGGTCGCCGATGTGCGGATGTAGCACCCCAAACTCACCAAGCAGAATTCCCAAGTCGGCGCCATTCACAAAGCCGTCCTGGTTGAGATCAGCGTTCGGCGGACATGATGGGCACTCGTGTCGAATCCAGTAGTTGGTTCCGTCAAATCCGGGAAGCACCGGTGGTTCATCTGGCGACGGCGGGTTGGCGGGGTCCGGCTCGGTGCATGGTTGACCGCTGCGGATTGGCCCAACATCCATGCCCAATGTCACCACTGCGTACCACGGTCCACCGGTCAACGTGATGTTCTGAACCATCGGCGCACATCGACCGCCAAACCAAATCGAGTGTGTCTCGAATGGTCCGTTCATTGGGCCGCGCATGAGGTGCAGCTCTGCAGGAAACTCTGCATCAAGCGTGAGCCGAACGACGCGCGAACCGGTGCCTCCACCAAGCGTGTACCAATCCGTATCACGCGGTGATCCAGTGGTGCACGAGCCAGCTACGGTATGCCCTGCAAGTAGTTGGGAAACCGCTCCCAAGCGGTTTGGTCCGTCGTTGGTGTGTAGATAGCACGCCTCATCGTTTGCGCGAGCGCCGGCTGGAACAGTGATGGTGCACGGCGGAAGCCCGCACAATGCGGCGGCGCGAGCAACGCAGACCCAGTCCCAAGTGGCGCCGTCGCAGTAGCCATCAAGTGGAGTCACTCGAGCGCAGCAATCCGGATCTTCACAGCCCGGATCCGGGTGTACCTCATTGCACGGCCCATAGGAGGGACACACCAGTCCATCGCATTCCGTACTGGCAAGATCCACGCACACTTCCTCCCACGTCACGATGCAGCAGTCCGGTGCAACGCTGCACACGGCATCGCAACACGGCGTAGTGAAACAGCCAGGATTGGCATGTACCTCATCGCAGCGACCGCCACCTCCGCTTGGGCCACAGGCAGGCGGCGGAACGAGTGATGCAGCTGCCGGCAAAGCCCCCAGGTCGGCGCCAAATCCAGCCAATTGGCGCGCAATCACGCATGCTGGAGAGTCACCCAAAGCGTAGTCCGTTGCCAACACTGTCCGTTCGGATTTCACTCGCGGCTGCTTTGTAGCAGTGAATGCACCGCCGCCACAATCTTGGAGATTGCGATAGCCAAGCGCAAAGTGCCCGGAGATGTCTGCCTCAATCAGATCAAGATCGCAATCACCATCGATATTCACGGCAAGAAAGTGTCGCGCAAAACTTGAGTACTCAAGCGAGATGGGCGCCGCAAAGGCAAGACCTGCAGCAGTTGAATCATTGCGCCACACCAAGATGTTGCCAGTGAGTACGGTGCTCGTCACCGCGTCAAGGTCGCCATCGCCATCAAAGTCTGCTAGCAGCGCGCCCCAGTGATAGCCACCAGAAACTTCGCCTACCTTCACGGCACTTGCAAAGCCACCGGCGCCATCGTTTCGGAAAATCACCACTGGCTGACCCGCTCCGGTGGACAACAGTGGCGCAAGAATATCGATGTCGCCATCGCCATCCACATCACCAAGATCAAAGGTGACCACTGCTGGCTTATTGATGTTGGGGAACTCGGGTGTCAGCCAAGAAATAGGCGCGCGGAATGACCCGCCAGCTTGCCCAAAGAAGATGTCAAAGCGCCGCGTACCCATGCACCCAACCACCAAATCGGTGCGGCCATCGCCGTTGAGATCGCCCGCCAGCACATCTTGCGGGCCAGGAACTCCGCCACTCCACGCGTCAACGCGGATTCGTTGTGAGACCGTGAAGTTTCCGGTTCCGCCGTTCAGCAAGATGGCAATGTGCTCGCTTGCGTAGCAGGAAACCGCAAAGTCAATATCGCCATCGCCGTCAAAGTCACCCTTGGCAATCGACCGTGGTTCACGATCGAGCGGGATGATGGCGCTCGACACCATCAACCCACTGGCGGCTCGGCGCAGCACTTGCAAGCGCCCTGAATAGGAGCGGATCACAAGTGTCAACTCCGCGGCACCGTCTCCATCAATGTCTGCGGCGACGGCATCATCTACTTGCCCATCAACCGCCACGGTTTGCATGGGGCCAGCGCTGCCATCGGTGTTGATTGAGCACCAGTTGAGAATGTTCAATGGGTCTCGACCGGGGAGCACCAAATCATTCTTGCCATCGCCATCCATGTCAAAGAGTCGTGCGCGCGTCGGGAAGTGCGCAGGCGTGCACTCCGCGTAAAAGTCTGGCTCGCCGAAGGTGATGTCAGCGCGGGACGCCGGTGTGATCCACGCGAACACCATCAACGTCATCACGCTGCACACCAAGCGCATGCTGTGGCCGTTGATTTGCACTGTCATTGATATGAGCTCATTCGCGGGTGGGTTCTCATTGCACTGGCAGTTTCGCAATCATTTCATCCACTTTTGCAAGCCGCTGGCGATGGCGGGCAACCGTGGGCTCCAAGAGCGTGAGAGCCTGAATGTGCAGGCGCGCGGTCTGTAAATCACCCGCCTCAACGGCAATGGCGGCCACAAACTCGCGTGCCGCGGGGTCGTACGCCCGTATTCTGGCTGCCTTGGTGGCGTGTTCAAGCGCCAATGCCAAATTCTTTCGCCCGCGCTCAATGCGCGCCAATTCCATAGCGAAGTTAGCGTCGTTATCGGAATAAGAATCCAATACCTGCAAATGCGGCACCGCCGCCGCCGAGTCGCCCGCCGCCAGGGCGGCCTTGGCAAGCACCCGGTGCGGCCACGGGTCGATGGGGCGCAGGGCGGAGTAGGCCGCCAACCGCTCCAAAGCAAGGGCGTCCGGGGCAGCATCGCCCTTCAGCTGGCGCCGCAGCCAAAGCTCCAGCAGATCCGGGTGCGCGGGATGCTTGGTAATCAACGCTTCAAGGCGCGCAGCATCAATCTCCACTGCGCCGTCCGCAGCACCCGTCTCGGCGCGGACCTCCTCCACCATCATGGCCATTGACGGCTCAGCAAGCATGCCCCAGGAGCGCAAATCCGCCTCTGCGAACTTCTCAAATCGTTTCATGAATTCCGCACGATCGACATGCAGCACATCAGCAAACGCCGTGGCCTCCACGGTGCCGTCACGGTACAGCGCCAGCAACTTAAGAATTGCAGCGCGTCCCCATTCTTTCTCAATAAATTCCACCATCCACGCACCCTGCGTATACGCCTGCGTTCGATCGGTCTTCTTCTTCGGCCGCACAAACGCCAAGTTGATGGATTCAAGATCAAAGAGCGTGTTGGAGTCAAACGCTTGCGCCAGCAACTGCACGCTGTCCCATGAACGCGGTCGCGTTTCCAAATGAGTAGCGAGCGCTTCAGTAAACCAATGCGGAATCCGATTGCGCGTCTGCTCCAAAGTCACTGTGTGCACATATTCATGGCGCAACACTTCTTGCCAGTCATACATTCCAAGGTGCAGCTGCGGGGCGCCTTCGCGCGGCGCTTCCAATGCAATCAGCGGACCAGTGCTTGCTGCAATGGTGTGAATCCACGGCATTCCAGTGATGCGCACCGCGAGACTCTTGTGATCCGGATGAAGCTCAATGATGGTTGGCCTGCCTGGCACATGTCCAAGCCAATCCGTGATATCACCGTGCATGGCATCAAGCGCTGCCGGCATCCACGCGGCCAGTGCCTCATCAATCCCTGGCTTGCAGCGCACTACAAAGTGCTTGCCATCGAAGTGCTTCCAATCCGCAAGTGCCTCGGCGAGTGTCAGGCTGTGGCCTGCCCGTTGGTCAAACGCATCAAGCGAGACCGCAAGCCGCAGTGCCGCCAACGCTTCGGCATCACGGCCAGCCTGCATTTCCAGAAGCCCCAACTCCGCTACCGGCGCGCTCCATCCGGGGGCACGCTTCGCTGCTTCACCCAGCGCCGCCGATGCCTCTTCATACTGACGTGCCAGCGCTAGAAACCGTCCCGCTTCATACGGGCCCAGTGGTGAGCCAGGCATCAATCGATCAAGCTCGGCCAAGCGACCCGCCAGTGCGGTCATGTCAAAGAGCATGCCATCAGCTGCTGCGCGCAATGCGAGCGCTTCGCGCTGCTCTGGAAATCGCGTGAGAAACGGATCGAGCACAGCAATGGCTGCTGCAGCATCACGAGACTGCAGCGCGCACTCCGCGTCAAGGAGTACCGCTTGTGGATGTGCACCGTTGATGGCGCGCAAATGTATTGCTGCTTGGCGCGCGCCATCAAAGTCAAAGGCCTGCACCGCAACGCGCCCCAGCAAATGTAATGCCTCACCACTGCGCAGATTGCGGCCAAGCGCTTCCTGAAGTGCAGCAACACCATCTTCAAAGCGATCCTTCTGCACAAGCAGTCGCCCTTCCAGTAGCCGAGGCCGCGGATCAAGTTGATCGGCATCACGAAGCTTGGCAAGTGCATCCAACATCGACTGCCAGTCGCGCGATGGGCGACCTTGCAAACGCGCCAGCAACGCAGTGGCTTCGATGGCATCCATTTGCTCATCGCGCGTTGCCCCATTCTGTTCACCTGCCTCTTTCGCAGCGAGCGCAGCAGCGGTGCCATCAGCCGTGCGCCCAAGCGCGTCAAGTGCCAGGGCACGCATCAGAACACCCCGAGAATCAGTGGCTTTTTCTACTAACACAAGTGCATCCTGCGGCCGACCAGAGGCAATCAGTGCCTCCGCGCGGACCGCTGCCGGTGCGGCCGGATCGGCGAGTGCCGCAGAAGCAAAGTCGGCAATAGCCAGCGCAGCGCGAGCGCGATCAGCGGGCGTTGTCAGATCACCTTCGTCCCAAGTGCCGTGCCGCAAGCGAAGAGCTGCGCGCTCC
>DBCE01000200.1:0-818 GCA_002292895.1 Phycisphaerales bacterium UBA966
GAAATGGAAATCAACGCCGCGGTGCGGCAGTCCATTAGTCTGACTCCGGACATTCGCTCCAACACGGTGATCGTCCGCGCGCCCAAGGACTCCATGCAGTTGGTTGAGAAGATGATCGAGGACCTCGATCACGACGATAGCTCCGCTCAGAATGTGCGCGTGATCCGTATGGCTCACGCGGAGGCGGAGAGCATCTTGGAAATCTTGAATGAACTGTTCCGCTTGAAAAAGCAGGGAAATCTGTACGTTCTGAAGCCACGCGATGGCGGAACTCCACCGTCTGCCGATGGCGCAACGCCCGGAACTGCCCCAGAGAACGCCGGACGATCCACCACGATCGCCGGCCTTGAACTGAACATGGTGCCGGACGAGCGTCAAGAGCTCTCCATTACTGTTGACCCGCGCACAAACAGCTTGCTGGTGAGCGGTACCCCGAACTACCTGAGTGCGGTGGAGAAGGTAGTCAAAGAACTCGACACGGATCAGTTTGGCAATCGCGATCAGCACATTGTGCATCTGAAGAACGCCACGGCTGACGAGGTAGCGCAGACGCTCACCAAGTTTGCAGACGGCGAGCGCAACAAACTGTTGGAGGTGTACGGAAACAATCGGCAGGCTGCCTCCAGTCGCTTGCTTGACGCGCAAGTCACCGTGGTTGGCGATCAGAAGTCAAACTCGGTGCTACTGACCGGCAGCCCGCGTTATGTGGAGAAGCTCAAGGGTGTGATCAAGTCGCTTGACGTTGACCCGCCGCAGGTGTTGATTCAGGTCATGCTGGCCGAAGTGACGTTGGTTGACAATGAGGACATTGGTATTGA
>DBCE01000200.1:1011-2427 GCA_002292895.1 Phycisphaerales bacterium UBA966
TGATCAACGCATTGGCATCACAGAACCGCGTGCAGATGCTTTCGAACCCAAGCGTCATGGTGGCGAACAACACGCGCGGGCGTATTCAGGTTGGTGAAACCATTCGAGTTCCTGACGCAGTGACCGTCAGTGCTGCCGGACAGCAGAGCGCAGTCAGTGCAGAAGAAGTGGGCGTGATTCTGGAGGTCACTCCATCGATCAATCCGGACGGATTTGTGAAGATGGCAGTGGAGCCAGAAATCAGCCGACTGAGCAAGCAGACGGTGGACATCTCGGAAAATTTCCGCAGCCCAATCATTGAACGACGCCGTGCCAACACCACCGTCACCGTCCGTGACGGAGAAACCGTGGTGATCGGCGGTCTCATCAACGACCGCTACGAGCGCTCAGACCGCAAGATTCCAATTCTTGGTGACATTCCCATCATTGGCCTGGCGTTCCGGCAAAAGACCGAGACAACCGCGAAGACGGAGTTGCTCATTGTCTTGCGCCCGCACGTAGTGCGCACGCCGCAGCGCATGCAACAGATCACCGAGGAGTCGGTCGGTCGTATGTCCTTGCAGCCTGGCCTCAAGGAACAGATTCGCAAGGCTGAACTCAAGGGCACCCAAGGCAGGTACAACGACAAGGGCGAGTGGGTTGATCCGATCGGTGCGCCTTCCGAAGGTCCAGCCGCCGATGGCGATGCGCCGATGCCAACCAAGGACGATTCAACGCTGATCATGCCGGTCACGTCAGAGCCTGGCGATCAAGTCACCACCAAGCAGCCCAACGGCAGCATCATCATTGGTCCCAAGTTGCCAGCCCCAAGCGCAGAACCTTCGCCATCGACTGATCCGATTACACCAAAGGCACCATGAATTCTTCGCCATACATCTGCCTTGCGCTCGGTGCTTTCCTCAGTCTCGCTGGTTGTGAGACCGTGACTACGGAGACGTCGGACGGGCGTCCGATGCCTCCACGTGCGCGTGTGCCGCAATCGGCACCTGATGGCGTGGCAATCAACGCGATGAGTGTGCTGTACGCGCCGAAACCAACCGATAGCGACGCCAACGGTCGCCCCGATCGCCTCAGTATTGAGCTCTACCTCTTTGCGCGGCCGTACCCAACGCCGGTGTGGCGCGAAGGCACATTGAATGTTGCGGCGTATCGCATGGGCACCGCGGGTTCACCAACGGCACCCGGCGACCACCCCATTCATGTGTGGAGCATTCCGACCCGCGACCTCGACCTGGGCAGATTTCGCAGCCTGATCGGTGAGGGATATCGATTCCAGGTCTCGCTCCTTGATGATGGTGGCAACGATCGCATTGAAGGTACAGCCATCGATTTCGTCACATGGTTTCGACCATCATCGGGCGCGACGGTCATCTGGTCGGACGGGGTTCGTTCCATTGCCTTTGAACCCATGGCATC
>DBCE01000200.1:2536-4616 GCA_002292895.1 Phycisphaerales bacterium UBA966
AAGAGTCAAACTGGGAATCTAGGATTCGAACCTAGACAAACTGAGTCAGAGTCAGTTGTGCTACCGTTACACCAATTCCCAAATCGTGAACCGAAGATTCTAGCGCGGTCATGCCGTAGGGGGAAGCCGCTGTTCGATGCCGATAAGGCCAATATGGACGCTCTTGCAGCGTCTGACACACATTTTTCGGCCGCGATCCGTTAGACGCTTGGGGGCGTAGCGGCAGCCGGCGCCGCACCCGCAGCGGGCTTGGCGTCGGAACCCGCAGGCATAGCGCCACTGGTTGGCGCCGGCATCGGTTGCGGCCGAATGGCGCGACGAACCGCTTCGTCAGCCTGCATTCGGCGCTCAAGGTCCGTGATGCGTGCGCGCGCCCTTGACAGTTCATCTTGCGTCGCCGGATCCGCGGCGGCAGCCGCCTTCGCCGCAGCCGCACTGTTTGCAGCGTTCGCGGATGCCTTGGCTGCCGCAGCCGTCGCTGCCGTACTTGCCGCTGCTGCAGCAGAGTCAGGCCCTGGCGCACTTGATGCACTTGCGGGAGCTACCGCGTCCACTTGTCCAACGGCGCGCAGCATGTGCTTTGCTTCCCATGGAATGAGCGTGACATCTGCTTCGCGCGTTTGGCCGGCGCGAACGATCATGAATTTCACATGTTCGCCTGGCGCAGCGGCGCGAACCACCGCGCGAATGGCTTCCGGTGAAGCGTTGCTTGATCCATTGATTGCCACAATCACATCGTGCGGCATCACACCGGCTTGATCAAGCGCCAGACCAGGGATGACCTGCGCTACATAGGCACAGTCTGCGCCCGAAGGCGTGGTGTGTTCAGCATGAAGATGTGCAAGGGCGGCCGGCGGTACTGCTTCAAGCCGACCACCAAGCATCGTCTTTGGCGCCGTCAATGTGGCGCCGTCGCGCGTGTGGTAGACGCCCGGCGCATCAACCTTTGTTCCATGTTCTGGTGTCCACGTATCTGGAATATCAAGGCGTTCAATCACCGTGCCTTGTTCATTGATCACAGCGACATGATTTCCCTTGCGCACCACGTGGTCCGGCGGAACGGGCTGCGAATCCATGAAGACCTCAATGCGGTCACCACTGAACGCCCGCAGTTCCCAACGATGCGCTTGTCCATCGCGCGTTGGGCGCGTGTCGGTTGGGCTCTGCGCAACCGCGGTCGGCGCGTCGGCGGTCATTTGCTTCGGCTCGGTGGCAGGCCGTTCCACGGCGGTAGCAAGCTCATCCGCTGGCGCTGCGGTTGCACTGGAAGCACCAGACTCACTGGACGCCCCCGAAACCGACGCTGCGCCTGTTGTTTCGGCGCCTTCGGTGGTCACCGACGGCTCAGTCGGCTGCTCGGTGCTTGCGCAACCGGCGAGTGCGAGGGCGATGCAGCACGTTGAGATCAGGGGGGCGCGCATAACGAATCATGATACAAGCATCATCGCAGCGACTATCTTCCTCCCTCGCTGAACCCCATGGATCCCATGCTCCCCACGCTCTCCACGTTCCCTACGCCCCCCAGGCTCCCCATGCTGCTTGCTATGGCGGCCCTCATGCTCAGTGCATGCGGCGAACACGCCGGCCAAGATGTTGCAAGTGCTGGTGCCGGTGCCACCTGGCGCTGGCGCGCGGAGAAGATGGAAGTCAGCGCGCTTTCAACGCCGATGGTGGCTCGCGCCGGGCGCGGATCCATGATCGACGCGCGCGTTGAATTCTTCGACAGCGACCGCGATGAGACGAAGGCCGTCGGCCAGCTCACCGTGGTGGTGCGCTTTGATAGCAATGAAATTGGGCGCCAGTCCGCCGACCTGGCCGGCGTTGGCGGGCACGCCCGCGCCTGGGATTCAGTGACCGAGACCTACTCGATGCAGATTCCACTCTCCATTGATCCACTGCCCGGACGCGTGGTGGTGTTGCAGGCGACCTTTGAAGGCGTTGATGGTTCGCGGATGACGGCCTCGCGCGAGGTGCGCTGGCCGGAGACCGCGCGATGACCCACGCTGCATCCTCTCCGGCTCCGCGCCGGCTGGGGATATTCGCCGCTGATTCACTCCTTTTGACGGCAGCATTGATCTGG
>DBCE01000151.1:0-16413 GCA_002292895.1 Phycisphaerales bacterium UBA966
GAGCCGCGCAGGCACCAGGCGGCTTCGATGCCGGTGACATACAGGCGATGACCGTATTCCTCAAAGCGGCAGCAGCGGCCGCTGGCGTTGCAGACCGGGCGCAAGGTTTCCGTCTCGGTAGCAACAACGCCGTAGATGGCGCGCAGTTCTGCGTCGATGGCTGGGTTCCATGCCGCCTCGCTCCACCGTGCGGCGAGTTCGGCAGCATCGGGAGGGAGCGCAGCGAAAGGATCAGCTGCGCCGGAATTCACCGCGGCCAGCTCCCGCCGTCGGCTTTGTCGCGCTCAAGCGCAACACGAATCTGCAGGTAGTCATGCACCGGCCCCTTGTCCATGCCGGGGCACGGGACGTGTTTCTTAGTTTCTTCCCAGGCCTTGCGGCTGCGTAGGTTGCCATCCCAGAATGGCCACGTGCGGCATTGCTCAGGGCGTGCTTCGTACAGACCGCACACGGCTTTACCGGGGATTGAATTGCGATCGAGGAAGATGCAATCGTTGCCGAACTCGGTGGTCTTCTCGCGGAGTGAGCGTTGCTTTCCAACCTTGCGCGCGTAGCGCTCTAGGAATTCAGCAAGCGGGAGATTGAGTTTCTCAGCCATCGCGCGGCCTTCATCGGGCGTGAAGAGCACAACGCCCTCGGGTCCCGTGCAGCAGTTGCCGCACATGGTGCATTCGAACTGGAGTCCGTCGCGATACCAAGGTTCACCCTTGCCGCGTGCGATTGATGGTTCAGGCATGGAAAGAGAGTCTACGAATTAAATCGGTACCGGCAGCCGTGGGGCATCCAATTAGTTGCGAACGCATGGCGCGTCGTGTCCGCCCGCCGGTAGCACAACGCCCCCGGCGCAGGGCCGAGGGCGTTGGAAGTTTCATGCAGTGGAGACAGGCTTTAGTCGCCGGGCTCTTCGTCGGCCACGAGTTCGCTTGCGCCTTCAACGGCGGTGCGCAGTGACTCGTTCAGATCAGCAAGGGTTTCTTGGCTGATGGTGGTGGCGTACGCCGGGCTCTCTGCTCCGAGTTCCTCGGCCTCATCGCGCGCCTCGGCCAAGAAGGCCTCGTCGCTCGTCTCGTCGCCTTCTGGAACATCCACAAGCTTGGCAACGCGAATGCGCTGGTAGGAGTGGAAGCCCGTTCCGGCTGGAATGAGGTGACCCAGGATGACGTTCTCCTTGAGACCGCGGAGCTCGTCCGTGGCGCCTGCAAGGGCGGCCTCGGTGAGAACCTTGGTGGTCTCCTGGAAGCTTGCGCCCGACAGGAAGCTCTCGCTCTGCAGCGAAGCCTTGGTGATGCCGAGCAGCAACGTCTTGTACGTGGCTGGCTTTGGCTTCTTGGTCTTCGCTTCCTTGCCGCCCTTGTCCTTGGCGAGCGCGTTGGCTTCCTTGATGTCTTCCTTGGAGAACAAACTTCCAATGAGGAGCGAGGTGTCGCCCGAGTCCTCGATGCGCAACATGCCGCTGAGGTTCTCGTTGCGCTGCTTGAGGTCGAAGCGTTCGACAACTTGGTTCGGCAGGAAGTCGCTGTCACCTGGGGTGGTGACGCGCACCTTGCTCAACATCTGTCGCAGGATGGTTTCGATGTGCTTGTCGGAGATCACCACGCCCTGCGCGCGATACACATTCTGCACCTCGTCCAGCATGTAGCTGTACAGGGCTTCTTCGCCCTTGATGCGCAGGATGTCAGCAGGAACCTGTGGACCTTCGGTGAGCGGATCGCCCGACACCACGCTGTCGCCCGTATGGACGCGCAGGTGCTTGCCCTGCGGAACGTGATGATCGAACTCTTCGCCCGAGTCAGAGATGACGCGGATGGTCATCTTGCCCTTGCGCTTGTCACTCAGAAGTTCCACGCGTCCGCCGATTTCGGCAAGCACAGCGGGGTCCTTCGGATTACGAGCTTCGAAGAGTTCAGTGACGCGGGGCAGACCACCGACGATGTCAGCGCTGCGTCCAGCTTCCTTCGGCTGGCTAGCAACCAACTGACCGGCGGTGACCATAGCACCTTCTTCGACTTCGATACGAGCCTTGGCAGGCAAGTG
The DNA here is from genome assembly GCA_002292895.1 of Phycisphaerales bacterium UBA966. GTDB lineage: Bacteria > Planctomycetota > Phycisphaerae > Phycisphaerales > SM1A02 > UBA966. The sequence goes on from DBCE01000151.1 coordinate 2,035, forward strand.
ATGGAAGTCCAAGATCGCGCCTGAGCCGTCCAAGATGGTGATCTGCGGATGCTTCTCACCCTTGTGCTCAGTGATGATGCGCTCGGTGTTTGCACCGCGGATCTCAACCTTGACGGTCTCGCCGACGATGACGTCTTCGAACTTAATCTTGCCGGGCTTCTCGGCCAAGATCGGAGTCTTGGTTGCATCCCACTTGACCAGCGAGTGACCCTTCTTGATTGGGTCGCCGCTGCGGACCAAGATGGTTCCGCCGTACGGCACTGGGTGGTGCTCAAGTTCGCGGCCCTTCGCATCGTTGATGCGGATGATGCCGTTCTTCTTGAGGGCTACGAACGCCTTGGTTCCGTCCTCGAGGATGGTTTCAACTTCGTTGCATTCAACCACCTCAACGATGCCCGCGGCCTTGGCCTTGTGCACGGTGTCGGCGACGGTGCTGACTGCGATACCGCCGGTATGGAAGGTACGCATGGTGAGCTGCGTACCTGGTTCACCGATGGACTGCGCCGCGATGATGCCGACGGCCATTCCCTGCTCAACCGGCTGACCGGTGGAGAGATCCATGCCGTAGCAGCAGCCGCAGATGCCGCGTGCGGTTTCGCACGTGAGCGGACTGCGAACATGCACGGTGTCGATGCCAATCTCCTCGATCTCACGGGCGATGATGTCCGTGATGATCTGGTTCTTGCCAACGACTTCGCGACCAGTGCGCAGATCGACGATCGCCTGCAGGGCAGTGCGGCCGCGGATCTGATCCTTCAGTGGAACATCCACTTCTTCGCCCTTGTACAGAGCGCGCTTCGGAACGCCCGACTTCGTGCCGCAATCTGGCTCGATGACGGTGACCGACTGCGCCACGTCGCAAAGCTTGCGCGTGAGGTAGCCGGAGTCAGCGGTCTTGAGTGCGGTATCGGCCAATCCCTTACGGGCGCCGTGCGTTGATGCGAAGTACTCCAAGACGGTGAGACCGTCACGGAAGTTGGACTTAATGGGGGTCTCGATGATCTCGCCGCTTGGCTTGGCCATGAGGCCGCGCATACCTGCGAGCTGCTGCATCTGACTGCGGTTACCTCGGGCGCCCGACTCTGCGAACAGATACACGGGGTTGAGGTAGCGAGCACCGACGGTGGAAGGCAATTCCTTCGTACCCATGTCAACCTCTGCGCCCGTCGCGATGTCGCGACGGTCGTTCTTCAGGGTCTCCATGAGCTTGTCGGAGATGTCGTTACGGCACTTCGCCCAGAGTTCGAGCACCTGGTTACGACGCTCGGTGTCAGTAATGGCACCGTTCTCGTAACTGCGCTCAACCTTGAGCACTCGCTTCTCGGTGTCTTCGAGCAGCTTCTCTTTGTCCGCACTGACGCGCAGATCGGTGATACCGAAGGAGAGACCGGAGACGGTGGAGTAGCGGAAGCCAACTTCCTTCATCTTGTCGAGCAGGTCGATCGTGTCGGCCTTGCCGCGGCGTTGGAAGGTGTCATCGATGACGCGCGCTGCACCCTTCTTGGTGAGCGGGCAGTTGTAGAAGGGCATTCCTGGAGGCAGGATCTCGTTGAAGATCAAGCGACCAAGGGTGGTCACGATGCGACGGTTCTCAGCGAGCTTCTTCGGCTGTTCCTTCTCACGCTCGACCGTTTCAGCGAAACGCTCGTGGCGGATTTCGATCCAGTCATGCAGATCGATGGTCTTGGCTTCGAGGGCCAAGAGGGCTTCGGAAACATCCTTGACGCGGAGCATCGACTTCGGATCAGCTGGCTTGTCCTTGGCCGCAACGGTCAAGAAGTACACGCCCATGACGATGTCCTGGGACGGGCTGACGATCGGATTGCCGTTCGCCGGGCTGAAGATGTTGTGGATGGACATCATCAGCACTTGCGCTTCGGCCTGAGCCTCAACGCTGAGCGGAAGATGCACTGCCATCTGGTCGCCGTCGAAGTCGGCGTTGTAGCCGGTGCAGACGAGCGGATGGATCTTGATGGCGTTGCCTTCAACGAGTACTGGCTCGAAAGCCTGGATACCCATTCGGTGCAGCGTTGGAGCGCGGTTCAAGAGGACCGGGTGATTCTTGATCACCGTCTCCAAGATGTCCCACACTTCAGCATCGCGACGCTCAAGCATGCGCTTGGCGCTCTTGATGGTGTCAGCGAGGCCTTGCTCCTTGAGCTTACGAATGATGAACGGCTGATACAGCTCAAGCGCGATCTTCTTCGGCAGACCGCATTGCCAGAGCTTGAGCTCTGGACCAACGACGATGACCGAACGGGCCGAGTAGTCAACGCGCTTGCCGAGCAGATTCTCGCGGAATCGACCCTGCTTGCCCTTGATCATGTCGGTGATCGACTTGAGAGGGCGGTTGGAGGAGCCGAGCACCGGACGGCGGCAGCGGCCGTTGTCAAACAACGCATCGACAGCCTGCTGAAGCATGCGCTTCTCGTTGCGGATGATCACCTCGGGGGCGTTCAGATCCATCAACTTCTTGAGACGGTTGTTGCGGTTGATGATGCGGCGATAGAGATCGTTGAGATCGCTGGTGGCAAAGTTGCCGCTCTCCAGCATGACCAGCGGACGCAGGTCCGGTGGGATCACTGGAACAACATCGAGCACCATCCATGTTGGATCGTTGGGGCTCTTGCGGATCGCTTCCACGATCTTCAAGCGCTTGGAGAGATCCTTCTGCTTCTGCTTGCTCTTCGTGTTGAAGAGGTCTTCGCGGAGCTTGACTGCCTCGTCATCGAGGTCGAGCTTCATTGGCGAGAGGAGTTCGCGCACTGCTTCTGCGCCCATCATGGCGGTGAAGGTGCCGTGGCCGTACTTCTCAAGCGCGGCGCGGTACTCATCTTCCGTGAGCATCTGCTTGAACTCGAGTTCGGTGGAACCCGGATCGGTGATGACGTAGTCCTGGAAGTAAACGACCTTCTCAATGTCGCTGGTCTTCACGGCGAGCAGGTTGCCAAGACGGCTTGGCATGGCCTTGAAGTACCAAATGTGCACGATCGGCGCAGCGAGGTTGATGTGACCCATGCGCTTGCGTCGCACGCGGCTGTGCGTGACCTTGACGCCGCAGCGGTCGCAAATGATGCCCTTGTACTTGGTGCCCTTGTACTTGCCGCAGGCGCACTCAAAGTCGCGCTCTGGTCCAAAGATCCGCTCGCAGAACAGACCGTCGCGCTCGGGACGGTAGGTTCGGTAGTTGATGGTCTCTGGCTTCTTGACTTCGCCAAAGCTCCAGCTGCGGATGTCGTTGGGACCCGCAAGGGTGATCTTCACGGCGCCGATGTCGTTCACGCGGTCGTAGACGTTTTCAGACATATGTCAGTACTCGCTTGTATGGCCGCCAGCAGGGCGGGGATGCGGTCGTTCGGTCGGAGGCCGTCAGAGACGGCGTAACTCCGGTCGCGCGCCCGTTGCTGGGCGCGCGACCGGTGATGTTGCGCGGGCTTAGTCGAGGATTGGACGATCGTCGCCCGAGAGTTTCTCGAGCTGGATGTTCATTGCAAGACCCTTGATTTCGTGGCAGAGGACGTCGAACACGACGGGCATGCCCGCCTCCAAGGTGTTCGTGCCCTTGACCATTGAGTCGTAGATCTTTGTGCGTCCTTCCACGTCGTCGCTCTTGACAGTGAGCAGTTCCTGCAAGACGTAGGCAGCGCCGTACGCCTCGAGGCCCCACACTTCCATTTCGCCGAAGCGCTGACCGCCTGTGCGAGCCTTGCCACCCAGCGGCTGCTGAGTGATGAGGCTGTAGGGGCCCGTGCTACGTGCATGGATCTTGTCGTCGACCAAGTGATGCAGTTTCAGGATGTACATGAAGCCAACGGTGGTCTTCTGGCTGAATGGCTCGCCAGTTCGTCCGTCGTAGAGCTGAACCTTGCCGGTCATTGGCATCCGTGCGAGCAGCTCGCGCGGGGTGCCAGGATCCTTGCCGGTCTTCTCGAAGGTATCGAGACGATTGGCAATGTGTGCGTTGGCTTCCTTGACCTGATCAAAGATCTCGGCCTCGGATGCACCATCGAACACCGGAGTCAGCGCCTGGAAGCCGAGCACCTGCGCCGCCCAGCCGAGGTGAACCTCGAGAATCTGGCCGACGTTCATACGACTCGGCACGCCGAGCGGATTCAGGAGCACGTCAACTGCAGTGCCGTCCTCAAGGAATGGCATGTCTTCTTCGGGAACGATGCGGGCGATGACACCCTTGTTTCCGTGACGACCGGCCATCTTGTCACCGACGGAGAGCTGACGCTTGGTAGCGATATACACCTTGACCATCTCAAGGACGCCCGAAGGCAGCTCATCGCCGCGCTTCATGTGGCCAACCTTGCGCTCCTTCTCGGAGAAGATGCCGGTGATGCGCGGCCAGAACTGACCGTAGGTCACCATGGCTACATCGCGTGCTTCCTTCGAGCCCTTCATCCACTTCTCTGAGAAGTTCTGGATCTGCTCAAGGATGACTTCTTCGATGTCGCTGGCTCCGACCTTCTGACGGGTGCTCGGGTCGACCATCTCGGCGCCGAGAGCGGCATTGACCAGGAGCACCATCTGCTTGAACAGCGAGATGGCCTTCTTGTCGAGCTCTTCTTCGAACTCCGAGATCTCCTTCTTGAGTTGCTTCTTTTGCTCCTCATTCAAGTGCATGCGACGGCTGAAGCGCTTGGCTCCGATGACGACGCCTTCGGTGCCGGCTGGCACTTCAAGCGAGTCATTCTTGACGTCTTCACCTGCGCGACCGAAGATCGCGTGGAGCAACTTCTCTTCCGGGCTGAGCTCGGACTTGGACTTGGGGCTGACCTTGCCGACGAGGATGTCGTTCGGGCCGACGCGTGCGCCGACTCGGATGACACCGTACTCATCAAGGTTGCGCAGCATCTTCTCGGAGACGTTCGGGATGTCCGCGGTGAACTCCTCGCGACCAAGCTTGGTCTCGCGGATTTCCACTTCGAAATTCTCGATGTGAATCGAGGTGAACACATCGTGCTTCACCAAGCGCTCGTTGATGACGATGGCGTCCTCAAAGTTGTAGCCGTCAAAGGTGTTGAACGCTACGAGTGCGTTCTTACCGATGGCGAGTTCGCCCATGATGGTGGAGGCGCCATCGGCGATGATCTCGCCTGCCTTCACCTTCTGGCCGGGCTTCACAACTGGACGCTGGTTCTGGCAGGTGCGCTCGTTGAGTCCGGCGAACTTGCGCAGGTTGTACTCATCGGCGTTGTCAATGATGATGCGCTGTCCGTCAACGAAGGTGACGACGCCCGAACGGGCAGCCTTCACAATCATGCCGGAGTGCGTACCGACGACGCGTTCCATGCCTGTTGCAACGCACGGCGGGTCGCTCTTGACGAGCGGCACTGCCTGGCGCTGCATGTTCGAACCCATCAGGGCTCGGTTGGCATCGTCATGCTCAAGGAAGGGGATCAGCGAGGCGCTGACGCCGACGATCTGCTTGGGGCTGATGTCAACGAACTGCACTTCGGCTGGCTCAACCAAGACCAAGTCAACATCGTTGGACTCGTCCTTGTTGCTGCGACGGCGCGCGAGCACCTTCTCCAGCTTGGGGTTGCGGATGTTGGAGATGTTGCCGCTGGCATCCATGGCGTCTGAAGGAGCCAAGATGTGCTTCAACTCTTCGTCAGCACGGAGCTTGACGACCTTGCCGCTGACCTTCGCGTTGCGAACTTCGCGGTACGGGGTCTGCAGGAAGCCGTAGTCATCGATTTCGGCATAAATGCCGAGCGATGCGATCAGACCGATGTTGGTGCCTTCCGGCGTTTCAATCGGGCAGATGCGGCCGTAGTGAGAGATGTGCACGTCGCGCACTTCGAAGCCTGCGCGCTTACGGTTCAGACCGCCTGGTCCAAGTGCCGAGAGGCGCCGTTCATGCACAAGCATGGAAAGCGGGTTCGTCTGGTCAACCACCTGCGAAAGTTCGCTGCGGCCGAAGAAGAACTCGATGGCGCTGGAGATGCTCTTGGAGTTGACGAGGTCAGCGATCTTGCTGATTTCGCCTGGCTCCTTGACACTCATGCGCTCCTGGACGGTGCGCTTGAGCTTCAGGAAGCCCTTGCGCATTTCCTCGGTCGCCAGCTCATCGAGCGTGCGGAGTCGACGATTACCCAAGTGATCGATGTCATCAACAAACTGTTCCTTGCCCGTTCCGCGGAGGTCAAGCATGTAGCGGATCACGGCGAGGAAGTCCTCGGCGCGGATGCGCTGCATGTCTTCGCCGACCTTCTTGTACTTCGGGTCGTGGTCGAACTTGCGGTTCATACGGAAGCGACCAACGCGTCCGAGGCGATAGCGGCTGTCGTCAAAGAACTTCTCTTCGAAGAGCTTGCGAGCCTTGTCCACCTGCGGCGGGTTGCCGGGACGGAGGCGGCCGTAGATCTTGAGGAGGGCTGCTTCGTGTTCGCTGACTTCGGCAAGGAAGTCGAGCTTCTCTTCAGCAAGCGTGTTGAGGATCAGCGAGTCACCAGGATTGGTAACAACGCGAACGCTCTTCAGATTGCTAGCGAGGATGTTCTCAAGACCCTTCTCACCGAGCTGCGAACCAACGCGGCAGAGTTCCTCGCCGGTTTCGCTGTCGATGATCAGTTCCGCTGAGTAATGGAGCGGGGTGAGCTTCTTTGCTGCAAGGTCTTCAACGTCGTAGAACTCTTCGAGGATCTTCTCGGTGGTGGAGTACTTCTCGTCAAGCGCACGCAGGAAGGTGGTTGCGGCAAGCTTGGTGCTCTGGTCGATTCGCATCGCCAGAACATCCTTCTTAGTCACTTCCAACTCGATCCAACTGCCGCGCTCAGGAATGATGCGACTGGAGTGGAGCGGACGATCACCGATGCGCGAGGCAACGCTGAAGTCAACACCGGGTGAGCGGTGCAGCTGGCTCACGATGACGCGCTCTGCGCCGTTCACGATGAACTCGCCGCCGCCCATCATGATCGGAATGTCACCGAGATAGATGTCTTCTTCGGTGATTGGCTCGCCTTCGCCCTTGGTGAGACGAACAGTGACGCGGAGTGGACGACCGTAGGTCAGTCGCAGTTCGCGACATTCGTCAGGCGTGTAGCGCGGCTCCTCCAGCCGGTAGCGGAGGTAGTCGAGGCGCATGGCCAAGTCATAGGATTCAATCGGGAAGATCTCGCGCAGCAATGCTTCGAGACCCTTGTGGGTATCGCGCGACTGCGGGTCCTTCTTCAATTGCAAGAAGCGGTCATACGCCTCTTGCTGAACCTTCATGAGATCGGGAACGGGATCTGCTTCGCCGCGCTTCTTTGAAAAATCGCGGATGGTTTTTGTTGCCATAGTGTGTATCGCCTCTCGTTCCAAGTGCAATAAATGGACGGACAGTGGCTTTCGCAAGCCGCTGAATGTCAACTGTTTTGGATGTTTGGTGGTGCCGCAGCCAAGATCGAATATTGTACACAATTCCTTGTGAGGCGGCCGCATATCGGCTCGATTGTGGCACGCGCTTTGCAGGAAAGTGAAAATCGCGTTATTGGACGCGCAGGGGATAAATCTGATTTAGTCAGAAATTGTCTCACACCATGGCCACGGGTGGGGTGGGTCTGCCTGCCGCGCAGGTCCGAAAAACGCACTCGCCCGGCACGAGGCCGGGCGAGTGGAACGATCTTCGAACGGAGGCGAGACTTACTTGATCTCGACCTTGCCGCCGGCTGCTTCGATAGCAGCCTTGAGCTTCTCGGCGTCTTCCTTGGAGACCTTCTCCTTGACGGCCTTCGGGGCGCCGTCGACGACAGCCTTCGCATCGGCCAGACCGAGACCAGTGGCCTCGCGGACGACCTTGATGACGTTGATCTTGTTCGCGCCAGCTTCCTTGAGGATGACGTCGAACTCAGACTGGGCTTCAGCAGCAGGAGCTGCATCGCCAGCAGGAGCGGCCATCATCATGCCACCGCCAGCAGCGGCTTCGATTCCGTACTTGTCCTTCATGTAGTCCGCGAGGTCAACCGCGTCCTTCAGGGTGAGGCTGGCGATCGAGTCGCCGAGGGTGGTGATCTTTGCTTCGAACGTCTTGGTTTCAGTAGCGGTCATTGTGAACTCCAAATCACTTGATGAACCTCCGAGTGGAACTGGAACGCCCAGTTTTTAACCCGCAAGCGGGCCAGTCGGAAGGTGGTTGGGTAACAGTCAGTGTCAGTAAGTATCAGTAACGGCAACTGGGATCAGAGCTCCCAGATGTGCCGGATTGATTTAGGCAGAGAGTGCTGAGATGGTTTCGCCCTTTTCCAAGCGCGATTCGATCTCTTTGACGATTCCCATCACGCGACCGCCCGGACCCTTGACGGCTCCGAGAAGATTGCGACCAGGGGAGAGGACCAGAGTGACGACGTTGGATTGCGCCTCTTCACGAGTCGGCATCTTGCTGAGCTGGGTGACGCCGGCCTTGCCTTCGTACACCACGCCTTCCAAGATGGCGGCCTTGAAGACGAACTTCTCAACAGTACGAGCCCACTTCACCAGATCGCGCGCGAGATCCACGACGCTGTCTTGTGAGTAGACGAGTGCTGATGGCCCGGCCAGGTGGGCTCCGAGTTGCTCGAGTGCGCCGCCCTTGAAGGCTTCGCGTGCGAGTGCGTTCTTGACGACAGCGACCTTGACGCTCTTGCGAGCAAAGTCGTTGCGCATCTTGTTGGTAGCGAGTGCATCGAGACCACGGATCTCGACGAGTACCGCGCCTTCGATGCCGGAGAACTTCTTACGGTACTCCTTGACGATCATCTGCTTGATTGGCTTAGACATGTTGTTGTTCCTGCGATGAATTCTGTGGGCGTCAGACTGCGACCGGGACGCCGGGGCTCATGCAAGCAGCTACGACGCACTTCTTGACGTAGAGACCCTTGGATGATGCTGGCTTGGCCTTGAGGATCGTCTGGACGAACGCGTTCAGGTTGTCGAGAAGTTGGTCGTCCTTGAACGACAACTTGCCGATGACGCCGTGGATGTTGCCACCATCGTCGTTGCGGTACTCCTGCTTACCTGCTGCGTATTCCTTGACGGCTTCTGCAACATTCGGAGTCACGGTGCCAGCCTTCGGGGAGGGCATGAGACCCTTCGGTCCAAGCACCTTTCCGAGCTTGCTGACGACGCGCATCATGTCTGGACTTGCGATGGCGACATCGAATTCCATCCATCCGCCTTCGACCTTCGCAACCAGGTCATCAGACCCAGCGTCGATAGCGCCGGCGGCCTTTGCAGCCGCGACTTTGTCAGAACCGCAGAACGCGATGACGCGTGCGGTCTTACCAATGCCGTGGGGCAGGGCGATCGAACCACGAAGCGCCTGATCGGCTGCCTTCGGGTCGATTCCAAGGTGGAACACCACGTTGACCGTCTGGTCAAACTTGGTGGCCTTGAACTTGCGGAGCGCTGCGATTGCTTCGGCAGCGGTGACGGGATTGACAACTACATGGCTCTGCGAAGCACGCATGCGCTTGGAGTTGCCGACGATCTTCTTCACATCTTTGTTGGCGATAGCCATGGCTTTACATCCCCTCCACTGTCACGCCCATCGAGCGTGCGCTTCCCATGACGATGCGCATTGCAGCGTCAAGGCTGGTGGTGTTGAGGTCCTTGATTTTTTCTTCGGCGATCTTGCGGATCTGATCCTTGGTGATCTTGCCGACCTTCTGCGTGTGGGGGACTGGCGAGCCCTTGTCGATCTTGATCGCGTCCTTAATGAGCGCGGAGACCGGGGAGGTCTTGATTTCAATGTCGAAGCTCTTGTCGGCGTAAACCGTGACAATGCAACCGACCACGCGGCCGTTGAGGGCCTTGGTCAAGTCGTTGAACTTCGTGATGAACTGACCGGGGTTAACGCCGTTGGCGCCGAGGACAGGACCGAGCGGTGGGGCCGGAGTGGCCTTGCCGCCTGGTGCCATCAACTTAAATTGCTTCGTGACCTTCTTGGCCATGGTTCCTACCTCCGACCGAGCCGGCCCTACTTCGGGCGAAGCCAGTGTTCCCACATTGACAGGTGGAGTTCTGGCTCGGATCAGTCGTTCAAGCGGTGCGGGGTGAAGGGAGGGATCATAGCCATATCCCCTGCGAATGCAAGTAGATCGCCTTCGTGTCGCTCGCTCGGTGAGGGTGGTTGCTTGACTTTGCTTATGGTTATCAGACGCTCCACGCGCCGAGGAGTGGCCCCAGGTCGGCTCCATCCACAATTCCATCAAAGTTGAAGTCAGCAGGACCCCCGGCGGAGCCCCATAGACCGAGGAATATCCCCAAGTCCACCCCGTTGACGCGACCGTCTCCAGACAGGTCAAAGCGGAACAGGGTCCCACCCTTGGTGAACCGGCTTGCAGGAATGGGAGCCTTGGTCATGCCTGGGCCCTGAAGTTGGGCGATGCATCCAGCGCCGCCACCGGCCTCAAAGAACTCGATCGAGATTCGATGCTTTCCCGCGGCAAGCGCGATGCTTCCGGTGGCTTCCTGCATGCCATGCAGCCCATCGTTGTCAACGATGACTGCGCCGCCAATACGGAGCCGTGACCCATCATCACTGGTCAGTGAGAATTCATAGTTGCCAGGTTGATCCACCGTCAGCCAACCTGTCCAAAGTGCTCCAACATTGTCACTGCGGTTGCTGTTAGCGAAAGCACCATTCGTTGAACTGAAATTCACGTTGGCTGCAGTGGTGGTGAGGTATGGGCTGAGTGTGGCGAAATCAGGAAGCACTTCGGGCGCGGTGAGTGCGTAATAGAGGGCGGTCAGCCCAGGTGTGTCGCCCACCGGATATTCAGGTGATCGCAGTGTGATCACCACGGCGTTGACGTGCCCGAGAGGTGACACTTGGCCGGACTCTTCGCGCACTTGGTAGGCGATGCGATCCGTTCCAACAAATCCGAACGCGGGGGTGTAGCGCAGAACATCGCGACCGCCCGGCCCCGCTCCAGTCAGTCGCATCACCACTCCGCCTCCGGGAGTGATCGGTTCGAACGAATCGATGACGATGGCCTCGCAGTTGGCAAGCACATCATTGGCGAGCACATCAACATCCACAGAGCCGCTGTCCATAAACAACTCACACCAGTCATCGACCGATACTGGAGGCGTGCTGCCTGCACTGGTGTTACATGAGTTGGACATGTAGCTGCCAATTGCATCAATGCAGAGTGGATGGAAGTCAAGAAGCACATTGGTCATGCCACCAGCGCACGTATGGCAATAGCTCATGATGGTGCCGGTAGCAATGCATGCTTGTGCTGTTTGGCACGATCCAAAGTATCCGGCAGGGGCACAACTATCAGCTGGTTCTGGGCAGAAATTGTGAGTATGGACTGAGCCAATGTTGTGGCCGAGTTCATGGCTGGTGACCATGATGTCCCAGTTTTGTGGATGGTTGTTAATGAGTGGGTAGGGGAATGCTCCGGCAAGGTTTCCGGAAACGGAGTAACCCCATTCCTGGTTGCAGGCAACACTGAGCCATGCAACGCCGCCACCAAGGCCTCGGGTCGAAAGCATGGTTGCAAGTTCGCGCGGCTGTGCCGTCATGTTGGTTTGCCACCAAGTACGGAACTCGTTGAGTTGGTTGCCTGCAGAGTCTTGCGTCCACGGATCATCGGCCGTTGGCCAGAGGCGCAAGTAGTTGACTGCCGGAAGAATCTGCAGATCCCGTTGATAGATCTGTTGAATGCCAGCAAACACGGTTGCGATGTATGCGCTTGATGTTGCAATCGGTTGAGGGCTTCCGGCAAAGCGCTGGAACAGTTCGGCATCGGTTTCAACGGCGATCCGGATTTGTCGGCAGGGCTGAACCAGCATCACTGGCGAGTTGTTACCCAGATTCTCATCGATCGGTGCGGTGAGTTCTTGGCATGTCCAAGGTTCCCACTCAATGGTGCCAGGAGGAAGTTCGCCCAACTGATATGCAAGCAGTGGACCTTTGCCACCGATACGGTCGCCGGTAATGACTGCTGTTCCGTATTCATCTTGCACAAAGCCCAGAATGCCGGCGGCGCTTCGTGAAAGCATCACCTTGGAACGGGGATCGCCTTCAACGGTTCCACCCCACCATTGACCTTGTGGGCGGGGAAGGACTTGTTCATCCAATATGCCTTTGGGATTGATGCGCGCGGCCACGATGCGGGCATCGGCAGTGAATGGTTCAATGCGTTGCAAGACCAGATTGACCTGACGGGTTGCGCTGACTGGCACGCCCTGGAGGCGCACATGGTTGGTTTCTTCCATCGCCTTCCACACCAATTCATCAGGCGCGAGCGCGGTGACTGATCCACGCAGGTTCGCGGGCAACTCATCCCCGGAAACCGTGACGAGCGGGGAAGCGAGGTTCTGCGATGGGATCTGTGCGTGGGTGAACGCGGAGACCGTCAGCGCGGCCAAGAAGGCGAGTGTGGAGCGGCGAGCATTGGCGTGGGGGCGCATTCCTACAAATGTAGTTCGAATTCCGGCAAAGTCACCGAGCGCATGCGGGATTTACTGGCAATTCCGCCGAAGTTACCGGCGAGCCGTGTCTTGGACTGCCAACCGGCACATCAGTTCAACCCCAACGGCGATGGCGTCATCATTGAAGTCAAAGTCCGGCGCGTGCAGCGCTGGGAACGGCGTGCCGGGCCGGGCCAGCCCCAGCGCCCAATAGCAGGATGGAACATGCGCGCCGTAGAAGGCAAAGTCCTCGCCGCCCATGACCGGGGCGGGCAGGGTGTTGACGCGTTCCGGTCCGAAGGTCTCGCGGGCGACCTGCTCAAAGCGCGCAACGGCTCCGTCGTCATTGGCAGTGACTGGGTAGCAGCGCAGGAGTTCGCACTGTGCCTCGCAACCGTGGGCACGGGCAACGCCTTCGGCCACTTCAGTAATACGGCGTTCAAGCATGGCACGCGTCGCTTCGCTGAGGGATCGATAGGTTCCCTTGAGTACTGCTCGATCAGGAATGACGTTGAACGCGGTTCCGGATTCGATCACCGTCACGCTGACGACGGCGGAGTCAAGTGGATCAATGTTGCGTGCAACGATCGATTGCATGGCGGTGACGATGGCCGCGGCACACAACACCGGGTCAGCGCTTTGGTGTGGCCATGCAGCATGCGAACCACGCCCGATGACATGAATCTCAAATCGATCGCTGGCAGCCATGACGGCGCCGCGACGCGTGGCGATGGTGCCGATGGCAAGATCTGGCCAGCCATGCAGTGCGTAGATTTCTTCAGCGGCGGGTCCGATGCGCGTGCCGTTGAGGGCGCCTTCATCCACCATGCGCTTGCCACCGCCGCCGCCTTCTTCCGCAGGTTGGAAGACGAAGGTCACTGGACGCGGAAGCGGGTGTTGTGCAGCGAGGCGCGAAAGTACGCGCGCTGCGCCGACGAGCACCGCGGTGTGGCCATCATGTCCGCAGGCATGCATTCGATTGGGAGTCTTGGAGGACCACGGCTGACCGCTGCGTTCGTTGATTGGCAGTGCATCCATGTCAGCGCGCAACGCGATGGCGCGCGGGCCAGTGCCAGGAATGTGCGCAAGAATGCCTGTTCCGCCCGCAAGTCCTGCAACGTGGGCAATGCCGGCGTTGGATAGTTCGCGAAGCACTACGCCGCTGGTGCGTACTTCTTCGTAACCAATCTCCGGATGCATATGCAGGTCATGACGAAGTTCGATGAGGCGCGGAAGCTCCTCACGCAACAAGGTGCGAATGATGTCGGTGAAGGGATGCGCGGGTTGCTGTGCTGGTGAAACCATGACTTACTTTCGAAGTGCGGGAAGGCCGCACGCCACGCGACCGGCGTTCATCTTTGCAAACGCGCCCTTGTCGTGATGGATCAGGCGGCTGAGCTGACTCATGGTGATTCCTAAGATCCTGGCGGCGCCGCCGAGGTCGTAGCGGCGCACCACTACCAAGTCCATCGCTTCGGCGAGGAGGCCTGGGTAGTCCTCGCTCTCCGGGTTCACGGTCATCTTGTTCCCTTGTCGGCGCTGCGTCCACAGTGGACTGCACACGTGGTGGTCGCGTGAAGCGAGTGTGCGAACATGCGATGCAAGTTTGCGGCGGAGGCGCCGGACGGCCATGCGCTTGTTCTCCACCTGACTGCGCCGCTCGGTTGCTTGACCTTCAATGCCGGTGGCGGTGTGGCACACCCAGACCGCGGTTTCAACGTTGTTGCGGTGCTGCCCGCCGGGGCCACCGACGCGCCCAGTTTGGACTTCGCAGTAGCGGAGGAGGACTTCCTCTTCAAGTGTTGCGGGATGCGGCGCTTCCACCATCTTGAAGGCGGGATCAACGAACGGTGGGTGGTAGGACACGGGGGCATCGTACGGAGGGCGATCGCCGGGAACGGGGGGTGATCCGGATCGGTATACTTGTGCCCCACCTGATTTGCGGATGTGGCGAAATTGGCAGACGCGCTAGATTCAGGTTCTAGT
>DBCE01000151.1:16424-18973 GCA_002292895.1 Phycisphaerales bacterium UBA966
CTAGTGGGGTTAAACCCGTGGAGGTTCAAGTCCTCTCATCCGCATTGATCGCCTTGGCGCATCGCGGGCTCCTTCGGGGGCCCGTTTTGCTTTTTGCGGCTACCGTTGTGGCATGTACTCCTACTTGGACAACAACGCCACCACTCAACCGCTGCCGGAGGTGGTGGCAGCGGTGACCGATGCGATGGTTCGCGGGTGGGGAAATCCTTCCAGCGTTCATCGCTCGGGCATGGAGGCGCGGCGGTTGGTGGAACTTGCGCGCGAGTCGGTGGCGCAGTTGGTTGGCGCGTCGGACCGGGAGATTGTCTTTACGAGTGGCGGCACGGAAGGCGCCGGCCTGGCCATCGCAGGAACGCTGGCGATGATGCCGGAGCGTCGCGTGGTGGTCACGATGCACACTGAACACAGCGCGGTGCGTGAGGCATGCGAGGCGCTGGCGAAACGCAACATGGCCGAGGTGGTGTGGATTGACTGCGACGGCGCGGGCAATGCCGACATGGCCTCGCTTGACCGAATTCTGGAGACGCGCGCCGCCGAGATTGCGCTGGTGAGCGTGATGTGGGCCAACAACGAGACGGGCGCGGTGCAGCCAATCACGGAGATTGGCGCGCGGTGTCGCGCGCGCGGTATTCGCTTTCACACCGATGCAACGCAGTGGGTGGGGCGGATGCCGTGCGATCTGCGGTCGATGCATGTTGATCTTGCGAGCTTTGCAGCGCACAAGTTTCACGGACCGAAGGGCGTTGGTGCGTTGTGGATTCGGTCCGGCGTGCGCGTGGCGACGCAGGTAATTGGTGGACCGCAAGAGCGTGAGCGTCGCGGTGGAACTGAGAATGTGCCAGGAATTGCTGGCATGGGCGCTGCTGCCGAAGCGGCGCGTTCGTGGCTTGCGGGCGACGGGCGCGTCCAGGGCGCGGCGTTGCGGGATCGGTTGGAGCGCGCAGTGACTGCAGCCGTTCCCGATGCCGTGGTGAATGCACGCGGCGCGGAGCGGCTCTGGAACACCTCCAACATTGGATTTCCTGGCTTGGAGGCAGAGGCGATTCTTTTACTACTTTCTGAACGAGGCGTATCCGCGAGCGCGGGCGCAGCGTGTTCGAGTGGTTCGCTTGATCCGTCACCCGTGTTGCTGGCGATGGGGGTTCCACCCCGGGTGGCGCACGGGAGTGTTCGATTTAGTTTGAGCCGATTGAGCACCGAGGCGGAGGTGGCTGAAGCGGAGCGCATCGTTCCGGAGTGCATCGAACGGCTGCGCCGATCCGCGTGATCGGGCTACGATCTGTGCCATGATTCGCATTGCACCTTGGATGACTGGGTTCGTTCGTGTACTTCTTCTTGTGGTGGCCGCGATTGCTCCGCTGTGTGCGGCGCGGTCAGTGCATGCGCAGGGGTCGATCGGTATTGCCACGTCCACCACTGTGCAGCAGATGATGACGGACTTGAACAATTACGGCACGTGGATTCCTGATCGGCAATGGGGTTGGGTGTGGCAGCCGCGCGGAGTGCTTCCGGGGTGGCGGCCGTATTCGCACGGACAGTGGTTGGTGGCAGAAGGCTTTGGTATGTACTGGCAGAGCTACGAGCCATTTGGTTGGGCCGTCTATCACTACGGTCGATGGGCGTGGTGGGGTGGCAACAAGGGATGGGTGTGGATTCCGGACAAGACGTGGGGCCCTGGCTATGTGAATTGGGCGTACGGAGAGGGATACGTCGCGTGGACACCCATGGAGCCGACGGCACCGAACGCGGCGCAGGGGATTCGTAACGAGAAAGTGAACAACGCGCCTTGGATGTGGATGATTGTGCCGCAGGCTTCCTTGCTGACATCCAACGTGTGGCAGTGGTCGCTTCCAACGGCGCGCAACATCAACATCATGCCGCATCTGGAGCAGCACACCGTCTATTCGGGAGTGAGTGATTACAGCATTCCCAAGGACATGCTGCTGGCGATTTCCGGCAGCGGCGATCCGGCGCAGGTGGTGGCATTTGTGATGACGCCGCTGAACACTGCGCAAGGTGATGTTCGCGGCGTGATTGAGGCATACGCGCCGGTGCTGACGGGTAGCGCGCAACCGCTTGGATCGCAGTTCAAGATTGCGCCACCGACGCCTGCGCATGCACCGCCGCCACCTTCGCGGCCGATGCCACCGTTGCCACCAACGTGGCGCGCGGTGCCGATGACTCAGGGCGCAACGCAAGAGCAGGCCGTAGCGCGACAGCAGCAATTGCAGGCGATCTATCGCAACGGCCAGGCAACGCGTTTGGCGCAGGCACAGAATTACGATGCGTATTCGCCGCCGGTGAGTGCGGGGAACATGAACAACGGTCCACAGTGGCGAGAGAACGAGCGCGGCGAACTGGAGGCACAGAACCAGCGCGAGCAGGCACTCACGCAGGGGGGCGCCAACGGCAACTCACCGTATGCGGCGCCGCAGGTTCCGCAGAGTTACGAGTCTGGGACGAAGTGACTGCGGGTGGTTGCATTGCGCTTTCGTGGTGGCGGTGATGCATCACGGTTTCGTACTGGCCCGCATTCGCCTTACGAGGAC
>DBCE01000156.1 GCA_002292895.1 Phycisphaerales bacterium UBA966
GCCGCCGCTGCGCGACCAGCGTCATCCGTTGCAGCGCCGCGTGCACGCGCGGCGAGCGCCACCGCCAGCGGCAGCATGGTGGCAGTGGTTGCCAAGTTGCTGACAAACGCACTCATCACGGCAGTGGCAAGCATCACGGCGGTCAATACGCGCAGCGGTGATGTGCCTGCGCGCTGCACCAACCACGAAGCAAAGCGTGAAGACATGGCGGTACGTTCGAGCGCAAATGCAAGCAACGCGCCGCCGCCGAACAAAAAGATCACGTCGTTTGCAAACGGCGCAGCAATCTCGGCGGGCGTGCCGATCCCCAGGACACCAAGCGCTACCAATGGAATAAGCCCGGTAACTGCGGGTTCAACAGCAAGGGTCACCCACCAAGTGGCCATCAGTGCAAGCAGCGCGAACACCCATGTTGCATCCGGGGCAAGACCCAAGCTCGGGCCCGCAAACCACGCCACCGCTGCCAGCACCGGGCCAACAACCAGCCCAAGCCGCTCGACAAATGGCGACCCAATCTCAAGCTCCCCCGCGAGTTCTTCGTCCTGCGATTGCGTGGGTTGTGCCATCGGCGGTAAGGGTAGCGGAGCCGGATGGGGTCGAAAGTTCACGAATTCGTCCGTAAGGGGGCTTGCCCCCCACCATATCCACAATAACCTCGTACTACTGCCTTCACCCACCGACCCTGACCCCAAGGAATCTGTTCGTGCTGATCAACCACCGCTGCGCGCAACTCGCTTTCGCTATCGCCGCCACAGTCACTGCATGCGCCCATGCAGAAGTACCCGCGCCGTACAACGTTGCGGCCGGCCAGGCGGCGCAGGTCACGGTGCGCATCACCACCACCAATAGTTCTGGCACGCAGTTCAGTGAAGACTCAATGATCGTGCCCGTCACTGGCATCGGTAGTTTCGGGCTGCTTCCAAACATGCCGCCCTTCACCTTCGCCGAAATGAAGGCAGGTTCCAAGTTGAATTTCGGCGGCGGAAGCCTGGACTTCCAGCTCCTGTGCGGCGTGTTCGGGTGTGTACCGGTCAATGTGAATTTAAGCACCACCACCGCCACCATGATCGCCAATACTGGTGCATCAATCGTCGGCTCCGGGCGCGCCGACTTTGGTACGACATGGACCCTGAGCGGTAACTATGTGACCACTACGCCGTTCTCATCATCGCCCGGCACGCTCGACGCCACCTCTGTTGCCCCGTTCGGTACCACGTTCACCTTCGACGCCACCGGATTCATCGGCAGCCAACTCACCATCGGCGCCATCGAAGGCGACCTTGATCCTTCCAGCTTCCCCGCCGGCACCACTGCGCGCATCCGCACAACAGTGGTCTTTGGCAACACCTACATTGAGGGTCCGTACTACCTCGGCCCGCCGCCAAGCTGCGGCACTGGTGAGCCGTGCAACACGCCGCATAGCGCGAGCGGCTGCGCCAACTCCGCATGTTGCGCGATTGTGTGCGGCATTGATCCGGCGTGCTGCACCGTTTCGTGGGATTCACTGTGCGTGAACATCGCCGTGGAGCGTTGCAACCTGACCCCTGAGAACGACCACTGCAACGCTGCCCGCCCACTCGGCTTCGGTCGCTATCCCTTCACAACATTGAACACGGATACCGACGGCCCGCCCCTCATTTCTGAGTGCGCAGACCCTGGAACGAGCGGCCTATTCACCAACGATGTGTGGTTCCGCGTTGTGCCACCAGTGAACGGCGGCTTGGCGGTTTCCACCTGTAATCACGCGGGCTTTGATACCAATATTGTCATCTACGGTTCGTGCGGCGGAGTACCGCTTGCCTGCAATGACAACGACTCCGTCTGCAACGGAGGCACCTCACGCCTCATCGTTCCATGCACGGCGGGCGAGCTCTATCTGATCCGCGTCGGTGGCAAGGGCGTAAGCGGCACTGGCGAAATCGATATCGCACTCGGTGACCCGGCACCAATCGCGGATGGCCTAGCCATGCAGTGGCCAGTATCGCAAGGCGGCAACGACCACTGGTACGCGGTGTACGCACTCGACGGCAGCAAGACATTTGAAGAGGCGCAAGCCACTGCCATCGCGCTCGGCGGTTACCCCGCAACCATCACTTCAGACGCGGAGAGTGAGTTCATTCGCACGCGCGCAACCCCAACGTTCCTCGGTGGCCCAACCGCCTTCGGACTGGTGCAGGCGCCAGGCTCCGCGGAGCCTGCTGGTGGTTGGGGATGGTCCAACGGCGAACCACTCGGCTACACCAACTGGAATCCTGGCGAACCCAACAATGTTGGCAGCGAGAATTGGGGTGTCGTCTATCCCAACGGTAAGTGGAATGACGATCGCGATTCGTTTGGCAACGTGCTCGTGGAATTCAACAGTGATCCGCAACTCAACACGGCCACATGGACGACCGCTGAAGGTGGCAACGGAAAGACCTATTCCGCCGTGATTCTCCCCACACGCGTGACTTGGCAACAAGCGAAGGTCTATGCGGAATCGCTCGGCGCGCAGTTGGTGTCCATGGAGACGCAAGCAGAGTTGCAGTGGATCTACCGCCGCTTCGCAGCGTTCACCAACATGTGGACCATGACCGGCTACAACGTCGGACCGTGGGTTGGACTGAGCCGCGAAAGTGGTGATTGGCTTTGGCAGTCCGGCGAACCAGTGACTGAGTCTCCATGGTTACCAGGTGAGCCAAACCTCACTGGCGACTTCGCCTGCTTCTACGGCGGCGGAGACGGCCCACTTCCCGGCCTCGACGACACCTTTGAAGCCAACGCGCGTCGCGCGCTGATCATCGAGTTCCCTGCTCCCCCGTGCCTCGGCGACATCGACAACGACGGCATCGTGGGCGGCGCCGACCTTGGTCTCATGCTCGGAAGTTGGGGAGCATGCCCCTCCGGTCCGTGCCTCGCCGATCTCAACAACGACGGCGTGATTACCGGCAGCGATCTCGGATTGCTGCTCGGTCAATGGGGCGTGTGTCCGTGAACTGACGGGATGGGCCTCGACATCAGTTCCGTTGTTTCACACACTCCGCCGACGCCCGCGTGCCGTCAGACCGGCCAACCCAAGCAGCGCCGCAGCGCCCGGCGCCGGAACCGGCACCACCGTGCCGACCCATGAACCGTTGAACACCGCCGTGCTGTGAGCCGAAAGCGAGAACGTCATCAGGTAGCCGATGGTGGCGATGTTCGGTCCGTTCGGGATCGGTCCCACGTAGTCGTTGACGGAGGTCCCGAAGAAGGACGCGGTGGTCGTGCTCGCAGCCGACGGATTGTTGGACACCACGCCGGTACCGTTGATCTGCCCCTGGAACATCGAGGGAATCAGGCCCACGAGCGAGGCCACGCCGCCGTTGTTCGAGGCCAGCACGCCGGAAAGAGTCGTCCGCCACGCATAGCCCGTGTCCGGGGCCACCTGCACCGGCGCCTCATATGTCACCAAGATCTGGAAGGTCCGAGCGACATCGCCCGTGTTCCCGACCGCAAAATTGGTGGTGATCGAGGGGCTGCCGGGCTGCGCCACGGTGTCGGAGCCGGTCAGGTTCCAGTTCACGAACCAGCTGCTGCTGGAGGTCGACGTGAGGGAGCCGTCGTAGAGGTACGTTCCATCGGCGTTGCGAAAGCCGGACGTCGACGTCGAGCTCTGCGGGGCATCACCGGAGACGGCGACAGCCACCGAAAGCTGCGGCGAAACAAACCCGGCCGACGCGGTCGACCCAGCAACCGCGATGGCAGCAATGACAGCGGCGACACCAGCGGTGGCGACAACGGGACGCTCTAACTTCACGGGGAATCCTTCGGAACGGGAACCTCAGCACGTATCGGCCGCACGCAGCCGATCCATGCCCAGCCGAGGTCTGTCGGCCGGCAGCCCTTGTCCCATGTGACACACCTCCGAGGCACCGGGAAGTACCTCTGCCAGAAACATGCCCGTGATTGACGCAACGTCCAGCGCAGGTGCGACTCTTCACGCGAAGAAACAGGGAAATCACGTAGGAACGCCCGAGAACGCACGAGTCACGCGGAAGCGCTGAGCCGGCGCGGTTCCTAGACTCCCGCTTCGTTTCGGACCCACGGATCATGCTCAAGGGATAACGACGATGACCTTCTCCAGATATCTGCTCATGGCGATGATCGCCCTCAGCGCATTCTTCGTGTACTTGCTCTGTCAAGACCCGGTGCCGAATCAGCCCATTGAACAATCCACTGTCTACCGTTTGATGATGCTGCTGACCGGTGGCGCCGGTCTGTTTGTGGCATTGACTCTGTATCACCAGGCACGCAGCCAAGAGGTCGCCACCGAGAAGGCCTTGGAACTTTCCACCATCAAGATCATCAAGGACCTTTGGATCACGCCAAATCTCCGGCTCGCGCACGACTATGAAAATCTCGGAACGATTCCGGCGGAGATGTATCCCGATCTATCGATCAAATCTTCCCAAGACATGCATCAGGTTGCCTTTGCCATCTCGATCTTCCAGATCTTTGAGGACTACAAGACGATCTACACGCACGACAAGACCGGCGTGAACATCTGGCTCGGCAACTTCCTCAACTGGGCGCAGAGCGACACGCTGCAGCAATTGTGGCCACGCCTGAAAATCAACTACCAGCCAAGCACCATTCGCATGACCGAAGCACTCTTCGAGGCCGCCAACAAAATCAAGGCGTTACGAGCCCAGCAAGGACAAGTCAGCTACCAGGACTATCAGGCCGTGATCGACAAGCTCGCGATCGACTTCACGCAGCGAATCGCCACTCCCGAAGCCTCTGCTATCTGAACGCCCGGGCGAGACAACCCTCCGGGACGCTCGCCGAAGGCAGACCTCTCTGTCACCGAAAGCCCAATACACAACATCCATCTGTCCTTCTCAGACGGCCAGATTCTCGCCAATCTGTCCTTCTCAAACGGTCAGTTTCAGGGGGACCTTCGGACATGCACCGGCTCGAAGCGGTCCAAGAGAAGCTCCGTGATGCTCTGCTCTCGCTGGCCGCCCCCAACCTCACGTGGCGCGATGCAGGGCTACGAATCCTGCAACCATTACATACTATGCGCCGTATAGTATGCGGTACGGAGTTCAGTGATTCTCACAACACTGCCTGAAGGAGATCCACGATGTCCCTGATCGAAGGCGAATTCTTGCGCGGTGCCGGCCCGGTGGCCGTCCTCAAACTGCTCGAGCGCGGCGAGATGTACGGATACGAGATCGTCGAGGCGCTCGAGAAGCGCACCGATGGCGTGCTGGCCATGGGCCAAAGCACGCTCTACCCCATGCTCTACAACCTGGAGGCCAAAGGCTTCGTGGTGGCACGCTGGGACGAGAGCGGCCCGCGCCCGCGCAAGTACTACCGGCTCACGCCCGATGGGAAGAAGCGACTCGCAGAGGACACGCGCACGTGGCGACGCCTGACCGCGGCGATGGGTGCGCTTGGATTCACCTTTGCTGGACCGGGGGTGATCGCATGAGCGGCGAACCGCACATCAACAATGCATCTGCGTCCACCGGCACCGATGGACAATGCAGCTCAGGCACGGCGCCCGCCGCGCTTCCCGAGGAACTGCGCACGCTGGTGGACTCCATCACCCGGCGCACGCGCCTGCGACGCCACGAACGCACGGACGTTTCGCGTGAGCTCACGTCCCACTTCGATGAAGCGCTCGCCGCCGGCAGGTCCGTGCGCCAAGCTGTGGATTCGTTCGGTGACCCGAAAGAGGCTGCGCGCCGGTTGCGTCATGGTGCCATCGCCAAGCGCTCGCCGCTCGACCGGGCGCTTGGACAAACCCTCACGTGGACCGCACGCACCATCGTGGTGGTGTTCTTGGCATATGCGGCGTTCGGCATCTGGCTTGCATTCAAGCAGCCCGTGATCCGCTTCGATTCCGTGGCGCGCCTCCGCGCGATGCTGCCGACGGTCACCGCGCCCGAACACACCGCATGGCCCGGAATACGCGATGCCCTGGTGGTGATGGTGCATGGTGCGGATGATCCGCTTCGGCAGTCGCCAGGCGCCTTGGCGGTGGACGCCGCGCCGTATCCCGGACAGGAGCAGTGGCCCGCCGCGCGCGCATGGCTGCAAGCGCAGCGCGCACCGCTTGCATCCATGCGCGAGGCGACACGGCAGCCCATCCTCGGATTCCCGGTGGGATTGCCAACGAGCGATGCGGACGCACGACTGTTTGGCAAGGACCAAGCGCAGACGAGTACCACCACGTCACAGGAATCCAACGATCAGTTCCCGATGCTCGAACTGCGGCTGCCATACCTCACCAACCTGCGCATGGCGGCGCGGATGCTGGCCGTCGACATGCTTGCGGCGGCAGAGGAAGGGGACGGCGAACGCGCCACACGCGACGCGGAGGCCGTGATAGCGCTCTCGGTGCTCGCGCAAGAGGGGCGCGTGCTGGTGGGCGACTTGGTCGGCAGAGCGATCCGCCGCGTGGCGCTCGAGCGGATGACCGCCGTGCTTGAGTGGAAACCGTCACTCCTCTCCGACTCACAACTCGCGCGCATGCAGGCGGCGGCGATGAGCGTTCCTGCCGCGCTCCAGCATCTCAACCTGGACACGGAGCGAATGATGTTCGCGGACTTGGTGCAGCGGATGTACACCGACGACGGCAACGGCGATGGACTGTTCAGACCCACGACCTCGCAACTCGGCAGGCTCAACTTCCTCGATGTTCCGCGGACTCTTCGGGCTCGATCGGATCGTTCAGGCGGCCTCGACGATCGGCTAGTGAGTGCCGCGAGCCATGTCATTGCCCCGGCCGCGGCGATGTACGTCGCCGGCCGTCGCGAGACGCTCGAGCGCTACGAGTCCCTCATCTCGCGCTACGAGGAGGACGCCACGCTGCCACTGCGCGAGATGGACCATGCCAAGGGAATCATCTCCGACGAAGAACTGTGGATGATGAAGATGAACCCACAGGAGCAGATCCACTGGTGCGTGGTGGCGTACCTAACACCCACGCTCGGTCAAGGCGGCTCGAAAGCGTTCGCCATCGATCGCGCCGTGTGCCTGGCCACCGCCACCGCGTTCGCCGCCGAGCGTTACCGTCGCGTACACGGCGCGTGGCCGGTGGATGCCACCAACCTGGTGCCGGAATTCATGCAAAGCGTTCCCGAGGATCCGTGGTCCGGCAAGCCAGTACTCATGTCAAACGATGGCGACGGCTTCCGCATCTGGTCCGTCGGTCGCGACGGCGTAGATGACCGCGGCGACCTCACGCGGCGTATTCCGACGTTCGTCGGACAGCCGGAAGAGGCGCTGGCCTCCACCAACCCCGACGTGCAGGTTCAGGAGGATCACCCCAATATCGACTGGGTGTGGTTCGCGCCGCGCGGCACCCTCGAGCGCTGGAACTACCCAAAACGCCCACCAACATAAATCCCCGCCGCCCGGACGCTCGCCGCAGGCGAGCCGTCCGTTACCCCAGGGACTCGACGCTCGCGCAGCGAGCGCCGTACAGGCCCAGCGCGGCG
>DBCE01000023.1 GCA_002292895.1 Phycisphaerales bacterium UBA966
TGCCGCCACGTCGCCCGCCCGCAGTGCGCCCTCAAGGTCAGCAAGGTCGCCAAAGCGCACCATCCGAGTTTCCGGCAGAAACGGTCCGAACCCTTGGCGAAAGCTCTGGCATCCGTTCAGTGAGAGCGCACCCGTGGTGAGTCCATGGAAGCCGCGTTCGGCAAAAAGAATTCCTGGGCGTCCGGTGGCAGCGCGGGCAAACTTGATGGCCGCTTCAACGCCTTCGGTACCGCTATTGGTGAAGTACACGCGATCAAGCCCGCGGCCGATGCGTTGCGTGAGTTCGCGCGCCAGCATTCCTGCAAGCGGCGGGGCGTCAAACTGCACCATGGATGGCAGGTCCATGTCTAAGCAGTCAATGAGTGCCTGCTTGACGGTGGGGTGGTTGCGACCAACATTGCAGACCGCGTAGCCACCCAAGAAATCCAAATACCTGTGTCCCTGTGCATCCCAGAGGTATTGCCCCTCGGCGCGCACAAAGAATCGATCGAAACCGATGGTTCGCAATACCGAAGCAAAGCGTGGATTGACATGCTCTGCGAATAGCCGATGGCCATCCGGGCGGTGCTCGTCGAGAAGTCGGCGCAGGTCGAAAGTCACGGCAGTTCCGAAATGGTAGTCACTCCGCCCGCTTTGTCGTGGATGACCTGTCGATTATGGATCCCAAGCCTCAGTTTCCGGGGACACTGTGCACATGCCTTTTCGTAACGGAACCGTTTCTTACTCGCGATTTGCTGTCTCTGGCGATTTGCCCGATGACGCCAACGAGGGCGCCTTGGCGCTCCTTAGTAAACACGTGGTGAAGCCGCGTGGTCTTTCCGACGAGGGTGTCGCCAGCGGTTGGTGCACGGGCCGACATGTATTCGACTCGGACTTCGCGTGGAAGCACTGTGGGTTCAGTGGAGCCATTCTCTGTGCCATGCGTGTGGATGTCGCCAAGGTTCCGTCAGAGATTCGCCGCGCGTACGTTTCCATGGCCGAGGACGATCGGCGCACCAAAGAAGACGAAGCAGCGGGCGGAGGTCTGAGCCGCGTAGCGCGGCGCGACGCTCGCGGTGATGCAGAGCGGCGTTGCAAGGAAGAGATCTCTGAGGGTAAGTACCGCCGCATCACCATGGTGCCGGTGCTGTTTGACTTGGTGCACGGCGCGGTGTTGGCGCCTGTCACCAGCGACACATCCTTTAAGGAGTTGCGCGGATTGGTGGAGAGCACCTATGGATGCAAATTGTCGCGCCGCTCTGCGGGCGGTGTTGCTGCAGACATCATGGAAGCACGCGGCATGACTTCGGACCTTGATGACGCTGCGCCGGATGCATTCACAGCGCCGCCAGCAGAAGTGGTCACGCGTGCACAAGAGAGTCAGTCTGGTCGTGCCGCCAAGCGACCGGAAGTTCCGTGGGCGCTTGCAGGCGGCGAGCCACGTGACTTCCTTGGCAATGTCTTTCTACTGTGGCTGTGGTGGAACGCTGAGGCTCGCGAAGGTGTGATCGAAACATCCAAAGTGCCCGTGGCAGTGGTCATCGACAAGGTGGTCGACGTGGAATGCCCGTGGGGCGTGGGCGGCAAGGCGTCATTGCGCGGGCCGCTTCCAACGCAATCACCGGAGGCAACCAAGGCGTTGCAAGCAGGCAAGTGGCCACGGAAACTGGGTCTGCTCTTGGCGGCGCACGGTCAGGAATTTGAATGCGTGTTGCAGGGCGATCGATTTGCTGTTTCCGGGCTGAAACTGCAAGGCGTGAGCGAAGCCGCCAAGACGCCGCGCCTGGAAACGGAAGAGCGATTGGATCAGATCGGAACGTTCGACGCGGTACTGATGGGGCTCTACGAGCACTTCCTGAGCGAGCGCTTCGGCAAGGGCTGGCCATCGCGGCGGCAACAGATTTCTGAGTGGATCGTCACCCGAGCGGCGGCACGCGTCGCGGTGTGACGCCGGCTGCGCGGCAGAAGTGAGCAATCAGTTTCGCGTCTTTGACGCCGCGTTGATGTTCAACGCCACTGGACACATCAACGCCCCATGGATGTACGGCGGTGATGGCCGCGTGCACATTCTCTGGCGTGAGTCCGCCTGCTAGCAAGACGCGCTTGGAAACTCCCGCCATGTGCGCTGCGAGCGCTGCGTGGTCAAAGGGAACTCCACCACCGCCACGTGGCCCGTCGACCACCAGCGTGTCGATGGCGTTGCATGCATTCCAACGCTGCAGGTCCTCGGGCGTGTAAGCAAATCCCTTCATCACCGTCAAGCCGCGCGAAGCGATACGTTGGCAGGTCTCTTCTGATTCATTGCCGTGAAGTTGCACTCGGCCGCGCCACCATGCCAACACCGCATCGCTGTCTTCCGGATCTGCCAGAAGGGCCACGGGCTCCACATCGCTTGGCAGGGCGCGCAATATCTCCTCCGCTTCATCGCGGTTGATGCAACGTGGTGAGCCAGTGATGAAGACAAGCCCAACCATGGAAGCGCCCGCATCGGCAGCGGCGCGCGCATCGGCGGCAGTGCGTAGCCCGCAGATCTTCACGGCGGTGCGCCCGTTCACGTGGTCAATTCCGTTCGCAGGGCATCAGCGAGTGGGCGGAGCCGTTCTGGCAGCGCAGCGCCAATGGAATCCAATGCACGCGCGGCGCGGAGTTTGTCGGGTGACTTTCGCACGTGGATCAATGCAAGCATCAGGCGTGTTTCGTCAGCTTCTGGTGCTGCGGGTGCCAATTCAAGCGCGCGTTCGTAGGCAATGCATGCCTCTATAAAGTCACCGCGGCCAAACGCTGCACTGGCGTCGTCGCGCGCTCGCTTTGCGGCTCGTTCCAGTGCTGCCGCGCTTGGCGGGGCGGCTGGGGTTGCAGTGCCAACTGCACTCTTCGCAACGCGCTCGGCGCCATCTTTACCGGCGGATGCCCACGGTCCAACCGCGCCTTGCGCGCCAGTCAGCGCGGCGCGCATCTCACGGCGGCGTTTCCATTGGCGCAACAGATAGAGGAGGTCCATGTCCGTGCGCTTGATGGCGCCCACGCCGATCAGCGCCAGCGTGACCGTCATTCCATATACGGTGCCAGTGATGTGTGCCAGGTATCCGACACCGCCGCGCCCCGCACCCATCGCGCCAAACAAGTCCATCATGAAGTACAGCGCCACCAACAGCATGGCCGGCACTGGAATCACTGAGATCAAGAACAGGACGGAGACGCGCGCACGCGGGAACAGCACGATGAACGCGCCCGTCACCGCCGACACGGCACCGCTTGCACCAATGACCGGCGCGCCACTTTGATAAATCTGCACCAGACCAGCCGCTATGCCACCCAGTAAGTAGAAGGCCAAGAACCCGCCGTGGCGCATGCGACCTTCCACCGCGCTTCCAAAGGCCCACAAGAAGATCATGTTGCCTGCCAAGTGCCACAGGCTGCCGCTGTCATGGACAAAGAGGTAGGTGACCGGCTGCCACCATTCGAAGGCGGCTCGGCTCAGACCCCAGCGAAAAACAAACGAACCCATCCCGTCGTCGGACCCCCGGATGGCCTGCAACATGACGAGGTATGCCAGTGCATTGGTCAAGATCAGGGCGATCGTCACCACCGGGGTACGGCGTGGGGCTTGGTCGGTGGCAATTGGAATCACGAGTGGGGTAGAGTATGTAATCCACCATGACCGCACTCGCCTCAGGAGCCGTACCGATGACCGCCGCCCCCGTATTTGACAAGGGACTTGCCAACACGATCGCCGCAGAGACGCAGGCGTCCTTTATTGATGGCGCCAAGGGCGTCCTGGAGTATGTCGGATACGACATCGATTCCCTGGCGCGCAATTCCACGTTTGAGGAAACCGTGTTCCTCCTTTGGAATCGCCGCTTGCCGAACGCTGCGGAACTTGCCAAGCTGTCCGCGGAGTTGCGCGCTGAGTACGACCTCCCCGAAGCGGTCTGGCAGATGATCCGCGAGACCCCGCGGACCGCGCATCCGATGCACATGTTGCGCACGTTGGTCTCGGCACTGGGAATGTTTGACCGCGAAGCGGACGACAATTCGCCCGAGGCAAACTGGCGCAAGTCGGTGCGACTCTTGGCGAAGACGCCAACCATCGTTGCAAACTTTGATCGTCATCGCAAGGGCAAGCCGCTGGTTCGTCCGGATGCGACGATGGACATGGCCACCAACTTCCTGAACATGTTGAATGGTGCGCGCCCAACGGTTGCCGTTGCGAAAGCCCTTGACGTGTGCCTGATTCTGCACGCGGACCATGGTCTCAACGCCAGCACCTTTGCAGCGCGCGTCACGATCAGCACGCTCAGCGATATGTACAGCGCCATCACCACGGCCATTGGCACACTGAAGGGTCCGCTGCACGGCGGAGCCAATGAAGAAGTGATGCACATGCTCAATGAGATTGGCACCATGGACAACGTGGAGCCGTACATCAAGGAGCGCCTCGCCCGCAAGGACCGGATCATGGGCTTCGGTCACCGCGTCTACAAGGCGTACGACCCGCGCGCTGGTTACTTGAAGACGTTCGCCAAGCAGATTGCAACTGATACCGGGAATCAAGGCCTCTATGAGATGTCCACCAAGATTGAGGACATCATGAAGGCCGAAGTGGCAGCCAAGGGCATTTATCCAAATGTGGATTTCTTTAGTGCCACCACGTATCACTCCATTGGCATTGATCTTGACATCTTTACCTGCATGTTTGCCGTCAGCCGCATCAGCGGATGGACCGCACACTGCATGGAACAACTGGCGGCCAACCGCCTGATTCGCCCAATGGCGGAATACACCGGACCGCACGGGTTGAGTTACGTGGTCATGTCCGCTCGGTGATGAGCCGGGCGGGGCGTGTTCAGATAGTGATAAATTCGCCATCCTTGAGGAGGCGAATACTGGTCGATGACACATCAAAGTCATCGGGCATGTGAACAAGGCCCATCTTGGAGCGCAGTTCCGGCGGCAGGGCGTTCAAGTACTCCACAGGAGTGTGCGCCGGCGCTGGACTGGTCTCATGAACAATGAAGTCAGCGGTGGCTAGCCATTCCACATGACCAGCGTCCCAGGTGGTGTCGCCGCTCCAACCAAGTGTTCGCTTGCCGTCGGAAATCCGGAAGCCGCAGGTCGGCACGGTGTGGCGCCCCATGCGGTGTTGCACTGCGAGGCCTGCAATGTGCGCGGTGGCGGTCTTCGGTAGGACTCGCAATTCAAAGTAGTCAGCCAGCGTTGCGGTGCCGCCCTGATCCATCGATGGGGCTAAGCGTTGCCACAGTCGCTCGGCGACCTGCGAGGTGGTGTGCAGCCGAGGAAGGGGATGACCAATGCGGCGCCATTCGAGCCACCGCCAGAATCCAAACGCCTCCAGTCCGTTGGCATGGTCGCCGTGCAAGTGCGTCAACAGGATGTCATTGATGGTGCCGGGTCCGATGTTCACTCCGGTCGCGGCTGATGCGCTTGCAAAGGCGCGCATCAAGGCATCGGGGGCATCAATGAGCACGTGACCTCCACTTCCAAGCACCACAGCAGAACTGCCGAAGTGTTTGGCGGAGAACGCATCGCCGGTTCCAAGGATGACCAAGTCCATGAAGGCCAAGCGTACCGCCCGCCGCACGGCACTGCGACAAGTTAGGTACCGTATTCATCCATGACGGATCGTGGGAGCGACCGATGGAAGAGTGGCGGCTGCGGCGTGGCGCTGGCCACCGCCGCGCTCACCTCGCTTGCACACGCGCAGACTCCTGCAAATCTCGCGAATGCGCTTCGTCCAGCCACGGACCCGGCCGCGCAGTTACAGACCCTTCTCAACTTTCAAGACGCCGAGTATCGGCGCGAGTTCTTTGCCAATACGCCCATCGCCGAACGCATCCTCATGGACTACGGCGGTTACTTTCGCTACGGATTCAGTGAGGTTGATGACTCCTCAAGCCAAGCGCAGTACTTGAATACCTACGACGCGCGCCTCTATGGTCGCGTGGAGATAGATAGTTACGCCCGATTCTTTGGCCGGTTGCGTATTGAGTACAACGACTGGAACACCATCGGCGACTTCTCGTCCTCGGGCGAGGGTTGGCAGGTGCCGATCGGAGAGATCTATTGGGCGGAAATTGATCTCAGCAATTGGATGGCCGCTCAGGATGGCGCGACGCGTGAGTGGACCGCCAAGGCGCGCATCGGTCGCCAGTATGTCATGTGGGCGAACGGTCTCACGCTTGCGGATTACATGTATGCGGCCACTGCGGATGCCAGCTTTGGAGCGGTAGCGCTGAGTGGACTTGCGGGCATCACCGCCGGTCATGACACGATTGACTGGGACACTTCACGTACTGGTTACGACACCAATACCGATCGCTTCTACTTGGGCGGGAAAGTGGATTGCAAGCTTGGCGCGCATGTTCCCTTTGCATATGCCCTCGCGCAGTGGGACCAGAACGCCGGGCAGACGGAAATGTTGCCGGGCGGCGTACCGGCTGACTTTCAGGTGGAGACCAAATTCAACTACGAAAGTCAGTATTGGGGCACGGGAATCAACGGCGCAATTGGCGGCGATTGGATTTATCGCATTGAGTTTGCTGTGGAGACGGGCACCACACTCTCCGACCCAATCAAGCACGATTCGAGCCTCCCACCCGATGAACTGGGACGACCGCAGAAGACGGTGCCGATTCTTGCCCAAGCAGGGCTTGTCGGAGTTTCGTGGTTAGCGCGTGATTCAAGCGACGCACGTGTTGATTTCCAGATGCTTGCGGGTTCTGGATCGGTGTATCGGCTTGACTCTGGGAACACGTACGGCGGTATCGAGCCCGGAAAGACCGACACGGCATTCAATTCACTTGGCTATGTGAATACCGGGTTGGTGCTCGCGCCGGAAGCGTCCAACATGGTCATTCCTTCGTTCACTCTGTCCTTCAATCCATTCAAGGGAATCGACGGTCTCAGTGAAACGCGCTTCAGCGGTACGGCATTCCTGTACACGCGATTTGATGCGGACGCGCCCATCTCAGTGCCCACCAACTTTGGTGGATCAAACCTGGTGGGTAGCGAGTAT
This sequence comes from Phycisphaerales bacterium UBA966, assembly GCA_002292895.1. Classification (GTDB taxonomy): domain Bacteria; phylum Planctomycetota; class Phycisphaerae; order Phycisphaerales; family SM1A02; genus UBA966. The sequence continues at coordinate 7,016 of DBCE01000023.1, forward strand.
GACTTCAATATTGATGTGCGCATCTTTGGCGATCTCAATACAAGCTTTCGATACGGTGTCTTTGTACCCAATACGCCGCTCTTCACCGATACGGAAAGCCAGCCGCGCCAATTCATCTATGTTGGAGCGACGTATGCGTTCTGATCGTGTCATCACCATGTGCGTTGTCAGTGTGTTACTCATGTGCTGTGGAATGGGGTGTGAGCGCGCTCGCATTAAAGACAGTGCTGTGGATCAATTCCCGCGCTCGGCGCAGGAACTTGACTTCCTTGATGCACTGGAGAAGCAGATGGTGGTCACCAACGACGACGCGCTGCACGGGCTGATCGTCTTTGCAGACGGCGCGGATCTCTCCAGCACCTATGAAGGTCGCGTGGCCGTTGCGCGACAGAAGCAGTGGGTGGGGAGCGGATGGAATCCACCCGCCGACGAGAGCGCCCAGATTGGATGGATCTCGGTGGCAGCCTGTCGCATAGTGGGGATCAAGGGCGGACTGACCATGCGGGTCATGGGGCCGATTCCGCGCTACGCCACCAAGGAACTGGTGTTCATGGACGTGATTCCGCTTCGGACCGAGAACCAGTCGCTTTCGGGTCGAGAATTCGTTGACTTCATCAATCGCCTCGCCCGGGTCCAGAAATCGGGCAAGGCCTTGGCGCTTGCCGAGTCACCGACCAGCGGCTCAGCGGGCGAGGGCGTTATCCCCGCCGGAGCGCCCAATCAGCTCCTCGACCAAAGTTCCGTGGAGTTTGGGCTGCCGAACTCGGCATTCACCGCCCCAAGCGCGCCTGCTCCAGAGCCCAGTGAGGTGCCGTAAGTGCAATATTGACAGAAGATTATGCTAGAAAGTCACTTAGATCGGTCGTATAGTCCATCTCGGGTACGGTGAAACTGTGACTGTTCAGCGTCGATTCACTTGCTTATGGGTTCTTGGAATTGGACGATGGATGTGCCTCTTGGTCTGTTTGCAAGGACGGTCGCACTTGCCCAAGGTGACGCGCGTAGGGGTACTGTGGGACGTAACGAAATCAACCGAAAGATGATCGTGCCTTATTCAGCGCACAATGACCGAATCCGTTCGACCAGGGTGTTGCCACAGCAATTTGCCAGCGTGGGTTTCGTACGCATCACGTCGCTGCTGCTTGCCGCGGTGAGCTCTGGGGCGGTGTGGTCGGCTGCATTGGCTCAGGATGCAGCCGTGGCCCCTGCGGCAGTTGCCACAAACGCAGCGGTCGATCCAGCCGCTACGGAAGCGCCCGCGGGCGACCCGTTGCGTGCGGTCTTCATTGATGTTTCCGGCAAGGTGCAATGGCGTGCCAATGAAACCAGTCCTTGGCAGGACGCCAAAGTAAATGATGTTGTCGCGCCGGGTGTGGAAGTTCGCACGGGTCTGCGTTCGCATGCAGCGATGCGCGTTGGTCGAAACGCCACGGCGTTGATTGATGCTGGAACATTGTTCCAACTGCCAACGGTCGTGCAAGATGGCGACACTCTGCGAACAGCTGCGGCAGTGAAACATGGTCGCGCTGATTTCAAAGTTGACAAGGTGGGGCTGTCCAATGATTTCAAAGTGGTGACGCCAAGCACCACGTTGGCTGTGCGCGGTACGGAGTTTGCAGTTGCCACCGGCCCGCTCAAGCAAGTGGAGGTCTTGGGTGCGCGACGCAATGCCATCAACGCGATCGAGTTGAAATACTCGCTCAACAACACCACGGTGCAAATGTCACGGGACGCGGCAAGTTCTTCAAGCTTGCAGAATCCAGCGCATTCCGCGGTGGTCGCTGCTAGCGCGCCGGCTTCGGGCACGGGATTACCAACGACAACGCAAGGCGAGGCAGTCCAAAACGCCGCTGCCGGTGCCGCACCATCGCAAGCCGGCAGCTCTGCGCAGGCAACCACCGCCAACAGGACTTCCGCGCGAGCGGAGAAGGCTGCTGGTCGCGCGGGCGGCGACAACAACGTGGTGAGTCGCGTGCAAACGCAAGTGAATGTTGCCAATGCCAATATCGACCAGGCAATTGAATACTTGTTGCAGGCGGACGGCCAACTGGAAGCGATGGACGCGCAGCGCGATGCGCTCGTTGCGTTGCAGAACTTGGCTTCGCTGCGCCGCGATGAGGCGAATGAGGCGCTCGAGGCACACGAGTATGCGCTAAGCACGGCACGCGAGCAGGGCGCGATTGCTGACGATGCGATCGCCTCGTTCGACGAGCGTGCCGCGCGTGTGGGTGATTCTGTGAAGCCCGCCGCCGAGACGCACTTCCGCATCTTTGACGATGAACGCACGCAGGCATCCGACGCACTGGCAGCGATCCGCGCGATTCTGGGCGGGATCGGCGGGCAAGAAGAGACTTCACTGCTGCGGTTGCCATCTGGTGGCCAAGGTGAACCGAATGACCCGCTGCTGCAGCTTGTAGAAGAAGCCCGACGGGCCATCACTGCGATGGGTGAGGCGCACGATGCAGCGGTGGGCGAGCGCGCGTCCATGGACTCTGATCGGGGCGACTTGGAAGCAGCGATTGCATCCATGGACCAAACCACTCGCCCGGGCGCGCAGGCGGCCATGGCTGAGTATCAACAGGCGGTCGCTTCGCTCAGCGCCATGGTGCAGTCGGGCGGCGGCATTGCCGACGTGGCGGCAAGTGCTCAGGAAGCCTTGCTTCGACTCAATGGTCTGGTTGAACAGTTGCGTGCTGCATCCCCCACCGCGCAGATGACGGTGCTGGCGAACAAATCACTGGCACGGCTCGTTGCTGCAACGGGGTCGTTGAACCAAACGGTTGCGGCATTGGGCGCGGTGCAGGCAGCGCGGGCTGCTGCTGCCGACGATCTGCGCGCCGAGTCATTTGGATTGGTTGAGCAGTTGTATCAGCGCCTGCTCTCAGAGCGCGTTCGATTGGTCGGTCAATGGGCTGCCGTTGATAGTGGTGTAACACTCCGTGGTGGCCAACTTGCGGACGCGGCCTACGAGGCCGAAGATGTCTTGGCCGGGGTGGGTTCAGCCTTCCTCATGCGGACGCTTGCTGAAACGGATGCCGCACTTGCAGCCGCCATCGTCGTTGACTCACGAACGAATGACGCAGTCAATGCTGCTGCTGAAGAAGCGTCCGCCTTTGATGCAGCCAGCGAGCTGTACGCGCGTGCGCTTGATGAGAACGGACAAGCAGCGGCCACCGGGCAGCAGATTCGCTCCGATTTACAGGCGCTCAATGCAGCAGCCGACCAAATGGATGCAGGGATTGCTGGTTTGGAGCGATCCACTTCCAATGAGCGCTACCTGGGCAGTGACGCGATCATTGATTCGTTGAATGCCATGGATAGCGCGTTCAAGGGTGCCGAGGACGGATCTTCGCTTGGCGTATCTGGTGGCGCTGCAGAGTTGGAGCAGCTTCTCGCGGGTGCGGTGGTTCCGCGCGACTTGGCGGGACTGACTGAGCAAGCATCCGTGGCCATTGATGCAATTCTGGCTGCGAGCGTTGATATCGATATGGGTGCCTCGGACGCGGCGGGTCGCGCAGACTTGGCGACGCGAGCGGCGACGGCGGCACAGCAACTCTCAGATGTCACGCAAGAACTCAGCGTTCGCTTTGGAATTTCCGCGGAGGTCGTTGGAATCGCTGCTCGTGCGTCGGCACTGAGTGCAGCCGATGCGGCTGATGCCAGTTCGCGCGCCGTGGCTGCGCAGCGCCTGGTGGCGTCCTTGGTATTGGTTGCCCAGCAGCACCGGGTAGAAAACATTGCCGGCAACATCAATTCGCTTCTCGCAGCAAACACCAATCTTGGCGCGCAGGCAGAGGCTGACTTGCTTTCGGGTCAAACTCGTTACACAACGGCGAATGAAGCGGGTGCGCTGGCGTTCGGGCGCTTTACCGCTGGCGCTGCATCTGAAGCCGTTGCGGCGCAATTGACTGCGCAGTCGGCGGTGAGTTCATTGAACGAAATGGCGACGGTCAGCACGCAGATGGTTGCCGCGTTTGATGGCGCCCAAGGAGCGGCAGGAAATGCAGAACGGGCGTTTGTCGGCGCCAGGGATTCGCGCGTCTTGGCGGAAGCGCACGAGGCGTCGGCGGGCGCGGGACTGCTGCGTACCTATGCGGCCGCACAGAGTGGGGATGTGCCGGGCGCAGCCATCCAGAGTAATGCGACTACGGCATCAGCGAACGCAGCGCGTGCGGCAGCGATGAGTGCAGTTCGATCAGCAGGAACAGCGAAGACTGAATCCGTTCGCGCGCTCAACTTCCAAGCAGACGCGGCGCGTCTTCAACCAGACGTTGACAAGTTTGGCACCAACCGTCAGCAGTTCGAGGCCGCTGCGGCATTGCGTCGGCAGGCTGTGGAGACGGCCGACGGCACCACCACCGCGCTTGCCACTCAGGCGCAGTTCTTTGATGAGGTTGCTCAGGCGCTCTCTTCGCGGGCGAAGACCGAAACGGCTGCGAATGCGGCAATTTCAAGCTCTGACGCGCGTTCGCAGGCGCTGGCCATCGCCGCGCAATTGAATACTTCAGTCCAGCAGGCTCGGCAGATGGAGCAGACCGCGTCAACCAATGCGGGTCGCCTGTTTGGACGCAGTATGGGTGGCTATGTTGCTCGTGCGCAAGCGGCCGCCGCTGGGGCGGAGACGCAGGCAATCTTGGCTAACGCAGCCGCCGCGCGTGCTGCCGGAAGCGCCGCAAGCGCGCAAGATATTGTCCGCAACCCGAAGTGACCGATCGCTACACTCGCGCGAGTGAAGGCTTCTACCCGAATCGTGTTGTTTGCTGGCCTTGCCGCCACCCTCGCGGTTATCGCGGTTGGCATGGCTGGTTTGTTGGACGGATTTGAGTGGTGGAGCCAAGATCAGCGATTCCTGCGCGCCCGGCGCGTACCGGAGCCACTCAGTAAAGGTATTGCGCTGGTCGCGATCGACGATCGAGCCCTTGACACCATCGGTCGATGGCCCTGGTCGCGCGACGTGCTGGCACTAGCGTTTGATGAGATTGCCATTGCTGGTGCGCGGACCGTTGCAAGTGACGTGTTGTTCACGGATGTTCAGTCGGCAACGGCTGATTCAGCGCTGGCTGCTGGCATTGCGCGCAACCCAACCGTGTTGGCCGTGAACATGGACGAAGGCCGATTGGATGCAGCACTCTGGCTTTCCGCGGAGGGGCGTCAGGCGCTGAACTCATTAGTGGCCGCGATCGCGGAAGACATCACTGCTGAGCCGGTGTCCATTGCTGATCGGGCGGGACTTTCAGGTATCCGGCGCGAACGTTTCTTGGAGCGCTCCACCAACTTCAAGAAACTGGCAGCATGGAAAGAACTGTTGCGCCTTCGTAACGCCGGCACTCCGCCCGCTGATGCGCAGGCGTATCGATTGCTACTCACCAAGCAGGACGCAACCCTTGAGCGCTTCGCTGAGCGAAACTCTGTGAACGAGGCGTTTGAGCGTGATCAGGCATTTGCGCTATTGGCCCGATTTATGGCCGCAAGTAAGGGCGAAGGTTCTGCGATGGACGCGCCCCCGATGGCAGAATTCGCGGAGCGCGCCGCAGGGGTTGGCTTTGTCAACTGTGCGCCGGACAGCGATGGTCAGTACCGGCGCGTGCGTCCATTCTGGCGTACCCCGTACGGATCGTTGCCGCAGTTTGGTCTAGCGGCGGGCTTACTGCAAATGGGCATCGCGCCAGCTTCCATCCGCGAGGAGCAAGAAGCATTGGTGTTTCCTGATGGGCGTCGATTGCCGCTTGAGAGTGGCCACATCTACGTTGATTGGCCCACTGAAATGTTTGAGGCGATCGGCGGCAGTGTTGAGTCGGCCGATGAGCGGGACGAGACCGGGGTGATTGCCATTGGCGCACTGATTGATCTTGCAAATCAGCGTAAGTTGCTTGCCGAGCAGGAGCAGCGCTATCGAGATCTTGGCGCAGATATTGCTGCCGCTCAGGCGATTCCGGCAGAGGCAATGACACTGGTGCCCGTGGATGCAGCGGTGCGCGCTGCCGTGAAAGAGCAGGGCGAGTTCATTGCCGGTGATCTTTCAGTACGCGGCACTAGTGATATCAAGGACGCCACGGACGCTGAGCGAAAGCAAGTTGGTACGTACCGTGAATGGTGGCGACTTGATCAAGAGATCCCGGCATCGCGCAAGAAGATTGCCGCTGCTGCGACAGAAGCCCGCGATGGCCTTGAGGGCCGATTGGTGTTTGTTGGCTTCATTGCCACGGGAGTCATGGCTGACATGATTAACACCGTCAATGGTCCACGGACTCCCGGTGTGTACTTTCATGCCGCCGTGGCGGACATGGTCATTTCGAGTCAGTCTGTTTATCTCTGGCCGCCTTGGAGCGGATGGCTCATTGGGGCAGTGTTCGGTCTGATCTGTGCGGTGATTGCGTGGAAATCCGGTGCAGGTATCAGCACGGCGGTGACATTTTCCATCGCTGGCGCATGGGTACTTCTCTCTGGATTCTGGGCCTTTGAGTTTCATGACCTGATGATTCCAGTGGCGGTGCCGGTGCTTGCGGCTATTGCTTCGCAGGCTGCCAGCGTTTCCACTGCCGCGGTGGTGAACCAGCGTGAAAAAGCGCGCATCACGCGCCAGTTTCGCGCGCGAGTTAGCCCACAGCTTGTTGAACGTTTAGCTGCCAATCCGGATGCCTTGTCCATGCGCGGGGAGCAGCGGACTGCCACCATTCTGTTTGGCGATCTTGCAGGATTTACCACCATCAGCGAGCAGTTGGGTTCGGAAGCCGTGGTTGCCACGCTCAATATGTACATGTCCGCGATGGCCAATGAACTGACCGAACGCCGTGCGTACGTCAACAAGTTCTTGGGCGATGGATTGTTGGCCTTCTGGAGCGCGTTCGAACCGGAGCCGGAGCAGGGGCAGTTGGCAGCGGAGGCGTGTCGCGCATGTCAGCGCGTGGTGAAAGCCATCGGCGAGCGCCCTGATCGGCAATCGCTTCCGAAGGTTTCACTTCGACTTGGTGTTGCCACTGGTCCCGTGACCATTGGTGACTGTGGAGCTCCCCCCGATCTCAACGATTACACGGTGATTGGTGACAGTGCCAACCTTGCGGCGCGATTGGAAAGTGCCAACAAGCAGTTTGGTACCGCCATCCTGTTCTGTGGAAACACCCGTGCATTGATTCGTGATTCCGGGGGCCTGGCCATTGTTTCACTTGGGCGCGTGGTGGTGGTTGGGCAGAGTATTCCCATTGATCTGTACACCATGCTGGTGGAGGATCCGCAAGTGGGCTGGATAGAGAGTGTGGGTCGCGCTGTTGAGGCCTTCGCTCGTGGGGATTTCCCCGCGTGTGCAGCAGCCTGGGACGCCCATGAGCAAGCGTTTGGGGTGACCAAATTGACGGTGCCGTTCCGTGATGCGCTGACCGACCCCGCGGATAAGCGCGACGGGGTGTTGCGTTTGCGTGCCAAGTAAGGGTGGCCGGGAAACGCGCACGCACAGGAGCGCAAGATCCTGAATTACAGCCGCTTGATGATCAGGCCCGTTTGGTCATCTTCAAGAGGCGCGTTCTGCGTGAACGCATGTACTTCGGACTTGATGGCGTCCAGGATTTCACGAGCCGTACGGTCGCGCGCGCCGCGAACAATCTCGCGAATCCGATCTTCGTCAAACAAGACTCGCGCTGGATCGGCGGCCTCATAGAAGCCGTCAGTAATGGCTACCAGAATGTCGCCGGTGGCTAAGGTGTAGCGCTGCGAATCATCATCGGCGTAGGGCAGGGCCACAACGCCAAGCGGCGGCATGTCCGCGCCTTGAGTGACGAACGTGTCGGTGGCGCGGCTATAGATCAGAATGGGGCCTTGGCCAGCAGAAATAGTGTTGACCGCACCAGTTCGGCAGTCCAGGCGCGCAAGCCAAGCGGTCACGAAGCGTCCATCGGGAAGGTCTTCGCACAACTGCGCGTTGATCTCCTCTGCCAGTTTGACAATTGGATGCCGCAGGCGAAGACCAAGGCGCAACATGCCGCGCATCTGCACGCTTGAGAGCGCACTGGCAACGCCGTGACCGGTGGCATCTGCAATGGCAAACACATACTCGTCAGGCTCATCGCCGGGCGAGGCAATACTGCCATTGAGCAGACCAATCACGTCGTACGCGTCGCCGCCGCAGGACTCTGCCGGGCAACTCTCGCCAGCGATATCCCACCCAGCCGTCTGCGTGATGTCCTTTGGAAACGTGCCCGCCTGAATATCTTTGGCGACGTCCATTTCGCGTTCAAGGCGCTCGCGTTCCACGCGGTCTTCAATCAATCGGCCGCGCTTCATGGCGACCGCGGCATTTGCAGCCAGGCCAGAGGCGAGTGACTCATCAGCGGCAGTAAACGTTCCGTTATGACGATTCAGCACCTGCGCTACGCCAACCAGCGCGCCCTCATGATCAAGGAGCGGTATCGCCAAGATGGTGCGCGTTCGATACCCGGTCTTCAAATCGATGGCGCGATTGAATCGCTCGTCTTCATACGCGTCGGCAATATTGATGATCTGCTTGGACGTTGCTGCGGCACCTGCGATGCCGGTGGTCATGGGAATGCGGATGACGTTGGGAGCGCCGCTCTCTTGGCCAATGCCGTGCGCCACCTGCGTGAAGAGTTCCATCGACTTTGGGTCAAACTCAAACACGGTAGCCCGCTCAGCCTGAAGCAAGTCGCGCAGCGCATCGATGACCACCGAAAGGATCGATTGCAGATCTCCAGTGGCAGCGAGTTTGCGAGAGACCGCTAAGAGCTGCTCAGTCCGGTTGGATTCGCTGGCAGGAGTACTCACTTGGCAGTATCGCCGCCCTTTGCCTGCGGATAGATCAGGAGACGGTCATGTGCGAGCAGTACCAGGTCGTTCAGACCATCTCCTGTGACGTCGGCAATTTCGCCCATACTTGGTTCAAACTCTTGACGATCACCGCCGCTGAACATGCGTGTTTCAAAGACCTTGAATGCAAGCGCGCGCAGCAAGCGCTCGGCCTGGCTGAAGGTGAGGACATCAGCCATTTGCTCGCCACCGTCCAGAACCACCACATCGGTGTAGCCATCGCCGTTCAGATCGCCGACCACCAACTCATGCGGAGTTTGGCGTGGATCATCACTGGTCCATGTTCCAACGCTTTCCAGGACGATGCGCTCGCCGCCAAGGCGAACGAGTGCAAAGCTGTCATCGCCAACGGCAATCAGGCCGTCATTACCGTCACCGGCAAATTTGCCAGCCACCAGTTGTGAGAACTTGAAGCCGGGAATTTCAATCACTTCCGCTTGTTCCCACTTGGAATCCTTGCCTGCATTAAAGATGATGGCGCGCGCGCCGTCGCGGTCGCCGGCCACCAAGCGGTCACCGAGTGAAGTGAGCGTGACCAACTTAGCATCTGGATTCTTTGCGTTCATCTGCGTGACCACTTGCCAGCCGGGGCTTGCGCCGTTGGCTGGCTTGGGCTCGTAGCGCAGGGCACGCACGTAGTTGCGATCGGCAACCAATAGTTCGCCCTTGCCGTTGCCGTCAACATCGGCCACGAGTGTGTTGTCGCCGGTGGCGGCTTGGACGAGACCGAATTGGCCCATGTCCTTCGATTCGAGCACCTTGAAAGGCGCAGGAACAGTGTCCGCCGCCTTGTCCTTGTCTGAAGGCTTGCTGGCGGCTTTGTCCGCCGACTTGTCAGTGGCCTTGACCGCATCGCTTGCTGCGCTTGCGTCAGCAGGCACCTTCCCAGCGGCCTGTGCTTGCAGCATGATCATCGGCTTCTCTGGCGTGAAGACCAACAGATCCGTCAAGCCGTCTTGATCAGCGTCCACGGAGGAGACAGCGTTGGGCGATCGACTCTGCGCCCCCAAGTTGATGGTCACGCGCTTCGCGGCATCAACCGGAACATCGACGGGCACGAGCTCGACTACAAAGTTCTTGCCATCCTTCGCTACCACCGCCAAGTTGCGCTCGCCGCCGAGGTCAACAAGGTTGATGGAGACCGGGGTGCGTCCGGCGCCCAACTGCACTGCAAGCGGGAATCCGATCGAACCATCACGGCCGGTCTCGCTGCGGCCGACAACGCCTTCCTTCTCTGAGAGGCTGAAGACAATGGCTCCGTCCTTGGTTGGTGCAACGGCGATGGCGTCAAGATCAGCAAACGATGGGCTTGCCACCGGGGCGCTGAGTCCTTTGGCCTTCTCTTGTCGATAGGTCATCACAGCATTGGCCAACGTGTTGGTGGCCATCACATCGGTCATGCCATCCGCGTTGACGTCGGCAAACACCGTGCGTCGCTTGCGATTCTGCGGATCCTCAAAGCTCCAAGTCACCAAGCTGGAGTCGCGGGAGCCAGCGCCTTCAATGCGGCCGCGCCCCACGCGATTGAAGGTCACTCGCTTGGTGGGTCGCTCAACGGCACCAATCAGGGCCGCTGCGGCGTTGGGGAGGCGCACGGCGCAGACTTCACGCACCGCGGGCATCTCAAAGCGCACTTGCGGACCAACAAACAACTTATCGCCTTGGCGCTCGGTGAACCAGGCGCGTACCGGAGCGGGATCTTCAGGAACAACTCCCAGGATGTCAGTGGTTCCGTTGCCGTCGAAATCTTCAAGGATCACAGCCACCACACGGGTTCCGCCGGAACTGAGTTCGGTGGGAGCGCCGGTGGTGTCTTTGTCCAGTGGCCAGATGGAAATCTTGCCATCAACAATGCTGACAAGTTCCTTGGCGCTTCCGCCCACCAGATTGGCAACCGCCAGCCCGTTGGGATTTGAGCCAAGATTGCGAATGGTCTGCTTGCGTGCAACTTTGAACTGACCCGGTTCGGTCTGGCGCACGAACACCACTCCCGGCGGACTGTTGCCGGCATAGACCATATCCATGAGTCCGTCGTTGTCCCAGTCGCAGGCGACCACGGCCTCCACTGCACGATCAACAGTGACGCTCTCTCGCTTGTAGCGCCAGTGTTCCGGGAACTCGTTGACGCCGCGCACGGCTGGGGCTTCGTCGGTTTGCTTGGCACCCTTCTTCTGGAAGTTGACGTCGATGCGGTTCTTGAAATTGTCAATCACCACAATGTCTTCCAGGCCGTCGCCATTCATGTCGGCAATCACGAAGGGACCAGCCTTCGGATCGACTTTCAGAACTTCAAGCGCGCCAAATCCAAAGTGGCGGGCGATGTCGTCGGCGGCCAATGCAGCGGCGCTGATGGTCAGGAAAGCGAGGCTGGCGCTGGCGAACCGGACGGAGGAGCGGTGAGGGCGGATATTCATGATGGTTACTCGGCCTGAGGTGACGCGCGTGCGGCTGCCGCGCGAGGTGCATATGGTAAGGTTTCCCGGAGAGGTCATCGAACCATGCAAATCAATTTCCGATCAATAGTTCCTGTGTTTGCTGTCGCTGTCGCAACCATCGCATCCGGGGATGTGGTCAAACTGCGAAGCGGGGCGTCCATCGATGGCAAGATCTTGAAGCAGACCGATCGCGCGGTCTGGGTGGACATTGGCGCCGATGTGGTGCAGTTGGACATGGAACAGGTTGACTCCGTGACGCGTGAAGATGCTGGCGCCGCGCTACAGCCCGATGCGTCACAACTCTTCTTCATTGCGAAGGACTTGCCAACGCTGCCGCCGAAGGAGCTTGCGAAAGGCTTGGGTGCTTCGGTGATCAAGGTGAGTACCCCGGGCGGTCTTGGCTCTGGAGTCATCATTAGTCCGGACGGATTTGCCATCACTAACGCACACGTCATTCAAGGCGAGCGATCATTGCGGGCCACCATTTGGGTGCGTCAAGCAGACGGAAGTTTGAAGCGCACGGATATTGAAGACGTTGAGATTGAGGCGGTCTGCAACTCGCTTGACCTTGCCCTCATCAAACTGAAGAGCCCCGACGGCAAGCCGTTCCCTGTGGCTCCGGTGGAGGCTGACGATGCCCTTGATGCAGGGCAGCGTGTCTTTGCGATCGGCAACCCACTTGGTCTGGAGCGAACCCTCACGGAAGGTGTGGTCAGTGTGCCCGCCATGCAGCTGGACGGGCGCACATACATTCAGACCGATACGCCCATCAATCCCGGCAATTCTGGTGGTCCGCTCTTCAATATGCGCGGCGAAGTGGTGGGAATTACCAACATGAAAATCAGTCTTGGGGAGAATGTTGGCTTTGCTATCCCTGCTCGATACGTGAAGGACTTTGTGCGTCATCGCGAGGCGTTTGCGTTTGACAAGAACAACCCAAACTCTGGGCACTTCTATCACCCAGCCCCGCCGCGTCCGCAGCCAGGTCCGCCGAGTGAACTTGAGGACGGTTCATCCAAGCCCGCGGCGATGGCCCCGCGTGCCGTGCCCGGTTCTGATTCGCCAAACAAGTAATTGAAGCACTTGAACACCATGAACATCAATATCAACATCATTGCCGCCAGTGCGGTTGCCTTGGCTGTGTCGCTCTTGTCGCCGCAGGCATGCGCCGCCGACGGCCCCATGCCCATGCGCGCGATAGCCCCCGATACCACCTACGTGATCGTCTCTAGTGATCAGTTGCTGCAGACGGTTGAGCGTTGGCACAACACGCCGATTCAGGCGTTTCTGAAGACGGCGCCAATGGCCAAAGTCCTCGGCACCGACGGTGGTGCTCAAAATGCGATGGAAGATCGCCTCAAGGAACTGGGCATTCCAGAGGGTTCGATAGATTGGCCGGCCGTGGGCGGAACGACTCTCTTTACGGTGCACGATGAGGAGCTTGATGTTGAGCAATCACACGCCCTGGTCTACGGAGATTGGGGTGCGAAGGCGGATGGCATGGCCAAGCTGTTTGATGCAGTCATTGCTGAGTCCGTGAAGAAGGATGGCGTGACGGTTGAGAAGGAAGACATTGCTGGCCGCGAGGTGCAAGTACTCAATTTGCAAAAGTCCGACGCAAAGCGGAATGGACGCGGGGGAGCGATGGGTGTTGAAATGGATCTGTCATTTGCAAAGAATGCAGAGAAGGTCTATTACTGCCGCGATGGATCGCGGTTCTTGGCATCCACCGACGCTGGCGGACTGGAAGATGCGTTGCTGGCCCTTGATGGCAAGCGCAAAGCGAAGTTGCCGGAGCAGAGCGATTTCCGAGGTGCGATGGATCAGTTGGGCGAGACGGATATCTCCGTGGTGATTCTGACTGGTCCGCTACAGAAGTCCATTGCAGGCGAGGGTGCAGGCATGCTCGCCATGGTGCAGCCGGTGTTGCAGCCACTCGTTGGCGATGTGCAGGCCTGGACTATCGGCATTGGAATCGATACGCCGCGCGGACAAATTGAAGTCACTTCGGGCATCTATGTTCCCGGCGAGAAGGTTGGTGTTTGGTCGCTGCTTGGACCAAGCGCGCCGATCGAGGCACCGCCGCCGATGATCGGGCCGGACG
>DBCE01000150.1:0-984 GCA_002292895.1 Phycisphaerales bacterium UBA966
AATCCGCCACTCACATGGAACTCCCACCCACCCGCAAGAAGACTCCGCTCGCTGAAGTTGCATGGGACGGCCCATTGGTTTCGATCAAGTTCGCCGGACCGAACATCGGTCAGCGCGAAACGCCGATCATCCAAGAGGACATCGGCCCATACCTGAAGCTCAAGACCATCAAGTATTTGGTCCTTGATCTCAGCGCCGTCTCCTTCATGAGTTCCATGGGACTGTCCATGTTCATCGGCGCCCGCAATGCAGCGGCTGCCGTTGGCGCACAGCCAGTTCTGTTTGGCTTGAACAAGGACCTCAAGAGTTTGATGGCCATGATGAAGATGGACAAGCTCTTCAAGGTTGTTGACTCACAGGCCGACTTGAACAAGTTGCTCAGTAAGTAAATTTGCACTCGCACTGTTTGATGACGTGCATCAGCGCCCACCGGCGCGGATGTCGCTCGGGTCTGTGACGTTGCGCGTGTCGCTCAGGCAGTATTTCGAGCGCCGGTCGTTGCCCTAGTACGCGAAGCCCCAAGTCGGCATGACTGCTTCCGCCGCGGCTGGCCCAACCGGCGCAGCAGTTTCCTGGCCAGCTTGGAAGTTGCGCCACGCAGGCGCTTGGTTCACTCCGTAGATCACCACGTCCGCCTTGTTCTTGTCTTCCGTACGAAGCGCCAGCGTCTCGCCGCGCTGCACGGTGACAGTGAGCACATTGGCGAATGGCGCGCGTGCTTGGATCTCGCTGATCAGTCCGCCATCGTTTTCAGAGTGGAATTGACCAACCAGATGAACGATCTTGCCACCCGATGGCGCTGCGTGGTAGGCGCGCACGATCGAATCCGCCATCGTGGCATCCCAGAGTCGCTGCGACCGCAGTACTGCATCAAGCTTCTCTTCATCAACAGCGTTTGCGCCATTGCCACTCATAAACGCCTTGAATCGCTCGCGGTACGAGACTGGTGGATCGCGCTCTGGAATAGAGAAGAGCGCCTGATCT
>DBCE01000150.1:1144-6786 GCA_002292895.1 Phycisphaerales bacterium UBA966
GCCCAGTCGCGTGACTCGGTGCGGTCGATGAACTCTTTCACGGTGATTTGGTTGTTGAGATATGCATCAACAATCGGCTGCTCGTTCCGCTCCAGCATCTCCAAGGAGACGGCGCTGCCCGGCCACATGGCGAACACCTCATCAACAATTGCCTGCTGCACACCGTGCGCATTGGGGTCGTCATGTTGTTCACCAACCACCACAATGTCCGCCCAGCGGATGCCGCTGGAGAGCGCGTACCAATCGAGCGGCGCGCCGTTGTCTCCTCGGAACATCGCCAAGCTGCGCGGACCACTTTGGACGCGCGGGACCAGCGTGGAGCCAGGCTCCGGCGCCCAGTACCAGATGGGATCTTCATACGGATTGCGCGTGCATGCAGCCAACGTTGCACACGCGGCCAACGCCATAAACGCGCGGGCATGCATGGCGGTGGTCAGGCTGGCACTTCGCTTCATGCGGGCATTGTAGGTACTTCAGGCGACGCGTCCATCAACAAGATGTACGGTGCGATCGGCGCGTGCGGCAATCCACTGGTCGTGGGTGACCATCACCACGGTCAGCCCGGCACGGTGCTGTTCGGCAATCATGTCCAGGATGGTGTCACCGGTCTTGGCGTCCAGGTTTCCCGTGGGTTCGTCGGCAAGCAGCACGTCCGGATTGTGCATCAGGGCACGCGCAATGGCAACGCGTTGCCGCTCGCCGCCGGAGAGCTCTGCTGGCCGGTGGCGGAAGCGGTGCGAAAGTCCAAATCGATCCAGCAACATGCGTGCGCGGTCGCGAATCTCGCCTTGGCGGCGCATCCATTCAAACCGCCCGATACCAATGGTGGCGGGAAGCAGCGTGTTCTCCAAGACATTCAGTTCCGGCAACAAGTGATAGAACTGAAACACGAACCCAATGTGTTCATTGCGATAGCGATCAAGGCGCGATTGGCTGTAGCCGCCGACATGCTCGCCCCGAAAGGTGACCGTTCCGGAATCCGCGCGATCAAGTCCACCAAGGAGGTGTAAGAGCGTGCTCTTACCGCTGCCACTTGAACCCAAGATCGCCACCCATTCACCTGGCTTCACATCAATCGACGCGCTCTTGAGGACCGGCACTTCCACACGCCCCATGCGGTAGGTCCGAACAACATCGCACGCGGAGAGCAATACTCCTTCAGCGGCGTGGGGCGGGGTGCTATGCGGATGCATGGTCATAGGTTTCAGTCAGTCGGGGTTCAGTTACTCGTAACGAAGCGCTCGCACCGGATCAATATCTGCGGCGCGTGCTGCGGGTACCGCCGCTCCAAGGACGCTAAACACAATGGCTCCAACGGCAGTGATCCATGCATTGTTCCAGTCCATTTCACTTGGAATGGTGGCGAAGTAGTAGACCGCTGGATCCCAAATCAGGAAGCCGCGATGCAAGACCAATCCAGTACCGATGCCCACCAGGGCAAGGGTGGCCACCGTCCACAGCAGGACGCTCAAGATGCGTGACCGGGTCAGCGCGCGCACGGTGAGTGCAGCGGAGCCGGCGGCAAGCAGGAAGAACGTGACATAGAGCCACGGGGGCGCGTCGTTTCCCAGTGCCATGTGAATGGCATTGATGTTGCGAATCACTAGCCACGCCAGCACGATTCCGACGCCTGAACCAACCATGCCAATGGTGAGTCCATAGCGAAGGAAGATCCACAGTACGCCCATGCGGCTTGCGCCGATCGCGCGCAGAATGCCAATGTCGCGCGTCTTTTCGCTGACGATCGACCAGAAGATCGCCAAGATCAATCCTGCGCAGACGAGGTAGGTGATCGAGAACAAGATGCGCATCATCTGACGCTCTTTCTCAACCGGTGCAATGAGGTCGCGCAGGCGTTGCTCCCAGGTCATGATGGAGACATACTCTGCGGCGGGCGGTCGAGTGCGCACGTTTGGATCGGCGGACTTTTGCAAATAGAACTGTTCGTAGGCTTCTGCAACTTGCACGCGCAATTCATCGGGAGTCACGCCCTCTTTGGCGCGCACCAAGATCTGCGTGGCGCGCGCGGGCGATGTACCGATCACTGGATAGTTGCCAGAGGCATCCGGTACTGCCGTGGTATCCACGATGGGTGCTTCGTCCAATCGAAGCAGCTCTTGGCCTTCTTTCAGTGGAATGAATACGCGGTTCTTATCCACTTGAAACACGCCGGACATGACTTCGTTGACCACTTTGAAGACGCGGCTGTTGGACTGTGAAACAGTGCCTTTTTCACTGATTGGCACCAGCGTCACAGTGATCTCATGATTGGGCATCCACCACATCGAGTTGCGTGGTCGATAGCTGCCATCGCGCTGCCGCTGATTGACGATCGAGACGTGCATGCCCAAGAGTGCACCCGGGCGACCAGTGGCGCGGTCGCGCAGCACTTTGGCATCTTCATAGAGCCCGCTCAGGTCTTGTTGGCGACGTGGGTCGTCTTCCGCCATCGTCAGTGCTTCTTGCGCGCTCGCTGCGGGCTTCCACCAAATGGTGCGATCCAGTTCAGTGACCTGCGAGAACGTTTCTGGCTCAATCGCCCACACCTGCGCGGTGACGACGTCTTTGTTGGGTCCGCCCGGGTACGGCATCCGCAGCAATCCGTAGGTGTCCACCAGCGGTGTGGCCGCAGCCGCGCCGGGAAGTTTCAGAACGTCGGCAATGAACTCCTTGTAGTAGGGAATTCCTTGCACGGGGTAACTGATCACCACATCCCCCATCAGCGTGCGACCCGAGGCGCGCAGGTTGTCAAGGAACCCGCTCATGACGCTCACCACAATGACCACCAGTGCCACACACAGACCAACCGCGGCGACGGCGATGAGTGGAATGATCCGCGTGGAGAGATAGCGGCGAACAAGGAGTTGGGTGTAGACGGCCAAGGTGCCGAATCGTAGAGGTTTCAAGAACACGATGGGGCTCTGAAGGCGGTACCCTTGTTCATCCCGCGGCGGCGCGGGTACCGATGGACACACTCGTCACCGTTTCCACCATTCTTGCGATCGCCTCGGTCACCGAGTGCGTCCTGTGGATGGTGTTGGCGATCCGTGCGGTGCGCGAATGGCGGTGCGCGCTCTTTATTGCCGACGCGCTTCGGCTGCCCGCCATTCCATTACCGTTGCTGACGGTGGTGATTCCGGCACATAACGAGGAGTTGATGGCTCCCAACTGCGCTCGGAGTGTGCTGGCTTCTGACTATCCGTCGCTGGAACTGATCTTTGTGCTCGACCGCTGCACCGATGGAACGCGCGCTGCGCTTGAGCCGATTGCTGCAGCCGATTCACGCCTGCGCATTGTTGAGAATTCATCGTGCCCCACAGACTGGGCCGGCAAGTGCAACGCCGCGCGCGTTGGCGCCGATAACGCCCGCGGCGAACTGATCCTGTTCACGGATGCCGACACCCACTTTGATCCACGGCTGCTGCGCGCTTCCGTGCAACTGTTGCGGTCTCGCGCGTTGTCCATGCTTTCGCTGTTCAGTTCCCCAACGCACAAGCACTGGTTTGAAATGGTGGTGCAGCCGGTCACCAGTCTCATGCTGCTCAAGCTCTTTCCAATGAAGCGTGCCAATGCAGCCACGGGGCGTCGCCCCTTTGCCAATGGCCAATTCATGTTGTTTGAGCGCTCCGCGTACCAAGCGCTCGGCGGGCATGCGGCCGTCAAGGATGATTTGTTGGAAGACCTGGCCTTCGCCCGCAGCATGAAGCGCGCCAAGATGGAGCAGGGGGTGGCCGTATCAGACGGCATGCTGGTGGTTTCCATGTACGACTCCTGGAAGGCATTTCAAACCGGATGGAAGCGGATTTACATCGAAAGCTGCCGGCGTAATCCAGCGCGTCTGCGTAAGGAAGCACTGCAACTCTTGGTGATTGTGGTTGCCATGCCGGCGATACGAACCGCATCGGTGATCCTGGCGGCGATCGCGCTTCTTGATGGTCATCCGATGGATGCAGGAACGCGGGCGTTTGCGTTTGGTGCGCTGGCGGTTGGAATCGCCGCGCCGATCATTCGCTTTGCGACTCTTGCGTGGATCCACCGTACCGCTTCGTTTCCCGTGTGGAGCGCGATGCTCTTTCCGGGGGCAGCCATTGCAGTGGCACGCATCTTCTTTGACGGCGCACGTGATCTGAACGCACGCACTCCGGTGCGATGGGGTGGTCGTGAGTATCTCCTTGAACCAACCAATCTTTGAGCCAACCAGTCTTTGAAACGCTTGCACTGAAACAACCGAACCAAGCCAGCAATACATGAGAATTCTTCTTACCAACGACGACGGAATCACCGCACCCGGAATCGCCGCGCTCTATGACGCGCTGCAAGGCCTCGGTGAAATTCGAGTGGTTGCACCAGCGGACATGCAGAGTGCTTCAAGCCACGGCATCACCTTTCATCATCCACTGATGGTGAGTGAAGTGCAGGCCAATCCGCGCATGCGCGGCGTTGCCGTTGAGGGGCGACCCGCGGACTGCGTCAAACTTGCAGCGCGGTGCCTCTGGCAAGAGTGGTATGGAGTGGGCGCGCGCCCTGATCTGGTGGTGAGCGGCATGAATGCCGGCGCCAATGTTGGCATCAATGTCATTTATTCCGGCACCGTGGGAGCGGCGGTTGAGGGCGCATTTCTGGGCATTCCCTCCATCGCCGTGAGCTTGCACCTCGGCGACCGCACTAAGACGCAGTTTGCACGCGGTGCGGAGATTGCGCGCGTCGCCATTGATCGCATCTTGCAACATCCGCTCGATGCGCACCGCGTCATGAATGTCAATGTCCCGCGCACGGAGAGCCCTGACGCACCCATGCCACCCATTCGTGTGGCAAAGATGAATGTCTCTGCCGGCGTTGATGGATACGAACGCCGCGTATCGCCGGATGGTCGCACGTACTACTGGCCCAATGGCAACGGCATGGAGTTTTTCCACACCGCTGAGCACACCGATGTGGAAGCACTGACGGCGCGCTATGTGACCGTCACTCCGCTTTGGTATGACCTCAGCGAACACGAAACACTGGATTCGTGGGGCGCACGCCTGAACGGTTGATGATCAGAACAACAACTGCAGGGTGATACGAACCTTCTCGGTGCCCTTCAAGTCATCGATCTTCTTTCCTGCGGCTCGCCAGAAGTACAGGGAGTTCTTGAGCACGCCATCAATTTCGCTGTCACCGCTGGAACGATTGAAGAACACATCGACGCACTTGCCGGTGCTGTCAAAGGTCAACGACACCACCGGTGGTCGGCAATTGGGCAGACTGCTGACTTGTTGCAGCATGGTGAACTGCGGCTTGCGTGGCTTCAGTTGAACGCCCTGTGCAGCCACCAGTCGGCCGTTCTTCCAGAGTTTCGGATCAACTTGGGTGGTACTGGTGGCAGGACTCTCCAGGTCCTTCAAGTCGCCTTCGCCGCCAGTGCCCGGTGTTGGCGAAGGACCACTGCCGCCGGCCTTGCCTGACTCGCCGGGCGCATCAGTCTTTGCTCCATCACGCGGCTTCTCCGTGGATGCGATACCGCCACCGGGCTGGGCCGCAGGTGGCTGAATTGCAGGGGTTTCCGGCTTGGGAAGCACCGGCGTGGCGGGTGTCGTTGGCGCGGCGGTCTTGGCAGTGTCGTCCGGCTTCACAGGAACTGGCAGCCGGTCCGCGGGCGG
>DBCE01000150.1:6858-7178 GCA_002292895.1 Phycisphaerales bacterium UBA966
GCGCGTTGGGATCGTTGGTAGTGACTGGCTCCGGCGTGGGCGGAAGCGGCGGTGTTGGCGGCGGCGGCACCGTGGCATCCGACGGCGGAGCAGGGGTGGCGTCCTTCGGTACTGCTGGCGTCAGAATGGTTGGCGTTGGTGGTGGCTCAACGGGCTTTGCTGGTTCTGGCGGAACTGGCGGACCCTCGGGTTGCTTCACGGGCTCCGCAGCGGCAACGACCGTGGTATCTGGCTTGGATGGTGTGCCGGCGGTGTCAGCAACCACTGTGTTCACGGTGGCGTTCGGCGCTGCGCCACCGCCGCCACCGCCACCGCCGTAA
>DBCE01000036.1:0-2862 GCA_002292895.1 Phycisphaerales bacterium UBA966
GAAACTGTTGTAAAGCGGCGCAGGCGCAAGACGAATGATGTTTGGCTCGCGGAAGTCACAGATGATGCCGCGGCGAGTGAGTTCGGAGTGGCGCGTGCGCGCGTTGTGTTCGAAGGCGATACTGAGTTGCGCGCCGTGCGTGCCGGGAGCGCTTGGGGTCAGCACCGTTCCCGCAGCGAGCGGCGATGTTGGCAACAACGCACGCATGTAGGCGGTCATGGCGAGGCTCTTCGCTTGCAGCGCTTCCATGCCAACGCGGTCAAAGATCTGCAGACTTGCAAGGAGCGGCGCGAGCGCCAGGATCGGCGGATTGGAAAGCTGCCAACCGTCCGCACCTTCGCGCGCAATGAATTCTGGCCCCATCGCAAAGCGCGTCTTTGGATCATTGCCCCACCATCCGGCGAATCGCGGAAGCGAGATGTTGTTGCCGTGGCGCTCATGCACAAAGCATCCGGCCACTGCACCGGGGCCGGAGTTCAGATACTTGTATGAACACCAACAGGCGAAGTCGACATTCCAGTCATGAAGTTTGGCAGGGAGATTTCCAGCCCAGTGTGCAAGATCCCAGCCCGCCTTCGCGCCAACTGCTTGCGCCGCGGCGGTGATGCGCTCAATGGCAAATGCCTGACCGGTTGCGTAATTCACGCCGCCAATCATGATGAGCGCCAGCGTGTCGCCGGCAGCGCGAATCGCTTCCAAGATGTCTTCTTCGCGGATCAGCGCTTCACCGGTGCGTGGGCCGACTTCCAATACTTCTTGCGCGGGATCAAGACCGCGCGCCCGCACGTGAGAATGCACTGCGTATGTATCGCTTGGAAATGCGCCGCGCTCCATGATGATCTTGGTGCGCTTGCCTTCTGGGCGCCAGAAACTCACCATCATGAGATGGAGATTGACGGTGAGCGAATTCATCATCACCACTTCGCCAGGGCGTGCGCCAACCAAGCGCGCACCGAGTTCGCTGAACTGCTCGTGGAAATCAACCCACGGGCGGCGCGAGAGCATGTGACCCTCAACGGCAAGGCGCGACCAGTCATCCAATTCCTCTTGCACCATGACGCGCGCGGTGCGCGGCATGAGCCCCAAGGAATTGCCACACAGGTAAGTGAACGGCCGACCGTCTTCGCTGAATGGATGTTCAAATTCCGCGCGCACTGCGCGCAACGGATCCGCCGCGTCGAGCTGGCGTGCGTATTCGGCGGATGTATCAACTGGTGCGGCGCGAGCGGTCATAGTCATGATCGTGCATTCACATGAGGTGCGGGTGATTCATATGCAGCGCAGCGCACGGCGTGTTGGGCGCGCGAACCAAGGAAGGTTGCGGCAGATCCATGCAGAATGCTGGCGCGCGTTTCTTCATCAAGCCACGGCGCGGCGCGCACAATGGCGCCGGGCGAAAGCTCCCCAAGCGGGAACGGGTAGTCGGTGCCAAGCGCCACCTTGCCCTGCCCTGCCACGGAAAGCAAGAGCCGCAACGCTTCCGGGTCATGCACCAGCGAGTCAAACCACACGCGCTTGATTGCCTCGCGTGGCGATTCGTTGGTAGCCGTCTGGCACAAGTCAGGCCGTTCACGGAACCCGTGTTCCCAGCGACCGATGGTCATCGGCGCCGCACCGCCGCCGTGAGCAAAGGCAATGCGCAACGATGGCAGTTTCTCCATCACGCCACCAAAGCACACGCTGCCAACGGCAAGCGATGTTTCAGCGGGCATGCCCACAAGCCACGGGAACCAGTGCCGCTCCATGCGATCGGCGCCGCACATTTCCCATGGGTGAACGAACACACATGCTCCAAGCGCGGCGGCAGCTTCAAGCACTTCGACAACGGAAGGATCATCCAAGTTGCGACCATTGACGTTGGAACCAATCTGCACGCCAGGCATGTTGAGTTCACGCACGCATCGCTCAAGTTCGCGAATCGCTAACCGTGTGTCCTGCATGGGAATGGTGCCCAAGCCAACGAATCGATCCGGCGCGTGTTGAACCACGCCAGCGATGTGATCATTCAGCGTGGCAGAAAGATCAGCGGCATCCGCAGCCTTCGCCCAGTAACTGAACATCACTGGCACCGTGCTCAGCACTTGCACGCGCACGCCGGCGGCATCGCAATCGGCGGCGCGTGCGGTTGGATCCCAGCAATTTGAGTGGATTTCCCGGAACATCCGCCCGTCTTTCCACAACTGTGCACGACACGCAGCGCAATGCTCAATGCTCACCCAACCGGGATAGCCATACTTGGCACAGAGGTCCGGCCAGCGCTCAGGCAAAATGTGCGTGTGCAGGTCGATCATTGGATGTTCAGTACGGGCGCATCACGCGCGTGCCGCACTTCTTGCAAGTGCACAGCGCGGGATCGGCCCAGAACTCTTCCATGGCTTTGGCGAAATGCTGGACGATGTCTTTGCACACAAAGACTTTGTCATAGACCAGTTCTTCGCACTTTTGGCAGAAGAACATCAGGTGCTCCGGCTCAGTCTCTGGTCGGCGACGTTCAATCACCATGCCCAACGTGTTTGGACCGCGCTGCGGACTGTGCGGGACGTTCGGCGGAATGAAGAAGGTTTCGCCCTCGCGGATCGGAACATCGCGGATTCCGTTGATGTCGCGGATGCGAACGGTGATATCGCCCTTCAACTGAATGAAGAACTCTTCGCTGTTGGTCATATGGAAATCATTGCGGGCATTGGGGCCAGCGATGATCATCACAAAGAAATCTTTGCCGCTGTACAGGTACTTGTTGCCGACCGGCGGCTGCATCATGTGACGGTTCTCGGCGATCCACTGCATCAATGCAATGGACCCCGCCACCGTGCCATCAACATTGAGACCGGTGGCATCACCAAACTCATTCAACGCGCGGGT
>DBCE01000036.1:3043-4025 GCA_002292895.1 Phycisphaerales bacterium UBA966
ATCACAGCCGCGTGCGGATCGCCCACAGGTCCGGGAAGAGCGGATTGAAGAGCGTCGTTCGGAGATAAGCGACGCCCGGACTACCGCCGGTGCCCTGCTTGAATCCAATAGTGCGCTCCACCATTTTTACATGGCGGTAGCGCCACTCCTGAATGCCCTCATCAAGATCCACAAGCAGTTCGCACACACTGCGCTCAGTGGGATGATTGTGATAGAGGTCAAGCAGTGTTTCCTGGAACGCCGGCCACTCTTGCGGCGGCTGAGTGACGTCACGCGCAAGAAGGTCCGCGGGAACCGGATAGCCGCGCAGCGCCACGAACTTTGCAAACGCATCGAACAGCGTTGGCTTTCCCCAGCGACGTTCGATCGCTACGCGGTCGGGTGTTCCTTCTGGATAGTGCGTGAGGACGCGTGGATTCTTGTTGCCGAGAAGGAACTCAAACTCGCGGAATTGCGCGCTTTGGAATCCGCTGGAATTTGCCAAGAAGCTTCGGAACGAGAGAAATGAAACCGGCGTAATCGTTTCGATCACATCAACCTGCTGCACCATGGTCTTCAAGATGGTGAGCATGCGCTGCAATGTTGCGCACGCTTCCGGCACTTGGCCCGCGGTCAGGCATTCAGCAAGTCGATCGCCTTCATGGAGTTGCTGCTTGAACCACAGTTCATACACCTGGTGAATGATGATGAAGAGCATCTCATCGTGTTCCGGGTCCGCACTGTCAGGGCGGTGCGAAAGTGGTCGCTGTAGGGAGATGAGTTGCGGAACGCACAGGTAATCGCCGTAGGTCAGGTTCATGATTCGATTCTCTTCAGGCGATTTAAAGGAGTGTGCCGGTGAGGATCACCTTGGCTACCAAGAAGTAAATGACGAGGCCAGTGACATCGACCAGTGTCGAAACTGCTGGCGCGGAGCTTGTTGCCGGATCAATTCGGAGTGCGCGCAGCAGAAACGGCAGCATGCTGCCCGCGATGGTGCCCA
>DBCE01000185.1 GCA_002292895.1 Phycisphaerales bacterium UBA966
GGTGTAGATGCGCTGCTCGGCACCGGACTTGTGGAAGTCCGGGTGATCCATGAAATCGATTTCGTCGGCGAGCAATTCGCTGAGGAGCGCTGCATCGGCCCGCGTGCGTTGCGCTTTGGTTGGCTTGGCTGGCTTGGTCAACTTGGGCTCAACGCGCGCGACAGGCGCGAGCGAAGAGCGCGTTGGACTTGGCAGGGGAGTTGAACCGCATCCACCACCGCTCGTCACTTGTCCGCGGCGGTGCCGGGTGCGTGCCTGAGGAAGGCGACCGTCTCCGTCCATGATGCTGTGGGGTAGTGTGGTCATTGTGTGGTTGACGACCGTGCGGGGTTCGCCTGTACTCCTACGCAATCATTCGCAACGTGTTCACTGCGGATTCAATAAAATTTGAAACCTAATACGGACGTTCAACCGCCCACGGGGGTCACCCATTGGCGAGCGATTGTCCAGAGGCGTTGCACCTTGAGATGCACGGTGGCTGTCGTGGGTTCGGAATTGTGGCGACGGCGCCGTGATAAAGCAGCCAAGGCGCTCGAAATGAGCGCCTTGGCTGTAATTATCAGACGTATAAACAGGTCGGGGAGTCGCTTACTCCGGCGTTCCGCTCGACATGTCGTAGACCCAGGCATCGCCGGGGCGCTTGAAGTCCAAGACTTCGCCCTTGTTGAAGAATAGGGAAAGCTCGCGGACAGCGGCTTCCGGGCTGTCGGAGCCGTGGATCAGGTTGAAACTGTTGGAAACGCCAAAGTCGCCGCGGATGGTTCCGCCGGCAGCCTTTGAACCGAACGTGGCGCCCATGAGGTTTCGGCAGATGGCCACCGCGCCGTTGCCACGGATGGCCAAGACCAACACCGGGCTGGAGGTCATGAACTTGACCAAGCCAGGATAGAACGGGCGTGCCGCGTGATCCTTGTAGTGTTCAGCGGCCAGTTCTGGGCTGATCTGCGTGAGTTTGGCACCGACAATTTGCAGACCCTTCTCTTCGAAGCGGCTGATGATGCGACCCATGAGACCGCGTTGGACGGCGTCTGGCTTAAGAATGATGAGGCTTGTTTCCATGTTGTTCTCCGTGAGTTGTGGGGCGGCAAGGATAGCAAAAAACCGAGTCCGGCAGGGCATTCAGCCGATCCTGCTACCGTACCCGCCCCTTCGCCGCCAAACGACGAAGCATGACGCGGCCCGTGATCCAGGACGTTGGGCACGGGAAGCATTGATCCGCGAACGCACGTAAAGGAGCCCGAAATGGCAGCCAAGGAAGCCGCTGCAGTGGCTGAACCGAAGAAGAAGTCCGCCACGCCCAAGGTGGATGCGGAGTCCATGGCCACTCGGCAGCGGGACATTTCGGTCAGTGAATTCTTTGCAAAGAACCGTCACTTGCTTGGGTTTGACAACCCGCGCAAGGCGATGTTGACCACCATCAAGGAAGCCGTCGACAACTCGCTTGATGCCTGCGAAGAAGCAGGGATCTTGCCGGAGATCGCGGTGATCATTGAGGACCTCGAGCCAACGCGTCCCGCGTCAGCCAAGAGTTCGCGCTACCGCGTGACGGTGGTTGACAATGGTCCGGGCATTGTTCGCAAGCAGGTCGAGAACATCTTTGGTCGTCTGCTGTACGGATCGAAGTTTCACCGCTTAAAAATGAGCCGCGGTCAGCAGGGCATCGGTATCAGCGCCGCTGGCATGTACGGGCTGATCACTACTGGTCGGCCGATGGCAATCTTCACCAAGCCGAAGGCTGGTCAGCCAACCCACCACATCGAGTTGGCGATGAACACCAAGACCAACCGCGCCGAAGTGACCTTTGA
This sequence comes from Phycisphaerales bacterium UBA966, assembly GCA_002292895.1. Lineage (GTDB taxonomy): Bacteria > Planctomycetota > Phycisphaerae > Phycisphaerales > SM1A02 > UBA966. The sequence continues at coordinate 1,806 of DBCE01000185.1, forward strand.
CAAAGAGGTCAAGGACTTCCCGCCGGATCGCCTGCGCAAGCTGAGCGCTGGAACACGCGCGCTGGCTGAGCAGAGTGGATTTTTGACTGCAACAGAATTCCCAACTGGTACGTCCGTGAGCATTGAGCTTGATGGCAAGTACCAGCGCGGGCGTGGTTCGGTGGACGAGTTTCTTGAACTCACCGCCATTGCCAATCCACACGCACGCATCGTCTTTGTTCCGCCGACACGCGTGACCGAAGACGACGAACCCGATGTATTGACGGCCGCTGAGGCAAGCGCCGCCGCTGTTGCCAAGGTCACTACCGAGACCAACGGCGTCATTGTCTTTCCGCGTGGCGTTCATGAATTGCCCCGTGAAACCAAGGAAATCCAGCCGCACCCGAAGGGGATCGAGCTGGGAATCCTGTTACAGATGCTTAAGGATTACGAGGTCACCGAGAAGGGCGGCACGCTCTTTAAGTTCCTTCAGGATTGCTTCTGCCGCGTGAGTGCGTCCACCGCAAGCGGTATGTGTGAAGCAATTGGGCTGACGAGCCGTACCAAGGTGGCTGATGTTGGTCCGCCGCAGGCCGAGAAACTCTTCAAAGTGTTTCAGGAATCAAAGCTGGCGCCGCCGCCGACGGATTGCCTGGCACCGATCGGCGTTCGGCAATTGCTCGCCGGAATGCTCAAAGGCGTGCGCGCTGAGTTCTACGCTGCATCAAGCCGTGAGGCGGATGTCTACCGTGGTCGACCCTTCCAAATCGAGGCAGCCATTGCGTTCGGTGGTGAGTTGCCTGGTGACGAAACCGCGCGCGTCATTCGCTTTGCCAACCGTGTGCCGCTGCTCTTTCAGCAGAGTGCATGCTCCAGTTTCAAGGCAGTCAGCGAGACGGGTTGGAAGAACTACAACTTGTCACAACCGCGTGGCGGAATTCCGGTTGGCCCGCTGGTGATCATGATTCATATGGCTTCGGTGTGGGTGCCTTTCACCAGCGAGAGTAAGGAAGCCATTGCGGACTACGACGAGATTCGCAAGGAGATGAAGTTGGCGTTGATGGAGTGCGGGCGCAAGCTGGGCACCTACCTGCGCAAGCGCCAGCGCATGCGCCGCGAAGGTCAGCGTCGCGATGTGTTTGAGCGCTACATCGGCGAGATTGCCAAGGCATTGCATGCCATCATGGGTGCTGATCCAAAGGCGATCTACGACGCACTGTTGGAGCAAGCCAACGCGCGCACCGCAGTTGCCGATCAAGTGCTTGACGAAGACGGCAAGGTCATCAAGGATGAAGATCCATCTGGACCGGACGATGATGGCGTGCTCATTGTGCACGACGCCATCGCTCCCGCGGTGACGCAACTTTCCTCCACCCCGTTTGCGCCGCTGGACTTTGGTAACAGCAGTAAGAAGCAGACGAGTCAGGGTGGCGCAACGGCAAAGGGTGCTACTCGTCAGTCCCGTGGCACGGGCGACGCTCCGTCTCGTAGCAAGGGCAAGTCGAAAGCAGATGCCGCAGCGAGCCCCAAGCGAACTGCGAAGCAGGCTCCAGAGTCAGCAGCCCGAGCCGAGCTTCGTGCGCGTGCCGCCAAGGCGGCGAGCCGTAAGCCTGGCAGCAGTAAGCCAAGTAATGACGGCCCGCGACTCTTCTGATCATTCTGATCAACATTGATCATCTAGTTACGAGATAGGAACGACACCATGGCAAAGCAGAAGACACCCAGCGCGCCCGCTCGCACCAAGAAGGAGCGTGACGCCGCCACTGAGAAGAAGATTGTGACACTCGCCACCGATGTGGCGAAGCGTTCGCTTGCAGGAAATGAGCCGACTGTTCGCGTTCCCACGCGCACCAAGAGCAACACGCTTTGGAACAAGAAAAAGGGCATCTTGCAAATGGGTCCTGCTGCGCAAGAGCGCGGTCTGTTCAACTTGAGTCAGGCGAAGAGTTTCATGCAGACGATGCTGCATTCATCAAGCATCAAGGACTTGATTGCCGCGGAGAAGACACTGAGTTTGCGTGGAATGTTCTACAAGGGTCTGCACACAGTGGCGGGCACCAAGGAGAAGACCTTCGCTGATCAGGATGAGTCGGACGGCATCTTGGAAGACCTTGAAGTGTCGCTTGCGGCGCTGCGTGAAGAATTGCACATCTTTGCCAAGAAGGCGGGCACGATGGTGGGCAATATCACCATCATTGACTCGGGCGATGAAATCGACTGCCGACGCATGGGATCAGGCGGCTACGCCATCCCATCCATCGTGGAGCCCGACGTGATCAAGTTCAAGAAGTGTGACGCCAAGTTCGTTCTGCATGTTGAGAAGAACACCGTGTGGAGTCGCTTCAACGAGGATCGCTTCTGGGAGAAGCACAATTGCATCTTGACCGAAGGCGGTGGCCAGCCACCACGCGGGGTGCGCCGCTTGTTGCGTCGACTGAACGAAGAACTTGGGCTGCCGGTGTACTGCCTGCTCGACTGCGATCCATGGGGGCACTACATCTACAGCGTGATCAAACAGGGCAGTATCTCGTTGGCGTTCGAGAGTGAGCGCTTGGCGATTCCTGATGTGAAGTACTTGGGGATTCGCGCTGGTGATTACCGTGCGTGTGGCCTCAGTGATGATGTGCAGATTGCGCTCAATGACACCGACATTAAGCGTGCCAAGGAGATTGCCGCGTACCCGTGGTTTGAAGGTCACAAGGGTTGGCAGCGCGAGATTTCTGGGATGCTCAACAACGGATTCAAGATGGAAGTGGAGTCCCTGATTACCAAGGACATCTCCTACGTCACTGAAACGTATGTACCGCAGCGCCTCAAGGCAAAGGACTGGTTGGACTAAGCGCGGGTCTCGCGCAATCAGCGCGGCGCTGTTGCGTCGGACGCCGTCTCGGCGAGTGGCAGGGTGATGCGAAAGCGTGCACCGTGGCCATCGATTGCATCAAGCGCTTCGATACTCCCGCCGTGCGCCTCCACAATGCGCCGTGCGGTGGCCAGGCCGAGTCCATTTCCGCCCGGCTTGGTGGTGTGATACGGCTCAAAGGCGTGTTGGCGCATCTCTTGGGTCAATCCTGGGCCAGTGTCTTCCACATCAATGGCAGCGCAGCGGGGGTTCTCGGTCCGGCTTTCGGGCGGATCGGCGTACACCGAAAGTTGCAGTGTCCGGGCGCGGTCTTCGGGGAGGTCTTGCATGGCCTGCACGGAGTTCAGGAGCAAATTGAGCAGTGCTTGCTTCAGGAGCGAAGGGTCGGCGTCAACAATCACCGGATGCCGGTCCGTATCGACAACGAATCGGACGCCCGCTTGCTCCGCTTGCGGCATGAAGAAGTCGCTGATTTCGGTCACGGCATCACGAAGATCGCAGTGCCGCCGATCAAGTTGCAATCGGCCCGCATAACGCAGGAAATCAGTGAGAATGTCGCGGAGCCGTGCCGCTTCGCGCGCAAGTGTGTCCACGCGGCGAGACATGCTGGCGCGATCGGTTTCATCCAGCGGCGAGTCCAGGATTTCCTCGCGCAGCAGTTGGGCATTCAAGACCACGGTGGAAAGTGGATTCTTGATTTCGTGCGCCAGCCCGCGGGTCATCGATGCAATCTCGGCGTTGCGCGCGCTTTCGGCGGCTGCACGTTCAGCGTGCCGGACTTGCGTTCGTTGCACACGCATCATGCGGTAGGGAATCCACCAGGCGAGCGCAACGATGCAGAGTGCGCTGCCCAGTGCCAAGGCGATGACCGCCCAACCGGGGAGCGATTCCGCAGCGGCAGTCGGCATAGGAGCTGGCTGCCACGGAGCTCCGACGGTGGCGATGGTGCCAGCGGCACCCGTATCAACAAGAACGCCCGACACGCGCAGGTGTCGGGCAGGGAATAGTCCTGCATAAAGCAGGGGTCTCAACATTTCAATATGCATCAGGCGCGCCGCGTTGAGCGACGGATCATGTGCTGCTGCCGGCGGCTGGAACGCGAGTCAGCGAACGAGCCTTGGTGGCGGCCCATCCCTTGGCACCCTCAGTCGCGGAATAGACGACCATTTCGGCGTCATTCAGAGTGCGGAATCCGCCCTCCTGATCGATGACTGAGAAGTGAACGAAGATGTCCTGGCCTTGCGGTCCAACGATGAATCCGAATCCCTTGCGGGGATCGAACCACTTCACTTGGCCTTCAACGTTTTCGAGAGTGGTATTGGACATGGGTGCTCGCTCTAACTTGGTGACTTTCCTACCGATGAACACGCAGGAAGGTGCGGTTGTGTGATCCGCCGGCCCCAAACTTTCCGAGACCGGCTGAATTATGCTCCGGTTTTAGGACTTATGCAAGTCTGAACAATCAATACTTTCGGGTTTCGTGCCTGCAATTTGAGAACGAATAACTCAGCGGTTGTAGTGGCTTGTGAACAATGGGGTTACGAGGGAGGGTGGGCTTGGGTTCGCAAACTTGGCGTAAAAAATACCGAGGCCATCTGTTGTAGATGGCCTCGGCTCATGAGTACTGGTATCGCAGTCAGGTGTTAGTGCTGAGCTGGAGCGCCCTCGCGGTCACGGCGTCCGCCATCGCGGCCACCATCACGGCCGCCATCGCGACGACCACGGTCTCCACCGCCACCACCGCCGCCGCCGCCTTCGCCACCACCACTGCCGCCGGCTGGGGCCTCAAGCAGGGCCTTGCGGCTCAGCTTGATGCGACCGCTGTCGTCGACGTTGATGACCTTGACCTTGACGACGTCGCCGATCTTGACGACTTCCGTGACGTTCTTCACGAACCCGTGCGCCAGTTCCGAGACGTGGCACATGCCGTCGGTTCCGGGGACGAGTTCGATGAAGCAACCGAAGTCCTTGATCGAGATGACCTTGCCGTCGTAGATCGAGCCAAGCTTGATCTCCGCACCGAGCGCCTCGACTTCGGCACGCGCCTGGGCGGCCTTCTCGCTGTCGGCGCATGCGATGAACACGGTTCCATCCTCTTCGACGTCGATCTGGGCGCCCGTGCGCTCCTGGATGCCACGGATCATCTTGCCGCCTGGTCCGATCAACTTGCCGATCTTCTCGGGGTCGATCTTGACGGTGATGATGCGCGGTGCGAACTTGGAGATGTCGCCGCGTGGTTCAGCGATCACAGCTTCCATCTGCCCGATGATGTCGATGCGTCCCTTGCGGGCGATCTCAAAGATCGTGGTGATTTCCTCGATCGAAAGGCCGCGGGCCTTCAGATCAAGCTGGATGCCAGTGATTCCCTCGCGGGTGCCGCTGACCTTGAAGTCCATCTCGCCGAAGAAGTCTTCTTCGCCGATGATGTCGATCACGTGGCCAACCTTGCCCTCCGAAGAGGTGAAGCGACCAACGCTGATGCCGGCGCAGGTGGCCTTGATAGGCACGCCTGCATCCATCAGTGCCAAGCAGCCGCCGCAAACACTGGCCATCGAGCTTGAGCCGTTCGACTCAGTGATCTCGCTGATCAGGCGCACGGTGTACGGGAACTCCACCGGATCTGGCAGAATCGCGCGGAGGCTGCGCTCTGCGAGTGCTCCGTGACCCTGCTCGCGACGTCCTGGTCCCATGATGCGGCCAGCTTCGCCGGTGCAGAATGGAGGGAAGTTGTAGTGCAGGTAGAACTTCTTGGCGTACTCAGGCATCAGACCGTCGACGATTTGCTCGTCCTTGATGGTGCCGAGTGTGCAGGTCACAATGCTCTGCGTCTCGCCGCGTTGGAAGAAGGCGCTGCCGTGCGTGCGCGGGAGGACAGAGACCTCCATATCGAGCTTGCGGATCTGATCCTTGGTGCGACCGTCCGGACGGATGCCGTGGTTGGAGACGAGGTCGTGGGTGACCTTCTTCTCCATGATGCGCATGGCTTCCTTGGCTTCCTTGGCGCGCTTGTCAGCGTTCTGCCAAGTGCTGAAGGAGATTTCGCCGGTTGGCATCGCAAAGAATGTGTCGAGCACATACTTCTTGACTTCGTCCACCTTGGCGTTGCGCTCTTTCTTGCCGTTGATCTTGCGCGCTTCCTTCATGGAGTCGTATGCCTTCTCCTTGACGAGCTTCATGACTTCTTCTGATGGGAGAACTGGTGTGCCCATGGAGTGCGCTGGTGCGCCGCTCTTGGTGCGCAGTTCTTCAATCAGGGCCAGGATCGGCTTGATGCCGTGCTCAAGACCGAAGGCAATTGCCTCCAGCATGGTCTTCTCATCGACTTCGGCGGCGCCGACTTCGATCATGTTGATGCCGTCCTTGTGACCGGAGAGCACCAAGTCGATGTCGCTGTAATCAAGCTGCGCCACGGTTGGGTTGATGATGAAGGTCGAGCCTTGTTCAGTGATGACGCGACCGACGCGCACGGTGGCGATCGGGCCTTGGAAAGGGGCGTCGGTCAGGCTCAGTGCGGCGCTGGCGCCGGTGCAGGCGAGCACGTCGCTGTCGTTCTGCGTGTCGTGGCTGAGCACGATGCACTGCAATTGGATTTCGTCGATGAAGCCATCTGGGAAGAGCGGACGGATCGGGCGATCCATCATTCGCATGGTCAGGACTTCCTTCTCGCTTGGGGCGCCTTCGCGCTTCTTAAAGCCGCCTGGGTACTTACCGGCGGCGGAGGTGCGCTCGCGGTAATCGCAGGTCAGGGGGAAGAAGTCGATGCCAGCGCGCGGGTTGGCGCGGACGGCGGTGCACAGGACGACGGTGTCGCCGTAACTGGCGACAACTGCTCCGTGGGCGAGCTTGGCAACCTTGCCGGTTTCGAATCGCAGCGTACGGCCGCCGATTTCACGTTCAACAATGACATGCTTCTTGGTACTGGACATTTGCTTCATTCCTCTTTCTAAAGTGATGCTCTAACGCGTTTAATAATTTTGGACGGGGTGTCTTGGTATGCAAATAGACGACAGCCACCCGCCTTCGGGACAGGAGCCACGGCGCAGTAAAGACTTCGTTCTATGAAGGCTGCGCGATGCCAACTGCCGCAATGCGGCGGTGCGGCTGCAAGCCTTACTTGCGAAGACCGAGACGCTTGATGAGGGTCTGGTACCGATCGCGGTCAGTGCGCGCGAGGTAGGTGAGCAGACGGTTACGGCGACCAACCATGAACAACAGGCCGCGGCGGCCGTGATGATCCTTGGGGTTTGCCTTGAAGTGGTCCTGCAGCGTGGTGATGCGCTCGCTGAGGATGGCCACTTGGACTTCCGGAGATCCGGTGTCAGTAGCGTGGGTGCGGTTGACGCTGATGACAGCGGCTTTTTTCGTTGCGGAGATCGACATTGCTTCTGGCTTTCCTTGCTTGAATTGAGCCGCGTAGTGTAGTGAATCCGCCGCTTAACTCAAGCCGGGGGAGCGATGAGCGTTATCAGGACGGACGAAACCGCCGTATCCTTCGTTCCATCATGGCAGACGCCCCTTCCGCCGCCCCAACAGGACTTCACGGGGCGATCGCCCAATTCATCGCCGAAAGCGCCAAGATCGAGCAAGGCGGTGGTCCGTCGGGCATCGAACGACAGCATCGTCATGGCCGATTGACCGCACGGGAGCGGATCGCGCTGCTTGTGGACGCTGGGACTGCGTTCACGGAACTGGGATTGTTTTCGGCGTGGAACATGTACCGCGAATACGGCGGCGCACCTGCAGCAGGTGTGATCACTGGCATCGGCACGGTGCAGGGACGGTTGGTGATGATCATTGCTAATGACGCCACCGTGAAAGCTGGGGCGTTCTTTCCGATGACCTGCAAGAAGATCATTCGCGCGCAGGTGATTGCTGAGCGCGCTCGGTTGCCGCTCTTGTATTTGGTTGACAGTGCGGGCGTGTTCTTGCCGTTGCAGGAAGACGTGTTCCCTGACACGGATGATTTCGGTCGAATTTTCCGCAACAACGCTGTGTTTAGTGCCATGGGCATTCCGCAGTACGCCGCCATCATGGGCAATTGTGTGGCGGGCGGCGGATACTTGCCGGTGCTCTGCGACACACTGTTGATGACTGAGGGAAGCGGTCTGTATCTGGCAGGTCCAGCGCTCGTAAAGGCGGCGATCGGTCAAGAGGTTTCCAGCGAGGATTTGGGCGGCGCAGCCATGCACGCACAGATCTCCGGAACGATTGATTTCCGCGAGAAGGATGATCCGGCGTGCATCACACGCTTGCGCAGTTTGCTGCAGGCGAGCCGTGCCGCGTTGCCGGCGCCGACGCCAGCGGTTGCTTCGGTGCAGCCTTCGCGCGCGCCGACGGAAGTGACTTCGGTGATTCGCGTTGAGCCTGGCCAGCAGTACGACATGACCGAGTTGTTGGGCTGCCTTGTCGATGCAAACAGCATGGATGAGTATCGCGCTGAGTTTGGGCAGTCGCTCGTCTGTGGTTACGCGCGCATTGGCGGATTCGCGCTTGGAATCGTGGCAAATCAGAAGAAGTTGACACAGAAGAAAATGGCTGGCGGCAAGGCTGGTCCTTCGGTTGCCACCAACATGCCTGCGGTCATTTATGACGACAGTGCTGACAAGGCTGCGCGCTTCATCATGGATTGCAATCAGCGCAAGATCCCAATCCTCTTTGTGCACGACACCAACGGATTCATGGTGGGGCGCGATAGCGAACAAGGCGGCATCATCCGCTCGGGCGCCAAGATGGTGAACGCGATGGCCAACTGTGTAGTTCCCAAGTTGGTGTTGATTGTTGGTGGAAGTTACGGCGCGGGCAATTACGCCATGTGTGGACGTGCCTTTGATCCGCTACTGACGCTAGCGTGGCCCAATGCCAAGTGCAGCGTGATGGGTGCGGCGCAGGCAGCGAGCACCTTGCTGCAGATTGACCTGGCAGCGCGCGAACGCAAAGGCGAGAAGATCGACGAGGGTATGCGCGCGCAGTTACTCGAAGCGATCACGCGCAGCTATTCCGAACAGCAGGAC
>DBCE01000121.1:0-140 GCA_002292895.1 Phycisphaerales bacterium UBA966
TCCAAGGAAGAGGTCGAGCGCATGCGCAAGGATGCCGAGGATCACGCCACCGCCGACAAGGCGCGTCGCGAGCTCGTCGACACCAAGAATCGTGCGGAGCAGGTGGCGTATCAGGTCAAGAAGCAGCTTGAGGAGATGGG
>DBCE01000121.1:249-448 GCA_002292895.1 Phycisphaerales bacterium UBA966
GCCCTCAACAACCTGATGAACGCCTCGGGCGAACTGCAGCAAGCTGCGGGTGCCGCGGGCGCAGGCGAACCTGGAGCTGCTGGCGGTCCTGGTGGATCAGCCGACGGTGGCGCCAAGAAGGACGACGTCATCGACGCCGAGTACGAAGTAACCGACGAGAAGAAGTAATTATGCGTGGCTAGCGGCAAGGCTCCCCTTG
>DBCE01000121.1:478-3297 GCA_002292895.1 Phycisphaerales bacterium UBA966
ATAGCCTGCATTGCTTCGGTACCGCTCCGCACAGCCTGATGCGCAACTTCGCGCATCACGCCGACCCGGGCGCAACGCCGCATGCACTATGCAGATCATCAAGGGCATTGCCGTCAGCCCCGGCATCATCGTCGGACGCGCATTCTTGGTGGGAACAGCCGAACAGGTCGTCCCACACCGCATCATCGATCCATCAGAAGTCACCGCGCAACACGCGCGGTTGCACGCTGCACTTGCCGCAGCCAGCGCTGAGATCGATGAACTGCGCGAACGCACCCGCCGCGAGCTCGGCCCCGAGCCAGCCAAGATCTTTGAGTTCCATGCCGGACTCCTCCGCGACCGCGTGCTGGTCTCCGCCGTCGAGCGGCGCGTCGCCAACGATTTCGTGACTGCCGAGCAGGCGGTCGCGGATCAGTTCCGCGTCTTGGTGGATCAATTCAACCGCATGGGTAACGAGGTCTTCGAGCAGAAGGCCAACGACATTCTGGATCTTGAGCGCCGCGTGCTCGGCCGACTCATGGGCGAAGAGAAGAGCCGACTGGCGCAGCTTGATGCCCCTGCCATTGTGATCGCCCATGAACTGACGCCCAGCCAAGCTGCTGGCATGGACCGCAGCAAAGTCATCGCCATTGCCACTGACCTCGGCGGTCGCACGGGACACACATCGATCGTGGCGCGCGCACTCGGCTTGCCAGCGGTGGTTGGTTGTCAGCGGCTTTCAGTGGAAGTGGAAGACGGTGATCAACTCATTGTTGATGGCAATGATGGCGTTGTCATTCTCCGTCCGGATTCACGCACGCTTGAGGAGTACCGCCGCAAGCAAGAGCGCTCGCAACGCTCGCGCGCGGCCATGCGCGAACTCTCGGGACATGAGGCCGTCACCAAGTGCGGCGCGCGTATCGAGCTGATGGGGAACATCGAGTTCCCGGAAGAAGTGGAGGCGGTCCTCGCCAACGGCGGCGACGGCGTTGGTCTCTACCGAACCGAGTTCCTCTGGCTCACCCGCAAGGAGCCGCCCACTGAGCAAGATCACATGGACGCGTACCTCCGCGCCATCAACCTGCTCAAGGGCAAGCCGCTCACCATTCGCACCTGCGACCTCGGCGCGGACAAATACACACAGGCGCAAATGGAAGAGCCGGAGCGAAACCCCTTCTTGGGTCTGCGCTCCATCCGGCACTCACTGGCGAACCCCGCCGAGTTCAAGTTGCAGTTGCGCGCCATCTTGCGAGCCAGCGCCCACGGCCCGGTCAAGATGATGTTCCCGCTGGTCTCCAACCTCATGGAGCTTCGCCAAGGCAAGCTCATGCTGGCCGACATCAGCGAGGAACTGGAGGACGAAGGCATCGCCTTTGACCGGCAGATGCCCGTTGGAGTCATGATTGAGGTGCCCTCCGCGGCCCTCATGGCCCGAGTCTTTGCCGCCGAAAGCAACTTCTTTTCGATCGGCACCAATGACCTCGTCCAGTACACCCTGGCGGTCGACCGCGGCAACGAGCGGGTGGCACATCTCTACCAATCAGCCCATCCGGCGGTTGTTTATCTGGCCAAATCGATCGTCCGCGCTGCCCGCAGTGCCCAGATCGACTGCAGCCTGTGCGGCGAAATGGCCGGCGAACCGCTCTTTTCCATGTTGCTGTTAGGCATGGGTTTGCGTACACTCTCCATGGTTCCTGACCAGATCCCCGTCATCAAACGGGTGATCAGATCAGTAACAATTGAACAATGCGAACGCCTGGCCCGACGGGTCGGTTCGTTCGACTCGGAGCGTCAGGTTGAAACAGCCTTGCGCGACGAACTCAGGAAACTTGATCCCGATGTATTTGGTCACTGGGTGTCTGAATAAGCACGGATCGCGGCTCCAAGGCGCGTGCCTCGAGCCAAGTAAGGACAACGGGTTGAACCGTCGCTCGAAACGACAGGTCTGCCCCACGGTGCGAAGCGGGACGATGCCCTTCCGGCGTTGACCCCCGACCCTCGGCGTGGCGGACCCCTAGAGCGCTCCATAGCGGAGCGCGCGAGACGACGGCACCCAGGCGGAACACACGGTGCGATTAACGAGCTTGTGTCACACAAATCCGACGGACCGACCGTCGCCCGAATTGGATCGATCATTGATGAACATCGATGATCATCGATCCACCGGGCGCGCTTGTTCATTCGTCGAGTGCTGACTGACACGGACTTGCACTTGAAGGTTCCGCCACGAACCGCCGCTTGACGCGGCAAGGATTGAACGTGGCAGACGCCGATACCAAGCATGACGGACTCGAACCGCACGACGGGGATTCCAACGGAGCCAACTCCGAGGGACATCACGCCGCGCACGAGCACGAACACGACACCGAAGAGGAAAGCGCGTCGATCGACTCGGCCGCCTTTGCATCGCTCGAGGCACTCGAGAGCGGCGAGGATGCACCCATCCTCCCCGTCCGAGCCATCGATGATGAGGAATCCAATGGCGCAGAAGCGTCAGCCGATGATTCAGATAACTCCGACGAGGAGAGTGAAGAGGAGTCCGACGATGATTCCGAAGACGACTCCGATGATGATTCCGATGACGATTCCGAAGACTCGGAAACCGCCGCTTCCGGCGAGGATGGCGAAGAGTCCGGCGATACCGGCACTGATGGCACCAAGCGCCGCCGCCGTCGCGGTGGGCGGGGTCGCAAGAAGGAAACTCAGCAGAGTGCGCCAGCTGGTTCCAAGCGCCGCCAGCTGATCGTGGTCAACGACGTCCCGGGGGAAGAGTGCCGCATCGCCGTCCTTGAAGATGGACGCCTTGAGCAGATCTTTGCCGAGCGCGAGAACACCGCCAC
>DBCE01000121.1:3365-10948 GCA_002292895.1 Phycisphaerales bacterium UBA966
GCGGCGTTCATCGACTTCGGCGAAGGCCAGAACGGCTTCCTGCACATCAGCGATCTGCACCCGCAATACTTCCCCGGCGAAGAGCGCACCGAGCGCGTCGGCAAGAAGATTGCGCGCCGCGATCGTCCACCGATTCAGGAAGCGCTCAAGCGCGGACAGGAAGTGATCGTGCAGGTCCTCAAGGAGGGCATCGGCACCAAGGGTCCAACGCTGACGAGTTACGTGTCGATTCCCGGTCGACTGCTGGTGATGATGCCGCAGATGGACAAGGTTGGCGTGAGCCGCAAGGTGGAAGACGAAGATCAGCGCCGCGAAATGCGCCGCATCTTGGACAGCCTTGAACTGCCAGAGGGCTTCGGATTCATTCTGCGCACTGCCGGCTTCGATCGCACCAAGACTGAACTGCAGCGCGACGCCATTTATCTGCAGCGTCTGTGGCAGGCCATGGAGCGACGCATGAGCTCCACCGGCGCGCCCTGCGCCCTGTACACGGAAAGCGATCTTCTGGTTCGCACCATCCGCGACATCGCCGACGACAGCGTTGATGCCATCGTGGTGGATAGCGAAAGCGCCTTCACGCGCGCTAAGACCTTCTTGCAAGTGGTGGCGCCGATCAACGCGCCGCGGCTTCTGTACTACGACCGCATTGCGCCGGTCTTCGAAGCGTTCGGGGTTGAGCGGCAAATTGAGCAGATTCACGCGCGCGAAGTGCCGCTGCCTTCGGGCGGAGCACTGGTCATTGACCAGACCGAAGCGATGGTGGCGATCGATGTAAACAGTGGCAAGAGCCGCAGTGCACGCGATAGTGAGACCAACGCGTTCAACACGAACCGTGAAGCCGTTGATGAAATCGCCCGTCAGTTGCGCCTGCGCGACCTTGGCGGAATCATCGTCAACGACTTGATCGACATGCGCATGTCCAAGCACCGGCGCGAGATTGAAGCGCGCCTGGAAAGCAACCTGCGCCGCGATCGTGCCAAGACCACCACGCTGGAGATTTCTGACTTCGGCATGATTGAGATGACCCGCCAGCGCATGCGCCCGGGTCTACACAAGGCGCACTTCATGGACTGCCCGCACTGTCACGGGGCCGGCGAAGTCCGCGTACCCGACGCAGTGGCTGCAGACATTCTGCGCCGCATCGCCCTGTTCTTCTGCCACGACCGCATTGCGCGCGTCGAGGTGGTGTGCAGCGCGCGCGTTGCTGGCGTGTTCCTAAGCACGCGGCGCAATGCGCTTCATGAACTTGAAGAGCGCTCCGACAAGCGCGTTGATATTCGCATCAGCGAAGCCTTCGCCATGGATCGCGTTGAGGTGTATGCCTACGACGACCGCGGCGCGGACATTGAGCTTGATCGTCTGCCGCGCGTTCCGGTTCCACGCCTGGCAGATTTGCCGGACAGCGTGGTCATTTCTGATGATGACGATGGTGATGATGACGTGGTGGATGGAGGCGGACACCGTCGCCGTCGCCGTCGTCGTAAGCCCGCGCCAGCTGACGCAACGGCCATGGCACTGGCTGGTGGATTTGACGATCTGCCAACTCCAACTGCCAACGAGCCGAGCGTTTCTGAACTGATTCGTCGCTCGGACGCTGAGCGCGAAACACGCCGTCGCGAGGACGATGTGCGTAAGCGTGAAGAAGATGCGCGCCGCCGCGAAGAAGACGCGCGCAAGCGTGAAGAAGATGCACGGCTGCGGCAAGAGGCCGCTCGTGAACGCCAAGAAGCGGCACGCGAACGTCAGGAAGCTGCAGCAGCGCGAGCCGTTGAACGCGCCGCCGCTCGCGAAGCACGCGATGCTGAACGAGCAACGCGCGTTGAAGCTGGACTTGATGTTGCTGACCTCGACGAGGCCGACGCCGCAGATGCAGCCGAAGAAGCTGCGATTGCACTTGAACGTGAGCAATCGGGCGGTCATCGCGGTCAAGGCAATCGTGGCGAAGGCGATGGCGAAGCTGGTCGCGGCAGGCGCCGACGTCGGCGTCGTGGTCGTGGACGCGGTGGCGATCGTGATGACGAAGCACCAGCCAACGGAAACGGTGGCGGCAATCGTCAAGGCGGACGCAATGCTCCACGCAACGACGCGGCTGGTGCGCCAGCCGGCGCGCGCGCTGAAGGCGATGTAGGCGGCGAAGGCGCCGATGGCGGCGAAGCTGCTGAAGGCGCGCCACGTGGTGATGGCGGCGAAGGCAGCGAAGGCGGAGAGGACGGTCCGCGCAAGCGTCGTCGTCGACGTCGTCGCGGCGGTCGCGGACGCGGTGGCGATCGGGGCGAAGGCGCGGAGGGCGCAGAGGGCGCACCTTCGGGTGACGGCAGTCCAGCCGCAGCAGGTGATGCGCCGGAATCTCGCCCTCGAAGCCAACCATTGGGCGTACCTCCGGGATCAGGCGGCGGACGCAACCCACGCGAACCACGTGAGCCACGGGGCGACCGTGGACCGCGTGAACCACGCGAACCGCGCGGCGACCGCGGGCCGCGCGAACCACGTGGCGACCGCGCCCCGCGCAATGACGCACCAGCAGCTCCGGCACAACCGCCGGCTGCACCTGCAGCAAACCCCGCCACGGATACGCCACTCGGCGCCGCCAAGAAGACCATTCGAAGCGTCACCGGTTGGATGCGACGACTGAAGACCACTCCCGGTAATGGCAGTCGCGACGATCGCTAAGGACACTCGGGCGCTGGTAGACCCTGTCACTCAGGAATCGCATGACTGAAACGCGGCGCCTCATCATCCTCGGATCCACTGGATCGATCGGCACCGCCACGCTGGAAGTGGTGGCACATCTTGCTCAGCAGGATGATGCCCCGCACTACACCGTGGTGGGACTTGCCGCGGGGAGTAATGCGGCACTGCTCGCTCAGCAGGCAGAACAGTTCGGCGTTCATGATGTTGCATTGGCGGACGCTCGCTCCACCAGCGCGCTTCCGTCATCACTTCGCATCATCACCGGGCCAGACGCGGCTCTGGAATTGATTGAACGCGTTGCGCAACCCGGTGACATGGTGATGGCTTCCATGGTTGGCGTTGCCGGTCTCGCACCGGTACTGGCAGCCATTGAACGCGGGTGTGATATTGCGCTTGCCAACAAGGAAACGCTGGTTGCCGCGGGAGCGGTGGTTCAAGAGGCGGTCGCTCGAAAGGGCGTGAAACTGCTGCCGGTCGACAGCGAGCACAGCGCGGTATTCCAATGCCTGCGTGCCGGCACCCTGCGCGAAGTGGAACGATTGGTACTCACCGCAAGCGGCGGCCCGTTCCGCACCTGGAGCCCAGAGCGCACTGCCAACGCCACCCTGGCGGAAGCATTGCGTCACCCAACGTGGCAGATGGGACGCAAGGTCACCATCGACAGTGCCAGCTTGATGAATAAGGGCCTGGAAGTCATCGAAGCGCACTGGCTCTTTGACCTGCCCAGCGACCGAATTGATGCCATCGTGCACCCGCAGAGCATTGTGCATTCATTCGTCGAGTTCCGCGACGGCAGCACCATCGCGCAACTCAGCCCGCCCAGCATGAAGCACCCCATCCAGTACGCACTGACTTGGCCGGCGCGGCTCACTGGCTGCTGCCCCACCATCGCGTGGGACGCCATTCGGTCATTGGAATTCGAACCCGTGGACCACGCTCGCTTCCCGGCCATCAAACTCGCCAAGCGAGTGATCGATGCCGGGGGCAGTTCAGGTGCCATCTTCAACGCTGCTAATGAGGTCGCGGTGGAGGCGTTTATCGCGGGATCGTTGCGCTTTGGAGATATCGCCGCGGTGGTCACTGATGCGCTGGACCGACTGCCAGCGCGCGCAGTGCTCACGCTGGCTGAAGTACTGACCGCCGACCGCGACGCGCGGGAGTGCGCGCACGCGTGCGTGGCCGAACGCGCCGCGCTCAGCGCCGCCGCAACGCGGTAAGTTCGCCTACGCTTCGTGAGGCGCATCCGTGCCACACGCAACCATGGAAATTCTTACCAACGGCTGGAACGTCCTCATCATCCTTCTGGGATTTGGGGTTCTCATCTTCATCCACGAGCTCGGCCACTTCATGGCTGCGCGTTGGGCAGGCATTCGCTGCGAGAGCTTTGCCGTGGGCATGGGTCCGGTGCTTGGAGCATGGCGCGCTGGCATCGGCTGGCGAGCGGGGTCAACCGATCCTTCCACCATCGCCCGCTTTGGGAAACCTGCCATTGAGATGACTGACGAAGAGCTGGCTCGCAACGGGATCGGCGAGACAGAGTGGTCACTGCGCGCGCTGCCGCTCGGTGGATACGTGCGCATGCTTGGTCAAGACGATCTTGATCCCGCCAAGGTTTCGGAGGAACGCCGAAGTTTCCAACGCGCTCCAGTGTGGAAGCGCATGATCGTGGTCAGCGCGGGTGTGACATGCAACCTGATCTTGGCGATTGCACTCTTTGTGCTCACCTTCATGGTGGGCGTTCGATTTGAAGCACCGGTGGTTGGTGCAGTCGCTCCCGGTTCCCCCGCAGCAGCTGCCGAACCGGCAGAAGGCGGTCCGGCCGGACTGAAGGCTGGCGATGCCATCACTGCTATCGACGGCGAGCCGGTGCTCACGTTCGCTGACATTCAGATTGCAGGCGCCATGGCGCGCCCCGGCGAAGCACTCACCATTGATGTGCAGCGCGCGGATGAAACCGGGATGACTGTGCAACGCACCTTTCGCATGATTCCTCGCAAAGATGCGGTCAGCGGATTGTTAGCTATCGGTATTGAGCCGGCCATGTCCGGACTGATCGGTGCCGTCCGCGGCGAGGAGCGAGAGATCTTTGATTCAACCATGACCTCCGCAGGTCTTGGGCCAGTGATGACCGGGACGAAAGCAGATCCGCTCCGCGAGTTGACTGAGATCATCGAACCAGCGTCCGGCACGAGCGCCGCAACGACGCACCGCGTCACTCAGCAATACATCCCCGTTCCCGTGGGCGAACGCGCCCCAAATTCGCCGTCCGTCACCGTGCTGCTGCGCGAAGCCGCCGATCGCTCCGCTGGTGCACTCTTTGATACCAAGTGGACCACCGCTTCCGGCGCGGAAGTGACGCGTGCGTTGCAGCCCATTCCGGAACTGCAAGTGATGATCACGCCCGCAAGTGAAGTCACGGGTGCAGAGATCGAACGTGGTTTGTTGGGTCTGGTTCCGCTCATGCGCGTGGCGCACATACCCGCCGGATCTCCCAATGAGGGCATCTTGATCCCGGGGGATGTACTGCTCCGCGTTGAGGGTGTCGATGGTCCACGCATGTCGCAACTGCGCACGGTGTTGGCGAGCCATGCAAGTGGTACGGCGGATGTAGTGGTATTGCGTGGCGGCGAGCCAACGCGTCTGGCCGCAAAGGTGGATCGCGCTGGCCGGTTCGGAGTGATCATCGCTCCGGCACTGGATCAGCCCGCTACGACAGGCACTATCAATCGCCTTGCCACTGAGAACAATGGCGATCGCGCGACTGCGGTTGCGGCGCTCAACTTGCTGCCGCGCACTACCGTTCGAACGGTGGCGGGAACTACCGTCATCGACTGGGTCACCATGCGTGCAGCTCTCTTGGCGGCCACCAAAGAAGCGGCTATTCAGGGCGCGGGGGCAACAGTCGAAATCGAAATCGAAGCACCAACGCCCGCGCATGAGCGCAGCAAAGTCGTGCTCGTCATCGCCAAGGAAGATGTTGCAGACATTCACGCGCTCGGCTGGGAATCACCGGTGACCGCGGCGATCTTTGATCCACTGATGACTCGGCTCACTGCGAACGGCAATCCCATCACTGCCGTGCGCATGGGGTTCCATCAGACAAAGACCATGGTAGTGATGACCTACCTCACGCTTGACCGCATCTTCCGCGGCAGCGTTGGCGTTGAACAATTGCGTGGCCCGGTGGGCATCGTGCACTTGGGTTCACGGGTGGTGGACCGAGGTGCCATGTACTTGGTGTTCTTCCTGGCAATGATTAGCGTCAATCTGGCGGTGTTGAACTTCCTACCGCTTCCCATTGTGGACGGCGGGTTGTTCCTGTACTTGATCTATGAGCACATCACCGGCCGCGCGCCATCATTGAAGTTCCAGAATGCAGCCACCATGGTGGGCTTACTGCTTCTGGGCAGTCTGTTTCTATTCACCTTCTATAACGACGTGATGCGGCTATTTTCAGGCGGTTAAGGACCACCGAGGGTTTCACTTATGAGCACTCCAATCACCATCGTCACTGGTGCGGGAAGCGGTATCGGGCGGGCCCTTGCCATTCTGTTAGCAGAACGCGGACACGCGCTGACACTGGTCGGCCGCACTGAATCGAAGTTGCATGAGACAGTCGCGGCGTGCGGCGCATGTCCAGGCGGGCAGCCAATCGTCATTACGGGCGACCTTTCCAACAGCGCCACTGCGCATGGTGTGATTGATCGAACCATTGCAGAACGCGGAGCGCTGGACACGCTTGTTAACTGCGCTGGCGTTGCGCCACGTGCACCGATCGAAGCGACCGACAATGAACTTCTTGAAGAAGTGTTCTTTCACAATGCATTTGCGCCGGCGTTTCTCATCGCGCGTGCATGGCCACACTTCAAGGAACGCAAAGCCGGGTGCGTGGTGAACATCAGCACACTTGGTACCTCGGATCCGTTTGCTGGTTTCTTTGCTTACGCCGCCAGCAAGAGCGCGCTGGATAGTTACACCCGCAGCATGCATGTTGAAGGTGCCGCACTTGGTATCCGAGCGTTCTGCATCAATATGGGGTCCATCGATACCCCGATGTTGCGCCGCAACTTCCCGGAGACGGTGCTGCCAACTGCCTTGACGCTGACGCCAGCGACCGCGGCGCAGGTAATTGTTGATTGCATTGAAGGACGGCGCGATGCTGATCGCGGTCAGTGCATCATCGTCAAGAAGTAGGCGACATCGCGCCCAACACAGGCGGTATCTGCCTGCCACCGTTTATCGGCGGCCGTGCATCGCCCGGTCCATATCGCGCTTCATTTCCCGGGAGGCGATGGCGTGGCGCTTGTCGGACGACTTCCGACCGGTGCCCAGACCAATGAGAATTTTGGCCCGACCATCCTTGAAATACATCTTGATCGGGACGATGGTGTAGCCCTTGCGCTTCACTTCTTCGGCAAGTTTCCGAATTTCGCGTTTATGTGCAAGAAGTCGGCGCACGCGGACCGGGGCATGCTGGACTGCCTTTCCCGCGGCCGGATATTCCGCAATATGCACCGAATGGAGGGACAGGGACGGCGGCTCCGCAGTGGCGCTGACATAACCCTCTGCCAGGCTGACCTTTCCGGCACGAATGCTCTTTACTTCCGTACCAAGGAGCTCAATACCGCATTCCAGGGTTTCGGTGATCTCGTAGTCATGCCGCGACTGACGATTTTCGATCGTCGGCTCGTTTGGGACATGTTCTTGGGAACTTCCAGCCACAGCGGGAGTATAGGAGGTTGTGACACTTGCCCGGCTATCGGACAAGATGATGTCAAGGAACCGTCAAGCCGAGGCTTGCCTCAACCCGTTGTCAGTGCAACAATAAGACAGACGATTATCTGCATCCCCCCACCGACGCTGATTCGCCTCCGAATGCAGCACTGCTCCAA
>DBCE01000121.1:11096-20191 GCA_002292895.1 Phycisphaerales bacterium UBA966
CCGGAGACCGGCATTCTTCCTCTTGGCGATCAGGTTGCACGGGTGTACGGCAACTTCTCAAGTGGAGCCACTCCGTCAGAGAGCGCACAGCGATTCATTCAGAGCAGTGCTCTTGCACTGTACGGAGTGCAACCTGCTGACTTGGCTCCGATCGGCCCGTTTGAATCAGGCGAACACTTGGTGCAGATCATGCCAGACCGAGAGGTTGGCGGATTCAAGTTCACTGGTGTTTATTACTCGCAACAAGTGCGCGGCGTGCCGGTCTACAAGAGCAACCTCCTTGTTCTCACTCGTAACGAGCCAGGGTTCCCAGCAGTGCTTGCATCGAGCACGCTTTGGGACGTTCAGGGATTTGAGACGACACTTGATGGCGTCAATCTGAGTTCGTTGCCAAGCGCCAAGCTCTGGACGCGCAATCCACTCAGTCAGTTCCGCTCGAAGCCACAAGTCAGCCCCGCGCAATACGTCATTTGGGCTGGTATCGACCGCGTGAAGGCTGAAGAGCCACGGTTGGCCGTCCTCTTCTCCGCTGAAGGCGGCGGAGCCTTTGACGCCGACAACCACCAGAACATTGAGTTTGTGGTGGATGCAAAGACGGGCGCGATTCTCCATCAGGAAAGCAAGATTTACCATGCGGTTACTGGGCGCGCGACCGGCCTTGCAACACAGGGCTACGTCGCTGATGCCTGCGCAGCAGAAAGTGCTGTGGGTATGCCATATGTCGAGATTGCTACTGGCACCACCACAACCTATGCGGATGCTGATGGCAACTTCTCCATCCCTGCTGGACCCGCCGGATCGACCTACACCACGCGACTTGTTGGGCGCTACTTCACCACTAACAACAACGGCAACCCAACTCTTGCACTCAGCACAACCGCCAATGACGGCGTCAACTGGAGCCCAGTCTTTAACTCCACAAATGGCCTTGAGACAGACCGCGCGCAGGTCAATGCCTACTTGTGGGCAAACAAGACCCGCGACATGATGGTTGCCGCAAGCCCAAACTATCCAACGGTTGCTACCCAGGCGAATTCATTCCTTGTGACCTGCAATATTGCATCCACATGTAATGCCTACTACACGGGCAACACCATCAACTTTTACGTCGCAGGTGGCGGCTGCAACAACACTGCGTTCGCTGACATTGTTGGACACGAATTCGGCCACAATGCGGTTGCGAAGGGCGGATCTGGTCAAGGCGCGTACGGTGAAGGCATGGGCGACATCTTTGGCCTGCTGCTGAGCGACGACCCACGAACCGGCGTCGGATTCCAGACTTGCGCCACCGGTATTCGTACCGCTGCCAACACCTTCCAATACAGCGCGGCGAGTTGCTCCTCGGCAGGCAGTGAGATTCACGCTTGCGGACAGCTCGTCTCGGGTTGCGTCTGGGATCTGCGTAATCGATTCGCTGTGCTCTACCCCAGTACTTACCGCGAATTGCTTGCGGACTACTGCGTGAACTCCATCCTCCTCCATGGAAACATCACGAGTATCGGAGCAGACATCACTGTTGACTTCTTGACCCTTGATGACAACGACGGGAACATCCTGAACGGAACGCCGAACTACACGTCAATCAACGATTCGTTCTCGGTACACGGATTGCCCGGACCAGCCCTGCAACTTGCGCAGATCACATTCCCAAGCGGTCTGCCAACAGCATTGACCCCAAACGGACTGACACCAGTGCAAGTGCGGATCGAGCCAATCATCGGCACTGTGAACCAATCCACTGCCAAGCTGTTCATTCGCACCGTTGGAGCAACCAGTTACGTTGCTTACCCGCTCGCTCCGCTTGGATCGAACCTGTACCAGGCGAACTTGCCGGGCGGAGCCTGCCCATCGGAGGTCAACTATTACTTCACGGTCCAGATGGCTTCCGGCGATACCCAGTCTTCTCCCTCCTTGGCCCCCACTCAGGTCTATGCCACACCCGTGGCGAGCGAGTTTGGGGAACTGGTATTCGAAACCTTCGAGGCTGCAACCAGCAACTGGACCGTTGGCGCGACTGGCGATACAGCCACAAGCGGCCTGTGGGTTCAGGTCGATCCGGTTGGCACCGCCGCGCAGCCTGAAGATGACTTCACGGCCAGCCCCGGCGTAAAGGCCTGGATCACCGGGCAAGGAACTGCCGGCGGAGCAATCGGCGCGGCCGATGTTGACGGCGGCGCCACCACTCTGGTGTCTCCCGCGTTTGACTGCTCTGGGTTTGATGATGCGTACATCTCCTACCACCGTTGGTATTCCAACAACGCGGGCGCCGGTCCGAATGCAGACAGCATGCCGATTGAGATCTCCGGTGACAACGGCGTCACCTGGGTCCAGTTGGAAAACGTGACGGAAAACGCTGGAGCTTGGGTCAAGAAGACCTTCCGTATCCAGAGTTACGTGACGGCATCGACCCAAGTCCGGATTCGCTTCCGCGCCCAAGACTTGGCTACTGGGTCCATCATTGAGGCGGGCGTTGACGACGTGCGCGTCTTCGGGGCATCCTGCACACCAGCGCTGATTGGCGATCTGGACGGCAACGGTCGGGTAGAGGGCGTGGATCTCGGCATCCTGCTCGGAGCGTGGGGCACAAACACCTACGACCTCAGCGGCGACGGGATCATCAGTGGTCCAGATCTTGGACTACTCCTCGCAAATTGGACTATCTGATAGGCGACACCTAAAGGCACTTCGAACGGTTATTACCAATGACCCCCGCCCCTTGAAGGCGGGGGTCATTTGCTATACTCCTCCTCCCCCGCAGCAGGCATCCCCTGCGCGGTGGATCCATCGCCCGGATGGCGGAACTGGCAGACGCGCCAGCTTGAGGTGCTGGTGGGAGCAATCCCTTGGAGGTTCGAGTCCTCTTCCGGGCATTCACGGGAGGCGCCCAACGGCGCCTCCCGTGTTGCATTCCGGAGCAGCCCGGAGACCGTACAGTTGCGAAGTCTCATGCAGCCAAACCCACTCCAGCACCTGATGCCCACCTGCTCCGGCGCCAAGGCGGCCGCTGCCGGCACGGTGTTCGCAACCCCGGCTGCAGCCGACAGCGCTCATGCTGATCCGCGCACCGGAACCGTTCGGCTGAACGAGATCTTTCACTCCATCCAAGGCGAGAGCACGTGGGCAGGCGCTCCGTGCGTCTTTGTGCGCCTCACTGGCTGCCCGCTGCGCTGCACCTACTGCGACACCGAGTACGCGTTCCGCGAAGGCCGCACGGCAACGCTCGGCGAGATTGTCGACGCGGTGCTGGCCACTGGCTGCCCACTGGTTGAACTGACTGGCGGCGAGCCCCTCGCTCAGAAGCGCGCCTTCGACCTGATCCGCCTGCTGTGCGACCGCGGGCTGACCGTCCTCATTGAGACATCCGGTGCATTGGACATGTCGCCGTGCGATGAACGCGCTATCCGCATTCTGGACATCAAGACCCCTGGAAGCGGCGAGAGCGCGCGGAATCTGTGGTCCAACATTGCCAACCTGCGCGCCCGCGACGAGGTGAAGTTTGTGCTCACCGACCGTGCCGATTACGAATGGGCAGTGGCAACGATCGCTGAGCGCGGATTGACGGAACGCGTGCAGCGCGGCGAACTGGGCGCCATCTTGATGAGTGCTGCGTGGGAACAGCCCAAGGGAGTGGAAATTGCTGGTTGCGTTGGACTTTCGCCGCGCTTGCTTGCCGAGTGGATCATTGCCGATCGCCTGGCCGTACGCATGCAGACACAAATGCACAAAATTATCTGGGAACCGCAGACACGCGGCGTATAAAGTTTTTACCTTGGAACATCCAGTCGACCTGAACAATCCGGACCGCCAGCGCGCCTTTGCTGAACTCATCGGGCGCCACTATCCAGCGCTCCGTGATCTTGCTGCGCGAACCCTGCGCGCCGAGCACGAAACCTTGGGCTTTGGTGCTGCTGCGCTTGCGCCAACATCATTGGTCACGGAGACGGTGCTGCGGCTGATGAAGCAGGATGAATTGCCGATGAATGACGCGCACCTGCGCGGATTGGCAAGCGTGTTCATGACACGCGTGATTGCCGACCGCCGCCGCGCACGCCTGGCAAGCAAACGTGATGCCCGCATGACGCAACGGCTCGATACCGAAGTGAGTGCCGGGCTGCGCGAAGACGCGCCGGACGCACCAAGCCGCGCCGACCTTGAGCTTCTTGAGAAGGCCATGATCGAGCTTGCCGGTACGCATCCGCGTGAAATGGAGGTGGTCACGCTGCATTCCGTGGCCGGCATTTCCATGAACGTGGTGGCTGGCTTAGTCAATGTCAGCTTGGCCACCGCGCATCGCGACTTAGTAGCAGCACGCGCCCTGCTCGCACGGCGATTGCGATCACTGCGCGACGTGCGGTGAATTACTTCGGTTTGTTGGTGTTTGCCAGCGCGATGACCTTGGTCGCCGCACCTGAACCCTGGAACACCGCTAAGAACGGGGCTGGATCGGCGGGCACGGTGTCCCAACCAACCTTCTGCCCCATCGTCAAAGTGCAGGTGACAATCATCAAGTCTCCGCACTGCGTGGTGCGTGCATCCGCAATCACGGGCGCCTCGGTGGTGGCCGCTTTGGCGCCGCGAATCATGTCCGCGCGCTCCTTTTGACCTTTGAAATTCACCACTTGGAATCCTTCGGCAAGCATTCCGTCGAAGGTTGGCAGGTCTTTGGCGTGTTGCGCCGTGAGAAATTTGGAGAGCAGCGCGGAGCCAGTGGCGTTCATCGCAGCATCACCCGCGAACCGCGGTGCGGTGGGCGCGGGACGGACAGCGGGCATTTCCAGCGAGGCCCAGGCAGCCAATCGCCATGCTCCTTCGACCTGCTGCCATACCGCTAGGCGCGGAGAGGGCTCGGATGGCAGTTTCTTGCCCCCGACGGATTCTCCAGCCTTTACAAGACAGGTCACCACGAGCGCATCACCAACACGCGTGGCACGGACACCGCTCACCGTCGGGGCAGTGACGCCAAGGGCGGTAATGGCGGCTACTTCGGAAGTCCGGTCAAAGGCTCCTTCGAAATTGATCCGCTGGAAATTGGGCTGCATGCCGGCTTCAATCGCCGCGCGATCCTTGGCCACCATCTTCTGGAACCAGCCATCAAGGAGACCGGTTGCCAGCGTGTTGAGGCCTGCTTCATCCTTGGGCCACGCGACGGCTGGTGCCGTCGCCGCGGGCGCCGTTTGCATGGACGTAGCGTTCGGGCTGCCGGCAACCGCAAAAAGTTGCGAGGCGGCCACAATCACGGCAACGGAAGTCATAGGTGTGTAATGCATGGGATTCTCCAACAAGGGTGTACCACGATCCATCGGGCTTCATGTGCCCGTCACCAATTGTCGGATCCCTCGGGCAAGCGCTGCACCCCAAATTGCGTCTCCACCGCGCGGGCGCCCTGCTCGTCCCCCCATGCTGCCAGCACGCCCGCAAGTACGCGCGCAGACAGCGCAGACACGACCCCCTTGCCATCACTGCCCGCGGCCATGGCATCGCCAAGCTGGGTCATGGCGCATTCATAGGCAGTGTCGTAGTCACAGACTCGGTAGGCAATCGGTGCAAAATATGCCAAATACCACGGGCGCAATCCGTCGGTTGGAATTTGGCGGTGGTACTCCGGCCATAAGAACCGTTTGTAGACCAGGTATGCCTCGTCAAAATACCCAAGGTTGACGCATGAATACGCCAGGTTCCAATGGGCGTTGACTGTGCGCGCGGCGCCACTACCAAAGTGATGCTCCATGCGAGCACACAGCATCGTCATGCTTTGCACCATGTCATCACTGTTGAGACCATCAATCGACATCATGGTGAACACTTGCGTTTCCGCAAGCAGCAATTCCGGATCGTTGGGCGGGAGGTGCTGCTCAAGGTATCCCCGCGCTGCAAAAACTTCAGCGGTTCGGTTGGGATATCCGTCGGCGCGAACAAGTGTCGAAATTCTGCTGAGGGCATAGGTGCACCCCGCATCAATGGGATCATCAAGAAGCGAGGCGTACCACTGCCCTGCCAGCATTCGGACTGCTGGATCACTGAATTGTGAAAAGAAGGGCCACGGCTGACGTTCCATGCACATGGTCGGAATGAGCGAGCGCGCTGGTGCGCTGCGGATGTCGCCATTGGCTGAGAGGCGCGCAAAGATCATTGGACCGATCACTGCTGCACCGGCGCGGTCGTACTTCAAGGCCATGCGATAGTAAAGCGGTGCTAACTCTGTAAATGCCGTGCTTTCACCGGCTGGATCGGCTTTGAGCACCCCTTCAAACGAACGACCTAAGAGCTCGTACGCGCTGCGATGCTGCCATGCTTCCTCGTGACCACGCACAACAATCGCTGCCAATCGTCCCGCGGTCAATGGATCATCAACGGCGACGGTATCGACCAACTTCTCAATACGCTTAAACGCTTCCTTGCCAGCGGCGGGATTTTTGGTGGCACTCTGCTGCGCCACCATGTCTTCAATCATCGACTGCGCAAATTGCATCGTCTTTTCAGAGTGGCGCTGCGCCGTCGCCGACAACTGTCGTTGATGGCTGGTCTGCGCAGTCCAGAGTGCAAACTGCACTACTCCGCCCACAATGGCAAGTGCGGCTACGACGGCAAGTGCGGTGGCAATGCGATGGCGGCGTACCACGCGCCATGAGCGTTCCCAGGGTGCGAGCAACCGAGCGGCCACTGGCAATCCATCCAGGTATCGATGGAGGTCATCCGCAAGTGCTGCCGCCGATGCGTAGCGATCCTCTGGATGCGCGGCAGTCGCACGGCGAACGATGGCTTCCAGGTCACCGCGAACGACTTCGGCCAGTTCGTCCGGTTTCATGCCACGCGCGGCTGCCACGGCAACGGCGGCATCCGGGTTCGCAGCCGCCATCTCGGCAAGCCACGCGCTCGGCGGCACCACATAGGGAACCTCCAGCGGGCTCCGCGGCAGTTTGGACGGTGGTCCGCCCACTAACAATTCAGCGAGCACTGTGCCCAGCGAATACACGTCGCTCCGCGCGTCGGCAATCCCCGCGCCGTGCATCCATTGCTCGGGGGCCATGTATTGCGGTGTGCCCAGGCGCTGCCCCTCAGCGGTTCGAAGGCTGGCGGCATCGGATGGATCGACCGCCTTGGCAACGCCAAAGTCAATGACCTTCACAACGGCGCGATCGGCGCTACGCGTCACCAAGATGTTCCCGGGCTTCAAATCGCGATGAATGACGCCCTTTTGGTGCGCATGTTGCACGCCGGAACACACATCAATGAAGAGACGCACGCGGTCACGCGGACGCATGCGACGTTCGTCACAGAGGGACGTGATGGCGAGCCCATCAATGAACGGCATCACAAACCATGGTCGGCCGTCTTCGGTGGTGCCAGCGTCAAGCACCGTGGCAACATGCGGGTGGTCCATGAGCGCCAAGGTGTGGCGTTCGTTCTCAAATCGGGCAAGCACTAATCGCGAGCCGGGATCGCGGCGCAGCAGTTTGAGCGCCACCAGTCGACGCACTGGCTGTTCTTGAGAAGCAAGCCACACCGTGCCGAACCCACCCTCACCGATCTGCGTCACCAGGGTGTAGCGACCGATGCGCCCCACGCCTTCCTCCAGACCCAGCTGCACTTCCGCAGCGGCGCGCTTGAGCAGTGCGTCGATCTCAGCAAGCGTGCGCGCGCTGGGCTCACCGAGGGTGGCGAAATCCGGGCCGCGCAGGATTGCTTCTTGCGGTGTTTCTGGCGCCGTGTCTGGCGTCAATGGCACGCCAATTGACTGCCCTGACTGCGAATGCAGGTTGGCAGATTGTGGAACTGCGCTGTCGTGTCCCGCCGGGATCATGCAACAATGCTAAACCAATTGGCAAAAACCACAACCATCATCGACACGATGTTCGCTCAGTACACCCAACCCTCAACCATCGCCACCTCGGGCACCACGGCGGCCACGGTTGGCATGGTCAGGATGATGGCGTCAAGCATGTCGCCTTCCTCGTCTTGAATGGCTTCGCTGACAATCTGCGGCGGAATAGAGACCTTGGAGTCGCTCAATAACCGAATGATTTCTGCACGCACTTTCATGGGCGGATCGCCAGCGCCCTTATAACCGCGCTTTGGCCATCCCTTGAGATGCAAGATTGACGCCGGGCATCCTTCGCACACCACCACGTCGCCCGATGTGCCGGGGATGCAGGGTTCGATCCGAATGCCCTCTTCTGCGAGCGGCAGCAGAACTTCGCACATGAATGTCCACGTCTGCTTGAAGACGCGCAGGTTCAGTGGCGACATGGGTGTATTCATGGCAATGTCGCAGGCGCGGCGTGGCTCGCGGCGCGTGCGTTCGCGGACCGCTCCGCGCCACAACCGCGGCGATGCAAGACCCTGCATCCAGCGCGCCACTGCCATCCAATCATTGGGCAGTCCAAATTCACGAACGATCTCCGCGGGGATCGACATGGGTGCGTCCACACGCCAAACATGCGCGCGCTTGTCATCGCGCGAGGCAAGGATGGCACGAACGAGTCCACGGCGGTCGAGCCGTCCCATCGACTCAACCGGTGTTCGAAGCGAAGACATATCACGGGTGATGACACGAATCTTTGCTGCTCCGCCGGAATCCGCTCCGGAGAAATCAACACCGTGGAGAATGACGCCGTCGGCGAGACCGCTCGACTGGCTCTGCTGTGAGTTACTTGACTTCATTGATTCAACCGTTCCCGCACTGACTCTGTGGCTTGCCGCACGGGCAACATGATCCGGTGTGAACATGCGTCTGTCCCACCGATGAACCAGCAACACCGAACACGCTGTGTTTGCGGGTGAAATGGCGTCCCTTGCCGGCCGGGTCTTCGACCGGCGCATCCGCTTCGCGCATGGGGCGGAGGAGAACGATCACTTCACCATCTTCTTCGCAGGCATATTCGTATTGAGGCATGTGATTACTTCCTTGAGTTTCGTTCGCCACCAGCGCGTGGTGCTTTCACCGGTCCGGGTGGACGCGGTGGCTTGGTTGGTCCACGACGCGGAGTCGATGGCTTCGTGTCACCGCGACGACCAACGGGAGCTTCCACCCGCGCTCCATCGCGCCCCTTGCCACGCGGTGCTGCACGACTTTCGCCTCGCGGCGCTGAACGACC
>DBCE01000121.1:20233-30742 GCA_002292895.1 Phycisphaerales bacterium UBA966
CGGCGCTGAACGACCTTCGCCTCGAGGCGCAGCACGACCTTCACCGCGGCGTGGGCGTTCGTCATCCTTGCGCGGCGCGTGACGTCCTTCACCGCGACGTGCGCGTTTCTCTTCTTTGCGTGGCGGGTTCCTGCCCTCGCCGCGGCGGTTTGCGCGCGCTGCTTCTGGCCGACGCGCTGCACCCGGGCGAGCCTTACGAGCGCGAGCCTCGGCGCGGCGAACGGCCATATCTGGCTCCGCTTCCTTGCGCGCAGCACGTTCTTGCGGCGTAGCGAAGGCGTGTTCCTTGAGAACTGCCAGTTCCTTTGGCGTCAACTCACGCCACTCGCCGGCCTGCAATCCCTTGAGCTGCAGCGGTCCCATGCGCACGCGTCGCAATTTCTTGACCGGGTGTCCAACGGTGGCAAGAATTTCGCGCACCTGTCGATTGCCATCCTCACGCAACTCCATGTAGAGGAGCGTGCGCGCGGCATCACGCTTCAGAATCACCAGCTTTGATTTGGATGCGCGATCGGGTTCATGACCCTTGACGGCCGGCGCAAAGATGCTGCGCTCAAGCCGAGCAATATCTGAATCTTCAACGCGTCCGCTGACCATGACCTCATAGCCCTTGTACATCTCAAAGCGCGGATGGGTCAACCGATTAGCGATGTCGCCGTCGTTGGTCATCAGCAAGAGACCCGAGCCATCGATGTCCAGTCGACCCACCGGATAGAGCCGCGCATGGGACGGATGTTGCACAAGATCAACCGCCAGCGGGCGCCGCTCCGGATCGCTGTTGGTGCTGACATAGCCCTTGGGCTTGAAGAGCATCACATAGACATTGCGCTCCGGCGCCTTGATCCGTCGGCCATCAAACCGAATGTGATCCTTGACCGGGTCGACCCACGCTGGAAGGCCATCGATCCGGTGACCGTTGACCGTGACGCGCCCCTCCTCCACGCTCTCCTCGCACGCCCGGCGCGAGCCAATGCCGGCGTCAGCGAGCACCTTCTGAATGCGCGGTCCCCGCGAGTCGTCTTGATAGGGGTGGGTCGGTGATACGAGGCGGCGCATCGCGCCATAGTAGCCGGAGCGGGGTATGGTTCGCGCCATGTCGATACTTGCCGCCGCCCTGCTGCTACTGACTTCTGGAACGGGTCCCGCGGGCAGCATCGGCGCCCCGGCGCTGGTCCTGCCGCTCGACGCGCGCACTGCGGTGGGCGCGGTGATTGCGGAAGCTGGACGGACTGAAGATGTGCGCCGACTTTCCGCGCTGTTTTCTTCCACCCCAACGCTCTTCCCATCGCGCGGACTGGTTGGAGCAGTGCGCCTGGGATTCGTGCAGCCGTTTGCCGTTCCAGAGATTGCCAACGCCATCACACAACCGGCTGCGGAAGGTTCGGCCCGACCATATCGGGCAGTGGCACGATTTGCAGCACGCGCGTTCGGAATTGACTGCACCCTTGGCGAAGAACAGAGCACCATGCCAGTGGCGGATCCACAAGGCGCGCTGTTCGCGCTGGACTTTCTTCTCAACGAATCAAACCTGATCATCAATCAAGCGCTGACGAGTGCGCTTGGCGATGGAAATCGCGAACGCATTGCGCGCGCAGCGATTGCCAGCGCCGACTCCACCACTGCACGCGCTGCACAATTGCCGGACGCGTTGTCGCGCGCGATGCAGGGATCAGCCAGCATGGACCGCACTGCATTGGTGCGCGCTGCCGGACACTTTGACACGGCACTCGCAGTGAGCGGTGATTGGAAGACGTTTGATACCGAAGCGCTCCCCGAAGAACTTGCAGGCGCGGTGGATGGAACAGTCTTATCCACGCAACTAGTGCCAGAAATTGGTTGGCTAGTGATTGGCGGCACCGGTGCAAATCGCTACGACATGACCAAGATTGCCGCGGTATTTGATATCGCAGGCGATGATCGCTACGAATGGGGCTCAGGCGTTGTGGCCAGTCGGTTGGTGATTGACATTGCAGGAAACGACTCATATTCAGGGACGCGCGCAGCAGATAACGCCATGCCGCTTGCTGGCCCAGGTGGTGCCGCATGCGGAGTCTCGGTCATTGATGACTACGCTGGAAACGATCGCTACGAGTCCCCGCACAATGGTCTCGGTGCGGCGGTCTTTGGCGTCGGCATGGTGGTTGATCGTGCGGGCGATGACACGTACGCCGGCGGAACATGGACTGTCGGCGCAGCGTTCGCTGGCGTTGGTGCAGTCTGCGATCTTGGTGGCAGTGATCAGTATTCGTCAGAAATGTTCTCGCAAGGGTGCGGCGGACCGGGCTCGGCAGCGCTGCTCCTGGACGCAACGGGCAACGATCGATACCGCGCTGATGGGACAACCGCCAGTGCCTACGAAACCCCAACCGTGCACGCGTCATTTTCACAGGGTGTTGGATTTGGATACCGAGCAGGCGCAGCGGGCGGCGTGGGTGCGCTGGTTGATGGAGCAGGAAATGATCGATACGAGGCGGGTGAGTTTGGTCAAGGCTGTGGCTACTACTTGTCCATGGGCATCCTGCGCGACGATGGCGGCAATGACCTCTACTACGGAAATCGCTACGCGCAGGGCACTGCAGCGCACCAAGCGTTTGGAGTGCTCTTAGAGAATGGTGGCGATGACATCTACTGGAGCATGACGGCCGCCGGTCAAGGCGCTGCATGGGACATGTCGGTGGCGGCGCTGGTGGATCGCGCTGGTGATGATCGCTATCAAGCAGACGGCCTCTCCCAGGGAGCTGCCGCGCAACAAGCGATCGGCATGCTGATTGATCTGGCGGGGCGCGATGATTACCGCGCGGCGGGTGCCAGCCAAGGAGCGGCGGACAGTAACGCGTACCACTGGCACACCTCGCGTTGCACGAGTTTGGGCGTGCTCCGCGACACGGAAGGGCCGAATCGCTTCAGTGCTGGCGGCGCGGACGGTGAGCAGCGCCTCACTGGCAAGCCCGATGCCAAAGATGGAGTCAATCAGTGGGGCGTGTTCATCACACGCTGAACTTGCAGCATCGCGGTCCGTACACTGCGGGCTATGACCAACGC
Source organism: Phycisphaerales bacterium UBA966 (assembly GCA_002292895.1). Classification (GTDB taxonomy): domain Bacteria; phylum Planctomycetota; class Phycisphaerae; order Phycisphaerales; family SM1A02; genus UBA966. The sequence goes on from DBCE01000121.1 coordinate 23,276, forward strand.
GCAGGCCAATGCAACGCATCGCGGCACACGGATTTCGGATGGCAACGCCGTAACGGTGGTGACCCGGCTGGCTCGCGTGGCACATCTTTTGTATCGCCGCTCCATGGCTGATGATCTGCCGGCGATGGCTTCCGCGTTGGCATACAAAACGCTGCTGGGGCTGATTCCAATTCTGATCGTGGTGACGTTGGTTGCCAAGACGCTCATGGGCGCGCAATTTGCTCCATTCGTTGCTGGTTTCATCAGTTCACTTGGCCTGGACAACATGCGGATCGTGCCTCCGACGGATGGCACCGCTGCACCAAGCAGCGCGGTTGCGCTTGGAACATGGGTAGAAACACTGGTCACGCAAGCGTCAGAGATTGACCTCAGTGCGCTCGGCTGGGTGGGCGTGAGTGTCACCGTCCTCAGCGCCATCTGGCTGATGACCAGCATTGAGCTGAGTTTCAATCGCGTCTTCCGCGCGCGGCAAGGCCGAACCTGGCTGCGCCGGTTCGTGCTGTACTGGTTTGTACTCACCGCTAGTCCGCTGCTCATTGCAGCCATCCCACTGCTTTCGGCGGTGCTGCATGGCGCGGGCACGACACCTGGCATTGGTTGGATCGTTGCATTGCTCGGCACGGTGTGGAATGTTGGGGTGCTCTGGGCGCTGCTACTCACGGTGTACATGGTGGTGCCGGCTGCTCGCGTCAGACCCCAATGCGCAGCCATCGGCGCCTTCTGCGCCAGCGTGGTGATCATTGGATTGAAAGGAATGCTTTCGGCGTACTTTGAACACGCGTTCGGTATGAGCAGACTGTATGGATCGCTTGGCCTTGTTCCCGTGTTTATGTTCTGGATGTGGGTGGTCTGGGTGACGGTGCTCGGCGGGCTACAAGTAGCGGCCTTTGCACAGACGATTCGCGCACGCGGGTTGGATGCGGGTTCGGGCGCTGACGATGACGCGCACGCTGATCCCATGTTGGTCTTGGCGGTGATGGAACAAGCGTCCACTTCATGGCGCGAAGGGCGGCCCGTCAGCCGCGACAGCATTGCGGCGGAGCTTCACATGGACGACCGGCTTTCCTCGGAGCTGCTTGAAGAGTTAGTTCGTGGCGGATTTCTGCTGCACACCGACGGTGACGCATACGCGCCAACCCGGCCGCCAGAAGACATTCGACCCGACGAAGTTCTGAAGGCCGTGTTTGCGCATTGTGCCGGTGAAGAAGGCGTGGAACGATCACGAATCGCCACCGCACTGCGCGCCGCGCAACTGGAAACCGCTAGCAAGATGCGTATTGGAGACCTTCGCGCTGAGCGCACGAACCGATAGACTGCCTCATTCATGTCCTCGAAAGATGCCAAGATGGATTACGTTGAGTTCACCCACCCAGGCGGCTGCCTGGTGGCCAAGATCATCACCCCCAGCGTTGGGCAAAATGAAGCCCCGTTGATTCGTGAGCAAGTGCTCGCCGAGTTCAGCAAGGCAACGCGCGGGCGGTCCTTCATCCTTGACTTGTCACACGTTTCGCTCGTCACGAGTTTGGGGCTCGGCATGTGTGTGGACCTGCGCAACTGCGCGGAGAAGGCCGGCCTGAAGCCCGCCGTCTTTGGTCTCAATCGCCACCTCCTTGATCTCTTTCGCTTGATGCGAATCGAGCGGCTGTTCACCATCCTGTCCACGCGGCAAGAGTTTGACTCGGCCATCGGGAAGTAAGTACATGCGCTTCACGGCCATCAATCCGATGAACCCGACGCAACCCATGCAATCATCTGCATCGCTTGGCGCTATGCGGGTCATGACTGTGACTGGCATGGCAACCGTGGCCGCTCTGCTCCTAGCGCCCGCCGGCTGCTACCGCAATGTGGTGGGAACCACCGGTACCGGCGCCGACCATTACGACGTGCAGGAGCCCAACATCGAGAAGGGCGAGAGCGTCTGGTCAGAACCAAAACCTACCGAGAAGGTGCCGAACCGTTACTCGGGCACCACACTGCAGAAGAACACGCGCCCGGCGCCGCAGCCGCTCGCACCGAAGTTGCCGCCGCAGTAATCGACGCATTTATCGCGGTAGCCGCGGCAACCGCCCCGCCCTTTCCCGCCTATCATTTCTGACCTACCTATGGGCATCGAAGCAGCACTCCCCGTCGACAGCATTCTCACCACCCAGTTGCAGCGCGTGGTGAATTGGTCCCGCCGCTCCAGCGTTTGGCCCATGCCATTTGCTACCGCTTGCTGCGGGATTGAACTGATGGCCACCGCCTGCAGTCGATTCGACCTCGCGCGCTTTGGAGCCGAAGTCATGCGCTTCAGTCCGCGTCAGTGCGACTTGATGATCGTTGCCGGACGCGTCAGCGTGAAGACCCTGCCCGTCTTGCAGCGCATCTATATGCAGATGGCAGAACCGAAGTGGGTGATCTCCATGGGCGCGTGCGCAAGCACCGGTGGTGTGTTCGACACCTACTCCGTGGTGCAGGGCGTGGACCAGTACTTGCCAGTTGATGTCTACATTCCGGGTTGCCCGCCGCGACCAGAAATGCTCATTGAAGGCATCATGGCCATCCAGCGCGTGATCGACAACGATCAGATTCCGCGCGACCCAAACGGCAAGCGACTGCCGCTACAGATTGCACTGCAGCCCAACTATCGCCCGCGCGTGCAGCCTGCGCCTGTCACGATCGGCGCGACCTAAGTCGACCAACTAAACACGACCACCGCTGCCGGAGTGCTTCTTCAGACACTCCCGTTGCAGCGGCAATTTCTCGCCATTTGCGTCCGCGCAGCCGGTGCTCGATGAGCTCCGCATCTTGAGGTCGCGTGCGCATGAGTTCATTCATGATGCCCACCAGCTCAGCGCGTTCATCGTGCTGCGGTGGTTCCGACCACGCTTCCGCAACACCCGCAAATTTGGCCACTGTGGCTGCGAAGCGCGCGGCGCGACGGCGATGCCGCGCCACTGCTCGATTCACTACCTGAGCAACAAAGCTCCACGCCTCTGGCTTGCTTCGCATGGCAAAGGAGCCCTTGGCAGCCGCGTAATCCACGCGCCGAAGCGTGGTGGAAAAGACGTCGTCGGCATCCACGCCTGGCGATCGCCCCACTTCCGCGCCAATCTTTCGCCGCAAGGCAGACTCATTTTGCAGCATGAATTGTGCGATTTGCTCGCGGCCCGACGCATTCGAAGCGCCTGACTCCGAGTTCCCAATCGACCCGTCCGTGTTGTTCGGTTCCATGCCCAAACTGTGCGATGCGCCCTTGGACTACTCAAGGAGTATCGCCCGCGGAGGGCATTCGAAGTTCTTATCGGGCTACTGAGCGCCGCCGGCGCCCTGCGCGGGGGAAACCGGCGTGGTGGCTGCGGGGGCCGATGATGATGCGCGCAACTTCAGCGCCAGCACCACGACCACCACCTGCAATACCGCTGTTCCAAGCGTGGAAATGACCACCTGCGGCCGCGTCCAATCGCCGATCGTGAGATACAAGCACACGTTCGCGACGACAAACAGGCTCCACGTCAGCGCAGTGGCGCCATCGGACCGGCCGCTCCGCGCGATCGCAAGCAATTTCACCACCGTGGCCGCGGGAAAAATGATCGTGGGCACCCAGCCAACCATCGAAAGAATCTGCTGCAGTGATGATGTGTCCGTTTCGGTCATCGCAATGCTCCTGTGAATTCAGCAATGCGCGCCATGCCCTTGCGGAGAAGCGCCTCCTCCGCTGCAAAGGTGATGCGAATGTGATCTGCGGCGCAGTCGCCAAAGTCGCCGCCTGGTACCAGCGCTACATGCGCTTCCAAGAGGAGCGCCTCAGCAAAGCTCTGCGCATTGGTGATGACGCGACCACCTGCCGATGTCAAGCCCTTACATGCGGCGATCGATGGGAACGAATAGAACGCGCCCGTGGAACGCACCGATCGGAAGCGCGGTATGGCGCGCACCAGCTCATCAACAACTGCCGCCCGCCGCGCAAAGGCGACGCGCATTTCTTCAACCTGCGCGGTGCTGCGCGGAGACAACGCCTCCACGATCGCGGGCATAAAGAACGCCGGAATGTTGTTGGTCATCTGTCCCTGCAACTTGATGAGCTCTTGAATGAACCCACTGCTGCCGGGCGCGCAGACGTAACCGATGCGCCAACCGGTCATCGCGAAGGCTTTGCTCATGCCGTTCAGGGTGATGGTGCGTTCAGCCATCGCGGGCAGGCTGCCGGGCGAGAAGTGCTGCAATCCAGGCTGAATCTCTGGATACACCAGTTTCTCGTAAATCTCATCACTCACCAGTACCGCGCTGGGATGACGGGCAATGACCTCACAGAGGGCGCGAATTTCATCCGGGGTGTAAGTGATCCCGCACGGATTTGATGGACTGTTGAGGATCACTGCCACCGTTCGCGGCGTCATGGCGGCGGCCAGTTCTTCAGGCAGCACTTTGAATCCGCGCTCCATGGAGCCCGCTACTTCAACGCATCGTCCACCAGCAAGTTCAATAAGCGGGCGGTAGCTCACCCATGCTGGGGTTGGCAGAATGACTTCATCGCCCGGATCAATGAGTGTTTGCAGAACCAAGTAAAGCGCGTGCTTGGCACCAGCGGTAATCGAAATGTGCTCGGCCTTGCACGGGATGCCGTTCTCATTTCGCAGTTTCGCTGCAACCGCGTTCCGCGCCTCGATGGTGCCCGGAGTGGCCACGTACTTGGTCAGTCCAGCGCGGAGACCTTCGATGGCGGCCTCTTTAATGTTGTTGGGAGTGTCAAAATCCGGTTCCCCGGTTCCGAAGGCCACTACGTCAGCGCCCTCTTTCTTGAGTGCCGCCGCGCGCGCAGCAACCGCGAGGGTCGAACTTTCCTTCATTCGATGAACACGGGAGGAAACCTTCATAAGTTCCGGAGTCTATAGCGCATAAATGCCATTCGCTGAAGGCGTACACTCCCAAAATGCATTACGACGCCCACCAACCTGTACTGAGCGACCTCGAGGCGCGGATCACAACCATCCGCGACTCTCTTTAACTACCCAACAAAGGTCCTCGAGCGTGAACGACTGACAGCCAAGATGGAATCCCCGGAATTCTGGGGTGACCAACGCGCGGCGCAGAAAACCATTGATCAACTGAAGATCGTGCGGGCGCAGATTGAGCCGCTCGAGTTGGTGATGCGCAAATTTGAAGACGCCACCGTCGGCTATGAGATGGCCAAGGAAGGCAATGACGCCGAACTCCTTGCCGAAGTGGATGAATCCATCCACCAGATGGTTGCGGACATGGAAAGAGTGGAGGCGCAGAGCCTGCTCTCTGAGAAGCACGACCATCGCAACTGCTTCATCACCATTCAGGCTGGCGTTGGTGGCACCGAGGCCAATGACTGGGCCGAAATGCTGGAGCGCATGTATCTGTACTGGTGGAACAACATGGGCTTCAAAGTTGAAGAAATGCATCGACTTCCCGGCAGTGAAGTCGGGCTTGCCGAAGTGGTGTATCGCCTCAGCGGACCGTTCGTCTACGGCTATATGAACTGCGAACGTGGCACGCACCGCCTGGCGCGCGTGAGCCCGTTCAATGCTGAAGGAAAGCGACAGACCAGCTTTGCGACACTGGATGTCACTCCCGAATTTGAAGACAACGGATTGACCATCCCGGACAAAGATCTGGAAATCATTGCCTTCGTCCGCGCTAGTGGACCGGGTGGGCAGAACGTCAACAAAGTGGCAAGTGCCATCCGCGTCACCCACATTCCAACTGGCTTGCAGGTAGTGGCAAGTACTTTCCGCGATCAATTGCAGAACAAGGCGCAGGCGCTGGCGGTGATGCGATCCAAGCTGGAAGCACTGGAAGAAGAGCGTCGCCAAGCTGAATTGGACGCCGCTGTGGGCGGCAAGGTTGACCGCGGCTGGGGCACACAAATTCGTTCGTATGTGTTCTATGACAACCGTGTCAAAGACCATCGAACCGGCTTTGAAATGATGATCCCGCAGCGCGTTTTGGATGGCGACATTGGCGGATTCATTGACGCGGAATTGAAGCGACGGCGCGCTGAGCGCGAGGAAGCACCTGTATGAATTCGGGCCCCGCTGCTGATCGCGCCGCGGGATCGCGTTGGATATTGATAGGTGCCGTAGCCGGTGGACTGTGGGGCGTTGCTGTGATGGCACGCTTGATGCCACCGCACCGCATGATCGACTACCCCGGCATGGACCAAGTGCTTCGGTCCGTAAGCCCGCTGGCCACCGCAGCACTGTTGTTGACGGGCGGCCTTGTTGCATGCGCGGGCTTTCTGGCTCGCAAGCGCAGCGCTCTGTTGCCCTTTCTTTCGGGGCTCTCATTCTCGGCACTGATGGCGTTCGTACTGACGTTCTGGATGTATGCCGAAGTGAACGAGAGCGACATGGGGCGCATTGACCTGGCGGGCAATCAGGAATCGATCGCTGCCGCACTTCATGCCTCGGTGGATGATCGACTTTCTGCGGCGGCGCAACTGGGAGCACGATCAGCCGCCGCGCCCAACGACGATTGGCTTGCGGCCGCGCGCACCTTTACGGTTGACTTTCGTGGAACAGTGGCGCTTGCGCTCCTGAATTCCCAGGGAGAGATTGAACCCGGCTCAACCGTTCCACCGGAACAGGCTGATCGACTGAAATCCAACCTTGGAGGCATCGCCGCAGCCGCGCGCGCGGGCGACCGAGCAATGACTGCACACGGAACGCACGTCATTATGGCCACGCCGGCATCGGGCGGTCGCGTGTTGGTGGCGTTTGTTGATGCCACCGCTCTTGTGCAGCCCATCAGCGCTGCAATGGCTCCGGACCTTGCGCTGTCGGTCAACATCAGTGGCCCAGGAAGTGAGCGGGTCATCATCGAAAGTTCGGCGCAGGGAGTGGCCATTCTTCAGCCTCCGGCTGAGTGCACTTTTGGAACCGCCGGACTGCTGTGGACTGTGCAACTACGCCCAACCAGCGGATGGATTGATAGCCACCACCACCGCGCCAACACCATGATCTTGCTGCTTGGAACGGTCGCATCGTTCGCGTGCGCACTTGCCATCCGCTCCATTTCCACAGAAATCAACGCTCGCGCTGCCCGCGAATTTGCGGATCGTGCGGCGCAGGGCGCTTCGGCACGCGCGCGTATCAGCGCACATGCGCGCGACGCCATGTCTCAAGAAGCGAGCCATGTGATTCGGGCACGCCTTCGCGAGACCGCGCGCGCACTTGATGCGGCCACTGATTCGCGTGGCAGTGATGTCTCACGCACCGAAGCGCTGCAGCGGCTTGGTGCCAGCCTCACCCACGCGGAAACTGAAGTGGCTGCATTGCTTGAAGCAACGCCGCACACCCGAGTAGCACAGGCTGAACACGCTGCCGAAATTGACCACCATTATGCAGCAGCGGTATTGGAGTTTCCCGGCGGGCCAACGGTTTCGCTCAGCGAGCCCGTCTCGCCAGAAGCCATGGCACAGATTCAGCGCGAACTTGGATCAAGCACATTTGCCGTCAT
>DBCE01000121.1:30771-31832 GCA_002292895.1 Phycisphaerales bacterium UBA966
AATCCGATGAGCATTCCCGGATCACCGCACGCCAACATGTTGCGGCGCAGCGTCCTGGCACTGGAGTTACGCAATGCGAAACTGGTGCATCGACCCGTGATTGGGCGCAGCGCCGACGGCAAATGGTCCGAGAACGGCTTTGCTATCGCAGCAAGTATTGGAGAAGCAGACGCATTGTCAGAGATTCACGGACAACGTGCGTACTACTGGTTCAACGGTTCGTACTTCCTGATTCACGGCATGACCGCCGATCATGGCGCGATACGCCTCCCACGCACGCACTCCGCATCGCTTGAGACATGACGACGGACACCCATGCTGAATCGATCTTGCATCAGGTTGCGGCGGGAACGCCCGGCGCTATGGATGCATGCATGGAGAAATTCAGCGGATTGGTGTGGTCGCTGACCAGGCAGCTTTCATTTGTAGGGTCCGATGCCGATGACGCTGTTCAAGAGATCTTTATCGATATCTGGAAGAGCGCCGTTCGGTTTGACCCTGCGATTGCCAGCGAATCAACGTTCGTGGCGATGATTGCTCGACGAAGGCTGATCGATCGCGGGCGGCGGCGGCAGCGACGGCTCGACTCAACTTCGTTGCCCGATGCAATGTCGCCAGAGGCGGAGCCGATCCCGGATATGCCAGAGCGAACCGAAGAAGCGAGCCGAGCCACGGTCGCTTTGGGGAAATTGCGATCTGAGCAACAGCGCGTTTTGCAACTTGCCATCTACCACGGTTGCTCGCATGAAGAGATTGCGCGTTGTACCGGACTGCCACTGGGAACGGTCAAGACCCATGCGCGCCGCGGCTTGATACGGCTGCGCGAGATCTTGGAGTCGGAAGGCGCGCTTCAGCCGGCCCGTCCGGACGCCCCGCCCGTGGCGAAAGTTGCTGATCAAGCAGCCGATCGCCGCAAAAAGCCTGAATAACTCAGTAAAGGCAGCCCGCAGCGCCCAACGTGCGCTGTCCCCGCGGGTAAACCTTTACCACTTCACATGCTGACCTCCCACCTCTCCGCGATCGTCGCGGCCGCGCTCAGCGCCGGCCCAACCACCACGCCC
>DBCE01000270.1 GCA_002292895.1 Phycisphaerales bacterium UBA966
AAGCCAGAAAGACACACCAGTCTTTCCAGGCGCAAGCGATACCCGTGAATTCTGGCAGCGCGCCGAAGATCGCAACCGCGCCACGGCGGTTGCCTACGACCGCCTGGGACTCGCCGAGTATGAAGCAATAGAAGGATTCGTGCGTATGGAGCCGCCGCGGGTAGCCTGAGTGACTCGCATGATGTCCTTTGAACCGCCACGCTCCGCCCTTCCGCCCCCTGCCGCAATCGTTCTTCTTGTCACTTCAGATGAGACGTTGACAAGCCGCGTCCGCGCGATGCTTTCCACCGACCGAAGCATTGTGCTGCACGCGTCGCAGTCGATCGGCGATGCAGAGATTGAAGCTCTCGAAATTCATCCAACGGTGGTGCTCCTTGATCTGGACCTGCGCGGACGCACTCCCGCGCTCGATTTGCTGCGCCGCCTGCGCCGACGGCCAGAGACGCTGTCCGTTCCAGTGATCGTGCTGGGGGGACATGGGGACAGTCAATTGCGCGCGGCCGTCTTTGACGCAGGCGCGGCGGACTATGTAGAGAAACTCCCCGACCCAATTGAACTCCGCGCCCGAATCAAGACGCATTCAGAGAGCTTCAATGTTCGCGCCGAGCATAATGATTCCATTTCAGCGATCGGTCGCTTGCAACGCCAACTCCGCGATGCGGTGCGCGATGCCGAGGAAGCACGGCGCACTGGGATTGATGGCCATGCCGATGGAATTGATGCTTCGGTGTTGCGCCGCAAGGTGGAATCGCTTACGCGTCTTGGCGTGGAAATCAGCCGCATTCATGACTATCACTTGCTGATGGAACGGATACTTACCGAGGCACGCGCACTGGTTGCGGCCGATGCGGGCACGATCTACTTACGTGAAGGCGACGCGCTGCGGTTTGCGTTCAGCCAGAACGACCTCCTGGAGCAACCGGGGCGTCATTCCAAAACTCGCTTTAGCAGCTTGATGGTTCCCGTCAGCGCTCGCTCCATTGCCGGATGGTGCGCCATGAGCTGCGAACTGGTCAACGTTGCAGATGCGTACCAACTTGACGAATCCACGCCGTATCGCTTCGATCAAAGTTACGACGCAGTCACCGGATACCGCACCCGATCAGTGATTGCCATGCCCCTGCGCAATTCATCTGATCAGGTACTGGGGGTACTGCAATTCCTGAAATCCGGCGGCGATTCACCCGAAGTGATTCGTCCGTTCAGCGCTGAAGATGAACTCATCGTGGCACACTTTGCCTCGATGGCAACCGTAGTCATCGAGCGCGCGCGCCTGACCGAAACCGTCATCCTGCGCATGATCCGCATGGCCGAGGCGCGTGACCCAGGCGAGACGATGGCACACATTGAACGCGTTGCAGCGTATTCACTGGTCATCTTTGATGAATGGGCACGTCGGCGCGGGTTTGAAGGACCAGGTTTCGAACGGCAACGCGACCGACTACGAATCGCTGCAAAACTTCACGATGTTGGAAAGATCGGTATCAGCGATGCTCTACTGAAGAGTCCCCGCCGCTTCACACCCGATGAGATGCGGCAGATGCAGCAACACACCGTGATCGGCGCGCGACTCTTTATTGATAGTCCAACGCAGTTTGACGAAACCGCGCAAGAGGTTGTACTCAACCACCACGAGCGCTGGGACGGCACGGGATACCCCGGCTACGTGGAACTTGATGGCCGACCCACCATTGACCCAGCCACCGGACTGACACGATTGACTGGCAAGCGCGGCGAAGACATTCCCCTGTTTGCTCGGATTGTCGGCCTCGCCGATGTTGTGGATGCACTTTCGAGTCGGCGTTCCTACAAGGAGCCGTGGAGCGAAGACCAGGTGCTCAAACACATCCGCGACGAGAGCGGGCGCCACTTTGACCCAGAATTGGTCGACATCTTCTTTGCGCGCCTCGACGAGATTCGATCCGTCCGGGTGGCACACATGGGCGACTGATTAAGGTCTCATATCCGGGTAGACTCCCCGAATATGGCAAAAAGCGATTCACGACGTCCGTTTTTCAAGAGTCTTCTCGGGCAAATGGTCCTGACCACCGTGCTGCCAGCGGCTTTAGTGCTTGCCGCCATAGTGACACTCGGAATCCAGCGCAACTATGACTTGACGCTCGAAAGCGAGCGCGAGTTGGTTCAGGACGGCGCTGCCACGGTTGCCAGCAACATCGACGCCCTCAATCGCGAAGGTCTGCTTGCTGCAGAAATGATGGCCTCCACACAGCGCGCCGGTCTCTTTGGCCAGCGCGAGATGACGGTTCGCGCCTTACGAGCGGCGCTCGAATCCAACCCCTCAATCACCGGCATGAGTCTCGCCTACGAGCCCAACGCCGATGGCAACGATGTTGGCGCCCTTCCTGCAAATGGTTCCGAATATTCCGGCCGATTCGTGCCTTACTGGTTCCGTGACTGGCGCAGCAATGATCGCATCGCCTTGAAGAAGAACATGGGCATGGACGAAAGCCTGTTTTACGTGGGGCCGAAGGAAAATTGGGAGCGCCGCCGCGATGCCCGTCCCATGATGACCGAGCCGTATGACTTCGATGGCAAGACCATGGTGGAGCACGCCTGCGCAATCATCGTTGATGGCAAGTTCCAAGGCGCGATCACTGCCGACCGAGCGCTTTCAGACCTACAGATCGAGATTGATCAGCTGTCTGCCGAACTGCACCTGGATATCTACATTGTGTCCGCCAAGGGCAAAATCGTGGTGGCGTCCAACGGTACGCAGCGGACGTTTGTTTCCAACCCAGAATCATGGCGCACCAAGGCCATTGACGAAACACCGCAAGGCGTCAATCTGAAGAAGATCATTGCGGAATACGCAGCTGGAACTTCTGATGCACTGCCAGACCCAGTGACGAGCGGCAAGTCCTATTTCGCGGCAGCGCCAATTGCAGCGGGCGGATGGATGGCTGTCGTAGCAAAATCGGAGAGTGCAGTGACCGGTCCGATCGTCAACAGCGCATACCGCGCCGGAGCAATGGCATCGATTGGGCTTGTGATCATGGCAACCGTCATCTACTTCCCATCAAGGCGTCAAGCGCAACGCATTGACCTTGCCGCCAAAGCCGCGGAACAAGTTGCCGCGGGTGATTTGACTCGACTATCCACAAACACTACCCGGGCAGACGAAACCGGCGACCTGTTCCGCGCACTCGACAGCATGACCGATGACCTGAACTCACTGGTCGGTCAGGTGCGCGAAGCGAGTGTCGAACTCAGCAGCACAGCAACCGAACTCTCTGGCACGGCACGACAGCAAGACGAAGTAGTTGCGTCGTTTGGTGCAACCAGCGCTGAGATTGCTGCAGCGGTTCGACAAATCAATGCCACCGGGCAGGAACTTGTTCGCGAAATGGACCACGTGAACGACGTCGCTACCTCAACCTCCAAATTGGCACAAGACGGTCGCGTGCAATTGGAGACCATGGAAGGCGCTATGCAGTCGCTGGACCATGCCACTGTTGGCGTGGCCGATCGATTGGCCGCCATCAATGAGAAGGCGGTGAATATCGGCGGCGTGGTCACCACCATCACCAAGGTTGCCGAGCAGACCAACCTGCTGTCCGTGAACGCAGCGATCGAGGCCGAGAAGGCTGGCGAGTACGGTCGCGGATTCTTGGTTGTTGCCCGTGAAATCAGACGCCTTGCCGACCAGACCGGACAAGCCACACTTGACATTGAGCGCATGGTCAAAGAGATGCAAGGCGCCGTCTCCAGCGGCGTCATGGAAATGGACCGCTTCAGTGAGCAAGTTCGGCGCAATGTGACTGACGTGCGAACCATCGGACGCAGCATGTCTGACATCATCGGTAGTGTTGATGAATCAAGCCGTAGCTTTAGCACTGTGCGCGAAGGTATGCGTAGTCAGTCATCCGGAGCCACACAAATCTCTGAGGCGATGACCACACTCACCAGCAACGCAAAGGCATCCGGCGACGCGGTCAAGGAGTTCGGCCGCGCGTCCGACATCTTGCAGCGTTCCATTGGCATGCTCAAGACCGCTATCGCCGCATTCCAACTCCGCGCCTGAATCGAGAACCCATGCGCACCTTTGTCTTTGTAGTCGCCAATTACCGTTACGCCGTTGATGCGGCATGGGTGCAGGCCGTGCATCCACTGGTTCGTGCACGCCCGGTGCCAGGCGCACCGCCGTGGATCGCTGGCGTCATTGACGTGCACGGCGAGTTTGTGCCGCTCGTCGATGCGGCCATCCTCCTTGCCGGAGTAGCCGGCGTCGAGCGAACGTTGGGCGCGCGCATCCTGCTCATTGATACCGGGTTTGGCGAAGGAACACGAGCACGCTTTGCGATGGCTGTCGATCGAATTGAGGACGCCGCTGACTTGGAAGAGTCCGGCGCCTGGGGCGCAGGAACACAGTCCGTCGCGTGGCTGGGCGCTGTATTGCAGCACCAGGGTCAAGCGGCACAACGGCTTGACGCTCGGGCCCTCGCTGAGGCGTATCCACAACTGTCCGCGCCCGCCACGGCACTTGTTCCGAGGGACGGAGCGTGAGCGCATTGGAGCGAATCGGCGACCTC
>DBCE01000252.1:0-15075 GCA_002292895.1 Phycisphaerales bacterium UBA966
CCTTCACGCCGACGACCTTCGCCTGCGGCGTCGACATCGTCGGCCCCTCGAACCTCGAGACGCTGCTCAAGACCATCCCGCCGTACTGGGTGCCGCTCATCGAGCAGTTCCACCAGCGCATGGGCAACCCGAACACGCCGGAGGGCCTCGCGCTGCTCAAGGAGCGCTCACCGCTTTACAAGGCGGGCGACATCGTGCGGCCGCTGCTGATCGGGCAGGGCGCGAACGACCCGCGCGTCAACCAGGCGGAGTCCGATCAGATTGTCTCGGCCATGCAGGCCAAGGGCATCCCGGTGACCTATGTGCTGTTCCCGGACGAGGGCCACGGCTTCGCGCGGCCCGAGAACAACATCGCCTTCAATGCGGTGACCGAGAATTTCCTCGCCGGCTGCCTGAAGGGCCGCGCCGAGCCGATCGGCGAGACGGTCAAGAAGTCGTCGGCGAAGGTGCCCGCGGGCGTGTCGTTCACGCCGGGGCTTGAGGCGGCGTTGAAGTGACCATCCAAGAGTCTTCAAGCGGCCTGCGTCCATCAAGGTCTCATTCTTGACGCCTGGAGGTCATGGACAAAGATAGGGGGAGGTCCATGGGTTTTCACCGGTTGTTGCTTGCGCTGGCTGGGTTCGTCCTCGTTGTGGGAGGGATGGCTCCGCAGGTGCGGGCGGCTCCGCCGTCATGGCCGACCGAGGAGGGGGCGCCTGTCAGGCAGTGGTATATGAAAACGACGGACGCGGATGGAGCGCGGCTCAGGCATTACATCGCGGAGTACGGGACTGAGGCCAAGCCGGGCAACACGGTGATCGTCATCCACGGCGGTTTCGGGGCGGATCACAGCTATCTCGTCCCCGCCATCAGGCCGCTCGCTGACCGCTACAGGTTCGTGCTTTATGACCAGCGTGGTTCGTTGCGGACGCCCGTGGATACGCCTGACAGGATCTCTTATTCGGCGCTGATTGAGGATCTGGAGCAGCTGCGCCAGCGACTTGGCCTGGAGACGGTCACACTGATGGCGCACTCCATGGGCAATCATCTCGCCTATGGATATCTGCGCGCGCATCCGGAGCGTGTCGCCGGACTCATCCTCGTTGGGGCGGTGCCGCCAGCGGAGTTCGGTGACGAGAATCCGGGGTTTCTTCGAGATGTCTGGCGCGATTTCTCGAAGACTGATGCGGACGCGATCGCCGAGCGGACAGCGGATTGGGGCCGCGAATGGAATGGCCGTTGCATCGCTATCGCTGTTGAAGAAGGCCTTATCCCGAAGGACTGGGCCGTCAGGCATCCGCGGGAGACAGATCCAGATCTGCAGGCGCTCTATGCGAAGACGGATCAACAACAGACAGACTTCTCGCGCATGTGCTTCACCGCTGTGAATACCTATAGCGGCCGCAACTGGCGACAGATGCAGGGCGGTCAGGTCTATTTCAATGATGCCGTGGCAGGTGCTGTCATCGGTGATCCTGCCTATCAGACCGCGATCCAGGAGTTCTGGCCGGCGCTGAAAGCCTTCAAGGGGCCGGTTCGCGTGATCATTGGCAGCTATGACTATGTGGACCTGGGGCCGACCTACTGGCCGCGCCTCGTGAAGGCCATTCCCGATGCGAGGCTCGACACCATCCCAAATGCCGGACATTCCATCTGGATGGATGAGCCCGTGGCGTTCACGCAGTCGCTGCGCGCGGCGTTGGAGGAGACGTCGGGGCCGCCTGACTGCGGCTCTGGTGGCGCTTCAGAGCGTGACCAGATGCCGCGGCATCGCACCTGTCACTAAAGAGATGTCGATGCCCCGGTCGAGCGTCACGAACACGCCGTCGCGATGTACGGCAAGGGCGAGGAGATAGGCGTCGGTGATCTGCCTCGAGTGGAGCCAGCGATCGTGCGCGAAGTGCGAGGGCTCGAGCACCGAGAGGTCGTCTGGCCAGAATTCGTGGTGCGCTGTGCCCGTCGCTTCGGCCAGTCGGGCTGCCACCGCCGCCAGCGGTTGCGGCCGCACATAGGCTCGGTTGGAGAGGATGCGCAGGCAACCATTCTGCGTGAGAGGGCAGGATGCCCAGCGGGCGGCCGGGCCGGTCGAGAGGTGCTCGCCGAGCCAGCGCGTCGCCGCGCCGTGGTGCACATGCCCGGCATCGAGCAGCGCGATGAGCACGTTGACGTCCGGCAGGGCGCGCATGGTCCGAGGGCGGCCCTAGATGCCGAGGTCGTCGCGCAGCCGGTTGACCTGCTCGTTGGTGACGCGGTCGTCGGTGGGCGCGGCGGGAAAGGGCCGGAAGCCGTACCGGGCGGCGGGCTCCTGGACGCCCGGGGCGGTCATCGGCTGCGACAGTGCGCGACGGATGAGGTCCGAGGCGATGGCGCCCGCGGTACGGCCCTCCCGCCGGGCGAGTTCTTTCACGGCATCCAGCACCGGGGTGTCGATATCGAGTGTAGTTCGCATGGAGTTGATGCTATGACATCTGATGCAGTGATGCAATCGAAAGGTCTGGGGCGTTGTTGGGCGCCCGCAGGCGCGCCTGCTAGGGTGCGCCGATGAGCACCGAGATCCCGGCGGACGACGCCGACGCACGCGCCCGCGCGCAGTGGCAGCGGAACAAATGGACCATCGCCGTCGATCTCGGCATGGCGTTGCTGTTCTTTGTGGTCGGCAAGATGACGGAGAGTCTCGTCACGCCGGCGCTGGTCTGCGCCGGTGCGGGGTTTGCGCTGATCATCGTCCAGCGCTTCGTGAAGGTGGACCTGTTGGGTGGCCTCGCGCTGTTCGGCGTCGTGGTGCTCTGCGTCTCGGCGGCCTTCGCTTGGTTCTTCCAGGACGACTGGGCGATCAAGATGCGCAGCACCATCGTCGGCGGCGCGGTCGCGGCAGTGATGTTCGGCGACGCGATCTTCAACCGCGGGAATTACTTCGGCGGTCGTCTCGCGCGCTTCATGCCGAACCCCATCGACCACCGGCGCATGGCAGCCGGTCTCGCGACGCTCGGTGTGGTGATGGCCGTGGTGAACTGGGGCGTGGCCCAGTTCTTTTCCAAGGACACCTGGCTGTTCTATACGAGCTTCGGCGATGTGGCCCTGTCGGTGATCCTCGCCATGGCGGTCATCCGGTTCGCGGAGCGGCGGGCAGCGGCCTGACGGTCAGATCCCCGTCCGTGCGCGCGCATCGGCGATGACCGCGGGCAGCGCCGCGAGCAACTGCTCGAAATCCGCCCAACGGCTGCGGTGGTTGGCCACCGCCACCCGGATCACGGCGCGGCCCTGCACGACAGTGCCGCTGCAGACCGCGACGCCGGTCTCCTGCAGGCGCAGCAGCACCTCGCGGGTCAGCATGTCCTGTTGCTCGGGCGTGGTCCCGGCCGGAGCGATGCGCCAACAGGCGACGTTCAAAGAAATCGTCGCTGCCAGCACCACATCCGGTACGGTGCCCACCAAAGCCCCGAAACGCCGGGCCTGCGCGACGTTCTGCTCGAGGATCGCCGCGATGCGGTCGGTGCCTTCGGCCTTCAGCGCCATCCACGCCTTGAGCGCCTTGAAGTTGCGCGAGAGCTCGGGCCCGCGCTCGGCGAACACCAGGCCGCCCGCCGCCACGCCGCGGTCCTCGACCCGCAGGTAGGCGGCTTTCGTCGCGAAGGTGTCGCGGTGCGCCTCAGCGTCGCGCACCAGCACGCAGGCGCACTCATAGGGCAGGTAGCCCCATTTGTGCAGGTCGAAGGCGAGCGAATCGGCGCGGGACTGGCCGCGGAACAGCGGCCGCAGGTTGGGTGACAGCACGCCGAGCGAGCCGATGGCGCCATCGACATGGAACCAGAGGTCTTCTTGTGCGGCGAGGTCGGCGAGCGCATCGAGGTCATCGATGGCGCCGGTGTTGATGGTGCCCGCCGAACCGAGCACGCAGATGGGCCGCAGTCCCGCGGCGCGGTCGGCGACGATCATGTCGCGCATCGCCGCGACATCGACCCGGAAGTCATCGCCCACCGGCACGGGGCGGAAAGAATCGCGACCCATGCCCATGAGTTCGAGACACTTGGTGACCCAGCTGTGGATCTCGGTCGAGCCATAGACGGTGAGCCGCGGTTGGCCGTAGAGGCCGTGCTGTCGCAGGTCGAACCCCGCCTTCGCGTTGCGTCCGACCGCGAGGCCGATGACGTTCGCCATGGTGCCGCCGCTCGCCATGATGCCGCTCGTGCCCGCGGGGAAGCCCATCGCCTCGGCGAGCCACTTGATCACCTGCAGTTCGACCAATTTCGCTGACTGGTCCATGCCGACCGCGTTCACGTTCATGCCGGCGGCGAGCATGTCGGCCATCATGCCGATCGGCGTGCCGTTGGATTTCATCCAGCCCCAGAAGCGCGGATGGCGATTGCCCGCGGTGTAGGGCAGCACATGCGCCAGGAACTCGGCGTAGACCTGCTCGGCGCCCTGCGGCGCGGTGGGCAGCGGCTCACCGGTGATCGCCGATGCGACGTCCGCAGGTGGCGGCGTCCAAGGTGGACGCTCGCGCAGGCTGGCGAGATGGTCGAGGCTGTCGTCGACCATGCGGTGGGCGAGGGCGCGGAAGGCCTTCCAGTCCTGTGGATCGAGGGTGAGGTCGGCGTCGGCGGGCGTGGCAGGTCGGCTGTCGGAGGACATCCGGCATTATCAAGTTCGGAAGGATGTCGCGCTATCTTGCACACATGAAACAGTCGACCCGCGAGATGCTGGTGTTCCTCGGTGTGTGGCTTCTCGTGGTGCTGATCGCCGCCGGACCCAAGATCCTTTGGCTCGCGCGCTCGAAGGGCTGGCTGGACGCGCCCTGACGCGTCATCTGGCGGTTTCCGGGGCGGTTTCCGGCTTGACAGCCAATACGACCTGTTCTTAAATGATAACGATTCTCATTCACGACAGGGCGATCGGGTGGCTCATCGGCCAACAGTCTGGATCTCCATCGTCAGCCTGCTGACGATTTCGGCAGGAGGCCGCGCCGTCGGCGCTGAGGCCCCCTCCGCCGATGATCTGGCGGAAGTCGTCGTCGTCGGCTCGCGGATCCGGGCGCGCTCCCTTGCCGGCAGCGCGCAGGTGATCGATGCCGAAACGCTGCGCGAATCGCGGACCCTCACCGTGAACGAAGCGCTGCGCAAGGTGCCCGGCGTTTACGCGCGTGATGAAGAGGGGCTCGGTCTGCGCCCCAACATCGGCATCCGTGGTCTGAACCCGACACGCTCGTCCAAGGTGCTACTGCTCGAAGACGGCCTGCCGCTCGGCTTCGCCCCCTATGGCGACAATGCGAGCTACTACCATCCTTCTTTCGAGCGTTTCGAGCGCATCGAGGTGCTGAAGAATTCCGGCCAGATCGCGTTCGGTCCGCAGACCATCGGCGGATTGATCAACTACATCACGCCGCAGACCCCGCAGGATCTCGAAGCGGGCATCACCGCCCGCAGCGGCAACCACGGTCTGCGCGACCTGCTCGTCGATGTCGGCGATCGGTTCGATGGCACCGGTACCGGCTGGCGGATCGGTGCCAGCCACAAAGAAGGACACGGCGCGCGCGACAACATCGACCTGTCGGTGACCGACGCGGCATTGCGCCTCGATCAGGCCGTCGGCGATCGCCAGTCCTTATCGCTGCGGGGCAGCGTCTATCGTGAGCGTTCCACGGTGCCGTATTCGGGTCTGACGCTCGCCGAGTTCCGCAGCGCACCGCGGTCCAACGAATTCCGCAACGATTTCTTCGGTATCGACCGGCGCGCCATCGCGCTCACCCATGGCGTCAGCGCGGAGCGGGTCCGGCTGCAGACCTCGGTCTATCACACGCAACTGCAGCGCGATTGGTGGCGCCAGTCGAGCAACTCGCGGCAGCGCCCGAACGACGCCTCGGACCCCGCCTGTCAGGACATGAGCCACCTGCTCACCACCTGCGGCAACGAAGGTCGGCTGCGCGCGTACCGTACCTTCGGGGTCGAGCCGCGCCTCTCGTTCGATATGGAGTGGGCGGGTCTGCCCGTCGCGGCTCGTCTCGGCTACCGCCACCATCGCGAGTACCAGCACCGTGTACAGGCCAACGGCGACACGCCGACCGCCCGCACGCCCGGCGTCGGTCCGAACGCGGGCATCCGCGAGGACAACGAGCGGCGTGTCCGTGCCGATGCGGCGTTCGTCGAGGCCAGCATCCGCATGGGCCGCGTCACCTTGACGCCTGGCCTGCGCCACGAATCGATCGCCTACCAGCGCAGCAACCGTCTGGATGGCAGCCGTGGCGAGAGCGATTTGTCGCAGTGGATCCCGGGCGTGGGTGCGACGGTCGAGGTGACGCCCACCCTGAGCCTCTTCGGTGGTCTGCACCGCGGGTTCGCACCGCCGCGCGTCGAGGACATCATCGGCAGCCATGGCGGGAGCGTCGAACTCGACGCAGAGCTCTCCTGGAACACCGAGCTTGGGCTGCGTTGGCAGCCGGCGCAGACGATCGAGCTCGAAATCGCGGCCTTCGACATGGATTTCTCCAACCAAGTGGTGCCGTCCTCGCTCGCGGGCGGCTTGGGTGCGACGCTGACCAACGGTGGACGTACGCGCCACCGCGGGCTCGAAGTCGGTGGCGAGGTGGGCGGGGCGGGGCCGCTGCGACCTTACGCGCGCCTCGCCTACACCTGGATGCCGGTCGCTCGATTCGAAGGCGAACGCTACTCGGGCGTGCCTGGCGCTTCGACGCAGAGCGTCACGGGCCATCGTCTGCCTTACGCCGCCGAGCATCAGGGAACGCTCGCGCTCGGGCTGCGCTTGGCGGGCGGCTTTTCGGCGCAGCTCGAAGGTCAGTACACCGGAGCCCTCTTCACCGACGATCTCAATACGCAGGCGATCACCGCTGACGGCCAACGCGGCCGTATCGACTCGTACACGGTGTGGAACACGACGCTGCAGTATGCGCCGCGGGAGACGACGACCCTGTTCGTGTCGGTGAAGAACCTCACCGACCGCACCTACATCGCCGACCTCAGTCGGGGGATCCTGCCCGGTACGCCGCGGCAGTGGATGCTCGGGGTGGAACAACGCTTCCGTTGATCGGGATGCTGGCCGCCACCGCCCGCGCGATACGGATGTAACTCTCGCCCGAAGGATGGAATCCGTCGGGCGCGAACTCCTCAGGCCGCGCTTCGAAGTTGAACCGGAAATGCCGCGCGCCCGGATGTGTGTCGAGTACCGCGGCGAGTTCGTCGTCGAGTTGCCGCGCGCGCAGCCCTAGCACCTGCGCGAGCGGAGGCGGCAGCACTGGAAATCTTTGGAGAGGTGGCAGGCCGAGGAACACCGCCAGGGCATCCGGCGAATGACGCGCGAGCCGGGTGGCGATCGCATCGAGATGCGCACGCCAGTCGCGCCGCCGTCGCAGCGCGGTGACATCGTTGACGCCCACCGACACGAGGAACAGATCCACCGGTTCCGGCGGCAGCCGTGCGGCGAGTTTGTGCAGCACCCCCGCACTGGTCGCGCCGCTGCGCCCGACCGTGCGCCAACCGACCGCGCGGCCGGTCGCGGCGGCGAACTCCCGGGCGCAGCAGGCCGTCAGGCAGTCCTCGGCGCGGGTGACGCCCACGCCCTCGATGAGCGAGTCGCCGAGGCCGACCAGGCGTAGCGGCGCTCCGGCATCCGCGGGTGCGACAGCGCCTGGCCACGCCAGTCCCTCAGCGGCGGCGGCAGGCCCCGCGAAACGCGGCGCCCGCTGGCGGACCCACATCGCCTGCGGCAGCACGAAGGGCAGGGCGCTCCAGAACAGCAAAGATCTCATGGGGTTAGGGATGTTCCGGCGGGCCCGCGGTTGCCTCCCGAGGGCGCGGCCTCGTATCATGCCGCCTCACCCAGCGCGGGTGTAGTTCAATGGTAGAACTGCAGCTTCCCAAGCTGCTAACGTGGGTTCGATTCCCATCACCCGCTCCACTTTCCCGTGAGCCCGAGCGCAACGCGCTCGTCGTTGGTGGTGACCTAACGCTCGCTGCTTCGTATCAGCTCGTCGAGCTCCCGGGTAGCCTCTTGGGACGGCAAACCATCGTGCGCGGACGCAACAACGTTGCGTTATCCCCCCCCTGTCCTCCTTAGGCTCGGGCTCGGGGATGCAGATAAAAATGAATAGTACTTATATATTCAAAAATGCACATACATGTGCTACATGTATGTCATGTTTTGTGTGTCAACAAACAGTATCGTTATTCTCGTCCCTCTCGCCCGAGTTGGCACCATGGCCGCAAACGCAATCCGTGACCCGATCGACTGGCCTGTATTGGTCATCGCGAGACGGCATCGCCTGCATGGCAAGGCGGTCGATCAGTATCTGTGCATATCCCGGGGCGAGTCGAAGAGGTACAAGATCTACACGGCAGACGACGACTCACTCAATGAGTCGTATTCCGCGATCGCGCCGGTCGAGTTTGATTCGGCCACCGACCTGCCCCTGAACGTTTTCTTGATCGAGTCATTCTGGCGTCTGCAAGTCGATATCCATTTCATCGACCGATGGCTGCGGAAAGACTTCGTCGTTGATTCCCCATCTTTCGGATATGCAGGAGCGGCGCTATGAGCAGCAGGGTGATGACGGCGAACGACCACCAGATCAGCCTGACGGCAGCGTTGGCGGTAGCGGCGACCTGTGACGGCGGGCCTGTCACTTACTTGATCCTGACGCTCCGTCTCAACGGGTTCGGGGGAGACCGGGTCTGCCGGGGCCTTATCGAACAGATGAAAGCGAGCTCGCTCATCGAGATCGATCAGCAGAAGGATCGCGCCGATCGCCGTACGAAGACCGTCACCGTGACCGATATGGGTTGGGAGTCGTTGAGGCGGCTCACAGAGCGACTGTCGTTCTTGACCGGCGAGCGTTCAGGTCGGGCCTCGAAGAGACAAGCCGCTTGATGGGCGATACCCAGCCTTAGAACGCCGTACGCCCCGCGTCGGTGAGGCGGATCTCGGTGAGCGGCTTACGGTCGGCCGCCTGCTCCGACCTCATCCTCAATAGAAGAAGTCGACGACTCCGATCTCCGGGCGCGATCCTAGGCGGATGGGCACTCGCGAGGTGCCAACACCTCGGGTGACGAAGAGTTTGCCCAGCCGCGTCTCGTACAACCCTTCCACGAATCGGCCGCTCCCGCTAGGGGTCCAAAGAACCTGGCCGAAGAGCTTGATCTGGCCGCCGTGGGTATGACCCGCCAACCCGACGATCACCTTGGGCAGCGCCTTTTCAGTCGCTTGATCGAAGTATTCCGGAGAGTGTTGGACGATGACCGTCGGAAGATGGTGCCGGCAGTGCCTTGTTGCGCGGTCGAGATCCGGGGCGCCTGCTGTATGGTCGTCGAGGCCCAAGAAAGCGATTGGCTGACCTCCTGCATCGAACTCGATGCATCGGTTCACCAGCAATTCCACGCCGTGGCGTTCATAGGTCGCGCGCAACGCCGCAAGGTCGACGGCGCCCCAGTGTTCCCAGTTCCCTAGGGTCGCCACGGTACGCAGCTTCGGCAAACGCGAAAGGAAGAGAGACAACGCTGGCAACGCGCGTGTGTCCTCGATCGCGTCGCCGGCGATCACCAGAAAATCCGGCTTCAGACCCGCGAGTTCGGTCTGTACGGTTCTATGGAGAGGCTCCAATGAAGACAGGTGAAGATCCGAGAT
The DNA here is from genome assembly GCA_002292895.1 of Phycisphaerales bacterium UBA966. Classification (GTDB taxonomy): domain Bacteria; phylum Planctomycetota; class Phycisphaerae; order Phycisphaerales; family SM1A02; genus UBA966. Next base: position 9,610 of record DBCE01000252.1, read on the forward strand.
GACGGCGATACGCACGCCCCGGATCTGCGCGCCAGGGAGTTTTACTTGTGTGATAACGAGACTGGAGCTTTCATTCAGCGCAACGACCAGAGCCATCGCTCCGATGAGGGTCGATGCCAGGATACCGATCGACATCGCCTTTGATGGTCGTGACATGAGTGGAGCGTACTCGGTCCGCCCGGCGATACCGGGAGTTCGTCGATGCGTCATCCATCTGCTGCCGCTGACGGGCGTGGTGGCCCTCGTTTACTGGGCGCAGCGACCATGTGAACCGTTGGCGTAATTGGTGTTATAGTCAACCATATCACTTATCCGAAACACCCCGATCCGGAGGCCCCCATGGCTGTCCTGTCCCGCTCGACGCTGGCCGTCGCGTTACTGGTCATCTCCACTGCCTTCCCGGCCGTCGCGCCCGCCGCCGACAAGGTCACCCGCACCCGCCTGCTCGCGTCCGAGGGCATCAACGCCATCCTCATCCAGGCGAGGGTCGGCTCGGTCCGCCTCGAACCCGGCGAGGGCAACGCGATCGAGGCCAAGGTCACGCTGGAGCCGAAGCGCAACTCCGACCCCGTCAGCGATCTGCCCGATGTCACCAAAGTTCAGATGTCGGCGACCACCCGCGGCGATCAACTGCGGCTCGGCGTCGACGAGAAGAACATCGAGGAGCACTGGATCGTCCGCGTCCCCAAGCGGATGTTCTCGGAGTTCGAGGTCAAGCTCGGCGTCGGTCAGGGCGCGATCACCGCGCCGGCGCGCCGTATCACGCTCGACATCGGCGTCGGCGACGCGAAGGTCGACTCGGCGACCGGTGCCATCACGGTGCGAGTGGGCACGGGCAACGCCGAGCTGCGCACCGCACGCGCCAACGCCGGCACGGTCGAGGCCACGACCGGTGTCGGCGGGCTCACCGTGAAGGGCGTCGATGGCAAGGTGGAGCGCCACATGGTGGGCGGCAGCATCGACGGCAAGGGCCGCGGCCGCGAGCCGATCGAAGCGAAGGTCGGCGTCGGTGATGTGACGGTGACGCTGACGGAATAGTCAGCGCCCGATGCGCTGCGCGAGGAGGTCCGCCGCCTCCGCGGTGGCGGGATCGCCGCGCAGCCCCTCGAGCGCGCCGCGCTGGTCGGTGGGCGTGCGGTTCTGGCTGGCCTTGGTCTTGGCGACGACCTCGCTGATCGTCAGCGTCAGACCCACGATTCCCTGCAGCATCATGTCGATGTAATCCGCCGGCGCATCGGACACCGCCCAGGGCTCGCGCCGCTGTGACTCCATGTGGCGTGTGAGTTGCTCGACCCGCTGCAGTTTGGCGTCGCGGTCGTGGGTGCAGGTGAGCGTGCCGCGCACATGCACCGCGCGGTAGTTCCAAGTCGGCGTGACCTGATGCGTGTCGTGCTTGCTCGGGTAGAACGATGGCGAGATGTAGGCCGATGCGCCGGTGAACGCGACCACCACCTCCGCGCCGCGTTCGCCGAGGTGCCATGTCGGGTTCGCCTTGGCGGTGTGCGCGATCAGCGTCCCGCCCGGCGCGAGCCGGTCCGCGCAGATGACGGGCAGGTGGTCGATGACCGTCCGGCCGTCCTCGATGCCGGCCAGCGTGGCGAGCGGGTGCGCCGCCACGAACGCGGCGATCTGCGCGGTATCGCTTTCGGCGAACATCGTCGGGATGTACATTGGCAACGAAGATATCACGGGGGAGGGATCTTCGATGCGTACGGGACTCTATGCCGGCCTCTGCGGTCTGCTGTTCATCTGGTTGTCGTGGCTCGTCATCAAGCAGCGGCAGCGCGCCAAGGTCGGCCTCGGCGACGGTGGCGATCCGGACCTGCAGCGTGCCATCCGCGTGCACGCCAATTTCATCGAGTACACGCCGTTCGCGCTGCTGTTGTTGCTGCTCGTCGAGATGACGACCGCGAACGCGCTGGTCGTCCACGCCTTCGGCATCGCGTTGGTCGTCTCCCGCGCACTCCACGCGCAGGGGCTCGGAGCGACCGCAGGTTACTCGCGGGGCCGCTACTTGGGCACGCTCGGCACCTGGGTCGTCATCACGGGGCTCGCGCTGCTGCTGGTCGTGGGGAAGATGACGATTCCGTAAACCAACGGGTCTGTGCCGAGGAGTATGATGCCGGTATGACCCCGCTCAACCGTCGGCCCGTCTCGCTCGCGATGGCTGTGGCGGCGATGGGCGTGGTGTTCGGCGATGTCGGCACGAGTCCGCTGTACGCCTTCCGAGCGGTGTTCACCGTGTCGGACCTGGATCCCGGTTCCCTCGAGAACGTCCTCGGCGTCCTGTCGCTGATCTTCTGGTCCATCACGCTCGTGGTCGGCATCAAGTATGTCGCCATCGTGCTGCGCGCCGACAACGAAGGCGAAGGCGGCGTGCTCGCGCTCATGCAACTCGTCACGAGCACGGTGGCGCGGCGTTGGTCGCCGGCGGTGATGGCGCTCGGCTTGGCCGGGTGTGCGCTCTTCTTCGGCGACGGGGTGATCACGCCGGCGATCTCGGTGCTCAGCGCGGTCGAGGGCTTGGAGCTCGTCGCGCCCGGCCTTGAGCCGGTCGTGCTGCCGTTGGCGGTCGCGATCCTGCTCGGTCTGTTCCTGCTGCAGCGCCGGGGCACGGGTGCCATCGGCCGACTGTTCGGGCCGGTGATGGTGGTGTGGTTCACAACGCTGGCCGTGCTCGGCCTGCTGTCGATCCTGCAGCATCCCGGCGTGCTCGCCGCCATCAACCCGGCGCATGCATTGGTGCTGCTCGGCGGACATCCTGTGGTCGCCCTCGCGATCTTCGGCACGGTGCTGCTGTGCGTGACCGGCGGCGAGGCGCTCTATGCCGACCTCGGTCATTTCGGTCGTCGTGCGATCTCGCGGGCGTGGTATCTCGCAGTCTATCCTGCGCTCTTGCTCAATTATTTTGGTCAAGGTGCGTTGTTGCTGCGGGATGCGACGGCGCTGAAGAACCCGTTCTACCGCTTGATGCCCGCGGAGTTTCTGCTGCCCTTTGTGGTGCTCGCCACGCTCGCCACCGTGATCGCTTCGCAAGCGGTGATCTCGGGCGTGTTCTCGATCACGCGCCAATGCCTGCAGGTCGACCTGCTGCCGCGGATGCGCGTCGTGCAATCCTCGGCGGAGGCGGCCGGACAGGTCTATGTGCCGTTCGTGAACTGGACGCTGTGTGTGCTGACCATCGCGCTCGCCATCGGCTTCGGCAGTTCGGACGCTTTGGCGGGCGCCTATGGCGTCGGCGTGTCCATCACCATGCTGATCGACTCGGTGCTCATGATCGCCTTGTTGGCGGCGACCCGTCGGGCCGGCTGGCGCTGGATGGTCCCCGTGCTCGGCGTGATCATGCTGCTGGAGGTGATGTTCGTGACGGGCAACCTGCAGAAGATCCCATCGGGCGGCTGGTTCCCGCTGGTGTTCGGCTTGATCGTGTTCTGGCTGTTGCAGACCTGGCGCGAGGGGCGCGAATCCCTGCACCGGCTCACGCAGCGCGAAGATTGTCCGCTGCCGGAGTTCCGTCAGCTCGTGGAACGGCTGCAGCCGACGGTGATCGGCGGCACGGCGGTGTACCTCAGCAGCAACCCGGCCGATCTGCCGCGCACCTTGGTGCGCAACCTCCGGACCAATCGCGTGATGCATGCCTTGACGATCGTCATGACGGTCGATGTGGCGCCCGTGCCCCATGTGCTGGTGGGTTCGCGCTGCCGCATCACCGAGCTGATGCCGGGCTTGGTGCGGGTGCAGTCGCGGGTCGGGTTCATGGATCCCATCGATGTGCCGCAGATGATGCGCGAGGTGCAGAAGGTCTACCGTGAGATCGTGCCGCCGGAGGTGCGGTATGTGATCGGGCGCGACGACATCACCACCACCGGCCGTTCTCGGATGTCTGCGCCGCAGAAAGCGGTGTTCGCATTCATGTCACGCAATGCGGAGTTCGCGGGCGGCCACCTCGGCATCCCGGCCCACATGATCATCGAGTCCGGTGCGCAGGTGGAGCTGTGATGCGAGCGCTCGCGCCGCTGCAGCCGACTTTGGTGGGCGGGTCCGTCCGCCTCGCGCCGTTGCGCGCCGAGGACCATGACGCGCTCTACGAAGTCGCAAAGGACCCGCTCATCTGGGAGCAGCATCCCTCCTGGGATCGTTACAAGCCCGAGGTGTTCCGCAGATTGTTCGATGATGGTCTGGCGTCAGGGGGTGCGCTGCTGGTGCACGATGCTGCGGACGACGCGGTCATCGGCTCGACGCGCTTCTACGACCACCGTCCGCAGGAGCGTTCGGTCGCGATCGGCTACACCTTCCTTGCGCGTCGCTGCTGGGGCGGCCGCTACAACCACGAGATGAAGCGCCTGCTGTTGGCGCACGCCTTCGGTTTCGTCGACCGGGTATGGTTCCACATCGGCACGCAGAACCTCCGATCGCGCACGGCGATCGGGCGCATCGGCGGGGTGCACTCGCACGATGTGATCGCCGATCCCGCGTTCGGCGACAAAGATATGGCCTATTACTTCATCGACCGGCGATCAGTTCGAGAGCGCGGAGAGCTTCGAGCGTAGGTAGACGATCGCCGCGCGACACTTCGCCGGTAGCGCCTTCATCGGCGGCTGCGCCGGGTCGATGGGTGCGAACGGCATGATCAGCATCAGCACGCCATAGAGCAGGATCAGGCCGCCGCCGGTCACGAACAGCAGCAGCAGGGCGATCACGCGCACCAAGGTCGCATCGATCGAGGCGCTGCGCGCGAGACCGAGGCAGACGCCGCTGATCCAGGCACCTTGGCTGATCTGCTGCAGGGCGGTGGGCGCGGAAGCTGACGCGCCGCCGGCCGTCGCACCGTGTTCGGCGGAGGCACCTGCCGCGACGGCGGTCGCCGCGCTGGCCGATTCAACGGCCTCGACATGCCCGATCTCCTGCAGCGCCGGTACCAGCTCATCCAGCGTGATCACGGTGCGACCGGTCGGCAGGCGACGGCTGCATTTGTCCGCGACCGACTGTTCGAGATCGGCGAGGATCTCGGCCCGGTCGGGGTCGCCCTGCAAGCGCGCGCTGGCATCGGCGAGCCAACCTTCGAGCCGGGCGTAGGCGTCCTCCTCGAACTGGAAGGCGTTGCGGTTCAGGCTGGCGGTGATGACACGTTTCATGAGGGTGTTTCCATGGATCGGCCGAGGCCGGCGAGGGTGCGGTTGATGCGGGTCCAGTAGTCGTCGAGCGTGGCCAACTGGGCCTCGCCTGCAGTGGTCAGGCGGTAGTACTTCCGCGGTGGTCCCGTCTCGGACTCCCGCCACTCGTACTGCACGAGGTCTTCGCGCCGGAGTTTGCTCAGCAAGGGGTACAGCGTGCCTTCCTGGGTGGCGAACTCGGTGTTCGCCAACCGACGAAGGATGTCCGGCACATAGAGACTCTCGCCGCCCACGATCTTGAGGACGACGAATTCGAGGAGTCCCTTGCGAAGGGGGGCGAGCTTGATTTCGG
>DBCE01000252.1:15177-21602 GCA_002292895.1 Phycisphaerales bacterium UBA966
TGTCAAGCCACGAGCGTCACCGGGCGGTTAGGAGATGCGCCGGCTGCCGACGGGCTCATCTCGGGGCTTCGCGTGACACGCCCGGGCCTTGCGGGTCCGGGCCCTTCATGGGCGGTCCGTCCGAATCCTCGGGGATGGCCCTACGCGACACACCCGGCGGAGCCATGCCCGCGCCGTCGTAGTTGCTGCGGCCCGTCATCGGACGCCCGCCCTGGATCTCGAAGATGGCGCGGCAGCCGTCGCTGACCCAGATGGCTTCGTTACCCAAGGTGCCCCAGGTCATGCCGCGGGTGCAGGCGGCGTGGCTCTCGCGGCGCACGAGACGGACTTTGCCGTTGATCTGCACCGGGCACGCACCCCATCGACCGCCGATCGACTGGCACCTGATCTGGTAAGGGGCCGAACCTTGGTTGAAGCCGCCGCCGCTGTTGTTGTTTCCCCAACCGCCGCCACCGCCCCAACCATCGTCGTGACCGGTGCGGGCGACGAACTGCCCTCGGCAACCGCCGCGGACATAGATCCCGCGCGAATCGGCACGCCATGTGTTGCCTTCGACGCAGGGCGCGCGTGACAGCGTGCGGGTGAGGCGGACGCCCCGGTTGTTGATGGCGCAGAAGGCTTCGCGACCGTCGTCGGAATCGCAGCGCATCTCGATCTCGCCGGAGCCTTGGTCGTTCCAGCCGCTGGAGGGCGTGCCCATGAGCGCGAACTCGCCGCGGCAGCCTTCGCGCACCGTGATGCCGTTACGGTCGGAGCGCCAGTTCCGACCTTCGTTGCAGTAGACCGGCCCCAAGTTGCGCACGAGCCGCACACGACCGTCGTTCGGTGCGCGACAATACTGCTCACCGGCACCATAGGATTCGCAACGGATGCGCTGTTCTGAAGTGCTCCACTGCTGGGCGCTGGAGGGCGGCGAACCGCCTGCGAGCAGGCCCGACACGACGGTCAGGCAGGCCAAAAGGCTGAAGATGGACGAAGGCTGGGGGTTGCTCATGGACAGTCTCCCTTGAGGCGGTGCCTGAAATCCGGGGTACCCGGTCAGTATACTTGACGATATGGGATTCAATATGAAAAGCATCGGCATGAAAAGCATCGGCCGGATATTGCTGAAGGGGCTGCTCACGATCCTGCCGATCGGGCTGACGCTGTACTTCATCTATTGGCTCGGGGTCACGGCCGAGTCGCTGTTGTCCGGGACGCTCAAATGGCTTTTGCCGAGCGGGTTCTATCGGCCAGGGATGGGCTTGATCGCGGGCTTCCTGGTGCTGTTCATCGTCGGTCTGCTCGTCAACGCCTATGTCGTGCGTCGAGTGTTCGGTTTCGGCGAATCGCTGCTGCTGCGCATCCCGGTGGTGAAGACCGTCTTCGCCGCGATCCGAGACCTCACCGGATTGATGCGCGGCGGTGATGCAGGCCGGGAGCTCGAGCGGGTCGTGCTCGTGAGCGTCGGGCCCGGCAAGGTCCTCGGGTTCGTGACGCAGGAAAATGCGACAATCCCAGGCGTCGACACCGATGAACCCCTGGTGGCCGTCTATCTGCCGATGAGTTACCAGATCGGCGGCTACACGCTCTACCTGCCGCGCGATCGCATAGAGCCCACCGATCTCAGCGTAGAGGCGGCGATGCGCATCGTGCTCACCGGCGGGCTGCAGAACCAGTGACAGAATCTTTGACGAGGTGACATCCATGGCAATGGTCGATCAATCATCGCGAGGCCGGATATCGGTGATCGCGTTCCAAGCGCCGCCGGTCAACAGCCTCGGCTATGCGTTGCGGATCGAAATGCTCGCAGCCTTGCAGCGCGCCGCTGCGGACCCGGCTGTCGAGGGCATCGTGCTCGTCGGCGGCAACGGCACTTTCAGCGCCGGCGCGGACATCCGCGAGTTCGGCACGCCGGAGATGATCCGCGGGCCGTCCTTATGGACCCTCAACTCCTTGCTCGACGATCTCCACAAGCCGGTGGTCGCTGCGATCGAAGGCATGGCGCTCGGCGGCGGTCTCGAGCTCGCGATGAGCTGTCACCATCGCGTCGCGCTCGCCACCGCCCGGATCGGTCTGCCTGAGGTGAAGCTCGGCCTGCTGCCGGGTGCGGGCGGTACGCAGCGTCTGCCCCGTCTGATCGGCGTCGAGGGCGCACTCAACGTGATGTTGTCGGGCGAGCCGTTGCCGGTCGCCCTGTTCGCCAAGTCGCCGCTGTTCGACAAAGTGGTCGAGGCCGACCTGATCGGTGCGGCGGTCGCCGTCGCCGAGGCCTCGGCGGCCGCGCTGCGCGAGGGCAAGCCGCTGCCGCGCGCACGGGACCGCAAGGTGAAAGAACCCGACCTGCAAGCGCTCTGCCAGTTCGCGCGAAACACCGCCAAGACCGCCTTCAAGGAATACCCGGCGCCGATCTCGATCATCGATGCGGTGGAGTACGGTGCGACACGCTCCATCGACGCCGGTTTCGCCGAGGAAGGTCGTCTGTTCAAGCAGCTGATGGACGGCCCGGTATCGGCCGCCCTTCGGCATGTGTTCTTCGCCGAGCGCGCCGCGGGGCGTGTCACCGGCCTGCCCGAGGGCGTCAAGCCGCGCAGCGTCGCGTCGGTCGCAGTGATCGGTGCCGGCACCATGGGCACGGGGATCGCCATCAATTTCCTCAACGCCGGTATCGCCGTCCGACTGCTGGAAGTCGGGCAGGAGGCGCTCGACAAGGGCGTCGCCCGCGTCCGTCAGACCTACGAGGGTCAAGTCAAGAAAGGCAAGCTCGATGCAGCCAAGCTCGAGGCCCGCATGGCGCTGCTGAAGCCGACGCTCGCCTACGCAGACCTCGGCGATGTCGACCTCGTCATCGAGGCGGTGTTCGAAGACATGGGCGTCAAAGAAAAGGTCTTCCGGCAGCTCGACGCGGTGGCGAAGCCCGGCGCGATCCTCGCCACCAACACCTCCACGCTCGATGTCGACCGGATCGCCGGCTTCACTTCGCGGCCGTCCGATGTCATCGGCCTGCATTTCTTCAGCCCCGCCAATGTCATGAAGTTGTTGGAGGTCGTGCGGGGCGCGAAGACCGCGCCCGATGTGCTCGCGACCGCCATGGCGCTCGCCAAGAAGATCGGCGCAAATCCGCGCCAACTTGCCACTGATGTCCTGGCGCGCACGCAGCTCACTGGCATTGCTGACAAGGCCGAGGTTGCTGGTCCTGGTTTCGTCAACATCCACCTTGCGGGAAGCGCACTTGCTTCGGCGCTTGATGCCTTTGATTCACCGGCGCTCGGTATTGTTCCAGCCACCGCAACCTATGCGGTGACCGTTGATCTGTGCGGCGTGAATGTTGCCAAGCAGATGCATGTTGGCCATCTGCGCGCCACCATCATTGGCGACACCATCGCGCGTGTCCATGAACGCCTTGGGCGCAAGGTGTGGCGCGAGAATCACCTTGGAGACTGGGGCCTTCCGATCGCCATGACGCTTGCGGCACTGCGCCGCGCCGGAACCAATCTTGATTCACTCACGCTTGAAGATCTCAATCGTGCCTACCGCGCCGCGCAACTTGAGGGTCGTGACGATGCCGCTGGCATGATTGCGGCGCACGCAACCCATGTTGGCCCGCATCGAATTGCGGAACTTGAGGCACAGAACACTGGTGCGGCGCTTGCCCAAGAAGACGCGCGCGCCACGCTGGTTCGCCTGCAATCGGGCGACGCGCAACTGGTGGCCGAATGGCAGAAGATCATTCACTGCACCATGCAGGAGGTCTTTGAAACCGCTGCTGTTCTTGGCGTGCAACTCACTGATGAGCACAGCCGCGGCGAGAGTTTCTTCCGCGAACGACTTGGACCAACAGTAGAAGCATTTGCCAAGAGTGGACTTGGCGTCGAAGACGACGGGGCCATTGTGGTTCGCTACCCAGACCGCGATCGTCCCATGCTGATTCGCAAGCGTGATGGCGGATTCCTGTACGCAACCACCGATCTTGCCGCATGCAAATTCCGCGTGCAAGATCTCAAGAGTGATCGTGTGGTCTATGTGGTTGACGCACGACAGCGCGATCACTTCAAGGATGTGTTTGATGCTGTCCGAATGATTGGCTGGAACAAACTTGCAGATGGCACTGAAGCGGAGCTGGTGCATGTTCCGTTTGGAAGTGTCCTTGGCGCTGACAAGAAGCCACTCAAGACGCGCAGTGGTGAAAATTTCACACTGAAGGCCCTGCTTGACGAAGCCATCGAACGCGGCACCCGCGAAGTGCGCGCTCGCTCAACGGACCCCAACGCGCCAACCGCTGGTATGTCTGACGCCGACCTTGCCGCCATCGGCAGCGCGGTTGGAATTGCCGCGGTGAAATATGCCGATCTTGGTTCAGATGTCACGCGTGACTACGTCTTTGACCTTGATCGAATGGTGAGTTTCGAAGGCGATACTGGCCCGTACCTGCAGTACGCACACGCGCGCATGGCCAGCATTCTTGGCAAAGCGCTTGATGCCGCAGCGCACGCGCCGCCACGCCCAGCCATCAGCGTGGCCGAGCCGGCGGAACGACAACTTGCTCTGACGCTCCTGCGCTATCCGCAGATCGTTCGTGAAGTGGCGCAACACCTTGACCCAAGCCGCCTATGCGCTTATCTGCACGGTCTTGCTACCAGTTACAACGGCTTCTATCAGCAATGCCCGGTGCTGAAGTGCGAAGACCAAGCCCTCCGTGCAAGTCGCCTGCGCCTGTGCGCCATCAGTAAGCACGTGATGAAGGACGGACTTGGGCTCTTAGGTATCACTGCGCCGGAGCGCATGTAGCGGCTCAGCGGATGCGGCGCCTGCACGCACCGAGCCCTACTTCCGCAACGCCACATACTCCACCCCTGCCTCGCGCATGACGGCCTTTGCCTTGGCGAAACTCACCTGCCAATGCTCGTCGCCGTCTCCGCCGTACTCATAGGTCACTACACGAACAATCCCAGCCTGCACAATGGCCAAGGTGCACTGCACACACGGACTGAAACTCGTATAGACAGTGCTCCCGACTGGGCTCACACCATTGCGTGCGCATTGAATGATGGCATTCAACTCCGCGTGACACACATAGTCGTATTTCACTGGACGCTCGAGCCGCTCGGGTAGGTCATCCACTCCACGTGGAAGTCCATTGAAGCCCGTGGCAACAATCTGTCGCGCCGCGCTGACGATCACCGCACCCACGCCGCGGCTGGGATCCTTTGACCAGCCAGCAATCTGCTCGGCGAGCTCCAAAAATCGTCGATCCCACTTCTCCGAAACATTCATTCCGCTCATGGTCTGCCTTGCTCCTCGTTGGAATTTCCAGCGCCCGGCACTGCGGCTGCGCCAGCACCGGACTTCATCTCTGACTTCATTTTCTCACGCGCCGCCTCGCGCTCTTTACGACGCTCTTCACGCATCCACTCGCGCTTGAATCGCTCAAAGTCCTTCCAGCGTAAGAGTGGCAGCGCTGCTTCCGCCATGCGTAACTGATCGGTACGTTGAATCACTACGCCGCGCAGCAACATCAGGGGTGCCTGCGGTCGCCCGAGAGGCTGTATGCGCAACAGCAGTTCCTCGGCAACACTGGAAACCGACTCGCCCACGCGCAACAGCCCAAATTCACGCGAAGACGGAACGTGCACCGTCATCAGGTCATCGCCAAAGAACACATCCACTTTGCCACCGCCAACGCCTTGGACATCAAGCACGATGTCGTACCGCCCCGCAGCGGGAAGGCGCACCTTCCATACCGCGACGTCGTCGGCATCCGCCCATCCGCCCAAGAGCTTCTCACCGTCCTTCTCCTTGGAAACGACCGCGTTCGTTGGGCCAAGGGCACGCCCATTACTCACGCCAAGCCGCGCAAATCCATCGGGCGCAAACTCCACTACTGGCAGCCCAACCGATGGATCATCCGGCGGCATGACATCACCAGCCTGCACGCGCGCCAGCATTGCTTCGATGGAAGCGCGCACACGCTTCGCTGCCAACGCATACGTCTTCATGCGATCAGCGCGCGCGATATTTAAACCAACCACCCGCCCGCGGCTATCCACCACCGGTCCACCCATGTTCTGCGCCGCAACAATCGAATCGTGTTGAATCACTTCGCCAAATCCCGTGGCGCGCCGACTCAAGATCGCCCCGCCCGCCAGCGCAACACGCTGCTCACCAAACGGCGGGCGCAAGATGCGCATCGACACCGTGCGCCGCTCGCCGCTATGCATAAATTCCACGCTCACTTGCTCTCCGGGCGCATGCGAACGAATAGGCGAAGCAGCTGACTCCGGCGTTGCCGCTACCACACCGTCAATGCGGAGAATCACATCACCATCCACCATGCCCGCCTCGGCAGCACCAGACCCGGGCATCACTGCCGACACGATTTGTCCCACTCCACCAGGAATAGCTGCGCGCTCCTCATCGGTTGGCTGGCGCATGGCAACACCCAAGTA
>DBCE01000252.1:21766-25170 GCA_002292895.1 Phycisphaerales bacterium UBA966
GTTTCCAGAATTGCTAAGTCCAGCGCACTGTCCACGGCTACGCGCTTCCCCTGCACTGAAAGGCCATCACCAAGCAGCACATCAATGCGGCGCGCGCCCGTTCCCAATTCGCTCGCTTTGGTGAGAACATGACCCTCGTCGTCAATGACAACGCCGTAACACGCATCACGTGAATCAACAATGATGCTGACGATGGAATCTGCATACGGATCTGTCAGGGCGGCCAACATCTCCAGCGTGTTGGCGTGCCGATCCGCTTGCTCTTTGCGTGCGTACGTGGTGTCTCCCGCGCGCGCATCGCTGCCGTCGTTGGGATCCGCGTCCTCACCATCATCCGCACCCGAACGGAGCTCCGCGGCCACCGCAACAGGATCCTTGGTTGGATCAGCTAAATACGCGCCCGTGGCAAGCCCCTCGCGCATGATGTCCATACGAGCGTTCGCACTTTCGGCGGTCGCTGCCATATTGAGATCGGGTCGCTCGGAGGCCTCACTGTTGACGCCAACCAGTTCGCCATCCAGGTTGAAGACCGGTCCGCCGGAGTCGCCGGGACTGAGCGGCGCATCAATCGCCAGCCGCCAACCGTCGCGACCAATCACCCGACCAAACCGCAACGGCGGCGGACGCCAGGGCGATCGTTCTGGCCCCAGCGGATGGCCAAATGCCACGATCGGATCGCCAGTTGCCAACGACGCTGACTTCCCCATGGGAACAACCGGAAGCATCCGCCCACCGGTGGCAACCTTGATTAACCCCACATCGCCGTCGGGTCCAAAGTGTGCACCCACAGTGACCCCCGTCAATGCAGTGCCGTCGGCAAGCAGCACCGAAGCTTTGCGGCCCGGCTGCTGCGCAACGTGCCCCGCCGTCAACACCCAACCATCAGCAGTGATGATCGTGCCGCTGCCAGAGCCAAGCTCAACACCCTTGTCATCAGTGAACACAATGCCAACCACCGCTGGTCGAACTTTCACCGCGAGTGCACGAAGACGCACCTCAAGCGCACGCAGCGCATCAGGTGAATCAATGTTCATACTGAGCGAATCGTCCATCGACGCTCGCGCCGCCGGCGGCGGATCAACGCCCGCCACGCCGGACGCGTGACACTGTATCGCGCCAGCCAGCAACACACTCAACATCATGCAGCGCGTGCAACCGCCCATCCACACACTTTGACGGAACCACGAATCGCAAGCGACGCGTGGTGTCATCATGTTTAACCGCCTCGTGATGGATGACTGTCGTACGCGCGGTCAGGGGCGCCGGAATCCGAAAGGAATCCCTCAAGCGCTGCACCAGCACGGGTCTTGTGGCAATGCTCGGCAACGGCATCGAGCCGCTCCGCCAGCACCTCCATCGATTGCGCACGCGCCTCCGGGGCAACCTGGATGCAGTGCATGACAATATCGTTGAATTCCTTAGGAATTCGCGGATCCTGCTCGTGCAACGGCTGCGGCAGACGAATGCTTGCCGGGGCAACTGCACTGCCCACCTTGCCATTTCGCGAAGGAAGCGCGCATGGAATTTCCTCACGCATCAACACCCAATACAGGGTTGCGCCGAGGTTATAGATGTCTGTCAGCGCGTTGATCTCTTGGCGATGCGCCTGTTCTGGAGCGATGTACCCGGGCGTTCCTTGAATGCGCTTCTTGACCGTGCCCACTGCGCATGCTTGACCAAGGTCGATGACCTTCACGGTCCCGTCCTCGCAAATCATCATGTTGGATGGCTTCATGTCAGCGTGGACAAAGCCGCGCTCATGCATGTGCCCCAACGCGCGCGCTGCCTGCGCGAAATACTTGGCGATGTTCATGCCGGAAGGCCGCGCGCTCAAATCCAGCGTGGTGGCGTCAACCAACTCCATGATTAACGCAGCGTCGAGCACTGCGCCAAACATGTACTTCTGATTCTTCAGGTAGTTAGTGATGGCGCGAATGTTCGGATGATCAAGTTTGGAGCCCACTTGGTACTCCTGGACGATCTGATCAATGAACCGTTGATCCTTCTCTGTGCGGCGAATCACATGCTTCAGCGCCATGACTTGGCGCGACTTTGGATCCATCACTGCATAGACAACGCTTGCCGCGCCTTCGCCGACTTTGTCGACCACTTTGTAGCCGAATAGTTCTGCGGGAATGGCGGGTGACATAGACATGAACATCGATACTCGCAATCAAACACACCCCGTGTCCCAATTCTCCAGGAAGGAGGGCGCACCAACCGAGGGGGCGCGGTGGGCACCTATGCCGTCAAGACGTGACCCCCAGAGGGGGCAAGACAGCGAGAAGAGGGTAGCAAAACGACTAATAGGCTGCAATATTCCTTGATTGTCCAACAGATTGGCGGGAAATTGGATTTAGGGACAACCCAGAAGACAATCGCAGGTGAGAAGTGGCTCCAATGGACTACGGGAGCAGTTGCGCGCGGAAGGTTCCCGGCTGTAACTGGCCAGACTCGCCCAACCCACCGGCACTGGGGGCCAATTCCTGACCAAAGAACACCCCATGCGCACCAATTCCTAACTCAGCTTGAAGCGCGCGCACAAGATTCAACAGTTGCCGGGTCTGCTGGTCCGTGAAGGCACGGCGTTCACCATTTCCCACCAAACAGATCGCCACGGATTTCCGATTCAGATCGTTCGCAGAAAGTGGTGTTTCGTGGGCCCGAAGCGGCCAAGGCGCGCACATGGACGCATTGGCATGGGCGCCCGGCAACTGCCGCTCCCACCGAAATCCCACGGCCACTTGCCCATCTTCCATCCCCTGACCATTACCAATCACAAAGTGATAGCCGAGCCCGGAAAGCCCCGCATCCAAGTGCCGGCGTTCCAGTGCGGCCACGTCACCAGCTGGTGAGCCACTGTCGTAGATGACAATCGCCTGCCACTGACCACGCGCCATGGGCGTATCGCGCGGGGCGATGCGCGGGGTGGTGCTCATGGTCACTGGCGTCATGGAAGCCACTGCGGGCTCGCGCCTATCCCGTGACGTGTGCAGGTTGTTGACCCCGCGCGCTGGCGCGGCGATCCACAAGATCCCAACGCTCGCGACGCTCGCGACGGCAAACGCGGCCCATACAACAAGCGATCTCGGCAGCGGCGCTCGAGCGCTGGTCGTGTTCGGTCCGGCGCCACCACTGGGCACGCCATCACGCAAAGCGGTTGGCGAAGCCGCGTTTGCAGCGACATGAAGATTTCCGAGGTGCTCAACGTCCGTGTTCACTATGAATCGCGCGTTCCATCGCGCGTCTCCCGCCAATTCATCGGCCGAGCCCGTCGCCTTGGTTCAAGATTCTGTGGTCTTTGGCGTCAATCGGGCGCGCAATGCTGGCTGGGGGGTGCCAAACACATCCGGCTCGTCCTTTGGAGCCGCTCCGGTCCGCATCGCGTCAAACTTCTCAAACTG
>DBCE01000252.1:25252-34660 GCA_002292895.1 Phycisphaerales bacterium UBA966
CGTGCCGAATGTTGCGCATGTCTCGATTGCTCGCCCAACTCATGGGAAACATCGTACCCATCACTGCCGCGGCGCCGCCACCGAGCCGGATGTTCGGAAGGTCTGCCGAGTCCAACCATCGGTGCATGAAACCGCCACAGTCCAGACCACCTTGGGCGGCGCCGAGGCTGGAACCACTACCGGAATCTCCAATGAATAGTGCGTTCCCATGAATGCCGCCCGCCACGCCGCGCGCAATTCACCCGGCGCAATGGCACGATGGCCAAGCTCGATGACCTTGCCAGCAGGATCGACAATCGCCACCGTCACCTCGCATCGCCCCGCCACTTGCAGCACGCGACCGAGTCCATCACGCGGTTCAACTGCCACCCGTACCAGGGCATGGCGCCCGGCCTCGTCGGTGCCCGGGGCGTCCGCCGCGGCCGGAACCGTCGACCACTCCGCGGAACCTCCCGCGAATGCCAACGTCACCATGCGCGGTGTCGCCTCGGCAACCTCGCGGTCAGCAGCGCCGACCGCGTTTGCTTGAGCCAGTTGCTCCTGCGCTGCCGCCAACTGCGCCTGCAATTCAGCGGTCGTGCCCTCTAATTCTTTCACACGGCGCTGCAATTCCACTGCCTGCACGCGCGCGTCCGTCAACCCGTCCGGTGGCACCAGCGTCGCACTGCATCCAGGCAACGCGATACCGCACCACGTCACCGCAGCAGCCAGCAGCGCGAACGATGCGCGGCGCGAAGTCATGCGGCCCCCCGTCGACGTCGGCGCTGAGCCACGGGCTTGCTTTCGGCCTCTTCAATCGCTGCCATGTCGCGCTGCGAGACATCATGAACAAGATGCTCCAACGCCGAGCGGAAGTCCACATTCACCATGGACACACGATCGCCAACACTCAAGAGTCGCGGCGCAAAGTTCAAGATGCCGCGCACGCCCGCTTCTACCAAATCATCAGCCACCTCTTGTGCGCATTCCGGTGGCACAGCGATGATTCCAATCCCAATGTCTTCACGGGCCACAGTGGCAGCCAAGTCACTCATCGGCCGAACGCGCAGTTGTGCCACGGTGCGGCCAACCACCGCCGCTGAAGCATCAAACACCGCCACAATCTCAAATCCCTGCTGATGGAAACTGCGATACGCCGCCAGCGCCCGCCCAATATTGCCCGCGCCCACCAATGCGGCGCGCCACCGTTTGTGCACGCCGATCACCTCACGAATTGCTTCCGCCAGCGCCCCCACGCGATAGCCGATCCCCGGAATCCCGGAATGGCCAATGATGCCCAGATCCTTACGAACCTGAGCGTCCGCCGCACCCACCGATTCGCCAAGTTGCCGGCTACTGACCGTCAACTGTTCGATGGCTTCGAGCCGCTCCAACTCGCGCAGGTACAGACTGAGGCGCTGTGCCGTCGGTCGCGGAACTCGTGTATTGCCGGGCATGAGACGAAGTGTAACCCCCGGGTCGGGGCACCCTAGACTGCGCGCATGCATATTCGCGACGTCCTTGCCCGGGACGGAATGACCGCCAGTTTCGAGTTCTTCCCGCCACGTACCGATGCGGCGTGGAATGAATTCGTTGCCTCGCTTCCAGAATTCGAAGCGCTCCAGCCATCGTTTGTTTCGGTGACCTACGGGGCCGGCGGCAGCACGCGTGATCGCACTGATGCCTTGGTGACCCGGCTTGCCACCGACACCACGCTTGCGCCGGTGCCGCACCTCACTTGTGTTGGTCACAGCACTGCTGAAATCAACCAGATCTTGCAGGCGTATGCCTCGCGTGGCGTTTCCAACATTCTGGCACTGCGCGGCGACGCGCCACGTGCACAAACTGCCGAGTCCGCTGATTTCCGTCATGCGATTGACCTTGTTCGGGCCGTGAAATCGTTCAACGAATCGCGCTGCCATCCTGATCAACGCGGATTCGGAATCGGCGTCGCTGGATTTCCAGAAGGTCATTCCGAAACGCCAAACACATTGGTGCAGATGGATCATCTCAAGGCCAAGGTGGATGCCGGCGCCGACTTCATCATCACGCAGTTGTTCTTTGACAACAATGCATTCTTTGACTGGAAAGCACGGTGTTCGCTGGCTGGCATCACTGTGCCAGTGATCGCTGGACTCATGCCCGTCACCACGCTCGCGGGACTCAAGCGAATGGCAGAACTTGCCGCTGGTACACGCTTTCCGGCACCACTCTTGCGCGCCATCAAACGTTGCGAAGACGATGCAGAATCCGTTGCAAATGTCGGCATCCACTGGGCCACGGAGCAAGCGCGCGACCTCATCGATCGCGGAGTAGACGGAATCCACTTCTATACGCTGAACCGCAGCGATGCCACGCGCCGGATTTATCGAACGCTTGGACTTGCTGGCAGAGTTGGGTCTGCCGCCACTGGCAACCAGATCCGCTGAAGCAATCCCAGCATCGCGTCATCGGGGCGTGCCTGACGCATCGCATCAAGGCCCTCACGAATGATTTCGCTTCGATCGGTTTGGAAGCCGATGTAGGAAATCACCAAACCGAAATCAAAGCGATCACTCTGCAGCTCCGCCGATGCATTGGGTGCATTGGCAGCTGAGAGACGTTCACGCGCTGCAGCGAGCGCCGCCTCCATACGGTCGGTTGGCGGCAGAATTTCGGTACCCAAGTGCGTGTCAATCATCTCCGGGTGCATCGCAAAGAGTTTGCGAAGCGTCAGCGCCGCGCTGACCGAAAGCCCTGCACCCATTTGCGCGTTGGCGACGCCAGCCATCGCGCCGGCGTTGTTTGGAAGGACGGCCAACACCGAGGCGTATCGCTCTTCAGCGCGGAAGAATTCCCCGCGCGTCATGGACATGGCGCCAAGCTCCATCATGTCCTTGATGGCACTTGAATCCTCTGGAACCAATGACTGCAACTTGCGCCCGTGTCGAAGAATGAATGCAAGATCATCCACGCTCGGCTGCCGCTCGCGCTCTTCCTTGGTCATCCCGCCACGGTCGCGTCCGTTGGCATCGCGCACAACAGAATCAGTTTTCTCGGTGGCGTTTCCGTCAATATTCTTGCTGCCATCACGCGTTCGACCCGAGCCAGTTCCATCGTCGCGCTTGGTGGAGTCGCCGTTGTTGCCCTGGTCCGCGCCGTTCGTCCCATCCGTGCCCTTGCCGGCGTCGGTGCCCTGGCCCATTCCATCTTGCTTGGTGGCGTCCGGCTGCTTGCCGTCCGTCCCCAATTGCCGTGCCAGTGATGGATCGATCGGTGCATTCTCTGCACGTGGCCCTGCCACGCCACGCGGGCGATTTTCAGAACCGCTGCGCATCAGTTGATCGCGCAGCCAGTCCATATCACCAGTCAATTCCCGCTCGATCTCTTTCGCTCGTGCTGCGCGATCTGCTTCCGATGCTGGAACCGGAACGCGGTCGCCTGCGCGCGCGCGGAGCGATTCATAAATTGATGAGTACTCCGGCGCCAATGTTGGTCGCAGGCGCGCTGTATCAGCAAGCGAATCCCCAGGAAGGAGCGACGTCTGTGACAGTGGATCGCCAACCATTTCGCGCTTGGTGCGTCCTTGCAGAATGTCTTGCTTGAGTCGTTGCCGGTCGTAGGTACTAAGCCCCATGTTGCCAAGCAAATCATCAACGCCCTGTTCGCGGCGCGCCTCACGGCCAGATGCAGCGGAAATAGCCTGAGTCACGCGCCAATTCAATCGGTCACTGGTGTCCCGCGCATTTGCAGGATCAATGATGTCAGCCATGCGCTTCATCTTCTTACCGCTATCCGCGGTGAATCGATCAAACGCGATGCGTGCATCAAGAGGCTGCTGATTGGTCAAGATGTCGCGCGCTGAAGCGTTGGCATAGGTGCGCGTGTACATGATGGCCCCGAACGCTTGGCTTGCTTGCAGTGGGTTGTAGGTGGCCTGTGCCATGTACGGGCTGGAGTACACGCTGTACGCGCGCCAGGAACGGTTGTCATCGGATCCAGTTTGACCCGTGAATTCCGACTGCTCGCGGTAACCGACGCTGCCACGGAAGCCACGTCCACCAGCAACGTCACCAGTAACAATCAGGTTTCGCGAGAAGTAATCTTCCTTGGCACGAGCGCCATTTTCGCCCTGGCCACCAACCCGCGAATTCGCATCAAGTACGCCTTGGTTTGACGTCATCCGCGGATCGGAATGTCGCGTGTCACGCGAAAGTGCATCGCCACCGCCCAACGCGTTCTGCGCATCGGCTGCGCGCGCGCTGGCAAGGAGGAGGATCGCCACAACCGAGGCTCGGAGCGTGATCTGCTGCATTACTCAAGCGTAGCATTCATTGAGAGCACAACCAATGCACCAGATGCAAGAAACTCCGGATGACCGGGAATCACCCACGCCACAGCACCGGACCAAGGTGAGCCCGGTTGCTATTGGTCTGACGTTCGCCATGGTGATCTTTGCGGTGGTCATTGGGCTCACCGGTCCGCGACTACGCGAACGCCAAGGCACTACCCAGCAGGACCTGCCGATTGGGGACCTTGCCACCATCGCCGCCATGCACGAAATGCGCGCCACCACGGATATTGCCGATGGTCGCGACCGCGAAGCCGCACTCGCCAAGTTGCCAGACCTGATGCGCGAGGCACTCGGCGCTCGAGCCACATCCGTCCCCGATCTTTCCACCGTTGGCTGGAGCGCAGATGACGCGCGCAATGTGGAACTCGCCCCGGGCGTCTTGGGCACCATGGTGCTGTACAAGAACCACGAAACCAACGGCATCCTTTCGGTCATCATGCTCCCCGACGACGGTCGCCCAGTGCGCTTCGATGGCTTTGGTCGCGCCATACCGATCGCCCCTGGCGACGAGTGGCTGCAACTCCTCGCCGCTGACGAAAGCGGTCATGCGCGCACGGCGTATGCGCTCTCGGACGGCCGCGTGTTGTGGCTGGTCATTGGAAACGGGCAGTCAGCGATCGCCCGGGTTGCCAAGCTGCTCAAGTAGCTGCCGAACGCGCTGGTGCCACCGCATGGGACGCGCGCTCGCGGGCGCCGCAGCCACCCTGCTGCCGCGGACTACCATCCGCACCTCTCATGCCCGCTTACATCACCACGCCCATCTACTACGTCAACGACCGGCCGCACATTGGCCACGCCTACACCACCACCGTGTGCGATGTCTGGGCGCGTGCCATGCGCCTGCGCGGCGAGGATGTCTTCTTCCTCACCGGCACTGACGAACACGGCGTGAAAGTCGAAAAGAGTGCGGCCGCCAAGGGCGTCACCCCACAAGCGCTCGCTGATGAAAATGCTGCTGAGTTCCAGCGCGTTCTCAAGGTGTTCGGGCTCACCAATGATGATTTCATACGCACCACTGAGCAGCGCCATGAGAAGCAGGTGCAACATTTCGTCAAGCGGCTCTTGGATGCTGGCAGCGTCTACCTCGGCACGTTTGAGGGTTGGTACGACGAAGGCCAAGAGGAGTACTACACAGAGACGCGCGCCAAGGAACTGGACTACAAGAGTCCGATCAGTGGCCGGCCGCTCACACGTGCAACCGAGCAGAACTATTACTTCAAACTGAGCTCATTTCAGAAGCAGCTCGAAGACTTCTTCGCCGCCAATCCTGAATTTGTGCAACCTGCTGCACGCCGAAACGAAGTGCTTGGCCGACTGCGCGACGGTCTACAAGATGTACCTGTGACACGCACCAACTTCACGTGGGGCATTCCGTTTCCTGGCGATGAGAAGCACGTCATCTATGTGTGGATCGACGCGCTCTTCAACTACATCACCGCACTTGGCCTTGGTGAGCCAGGTGGCGCGCTCGCTACGGAGCGTGCAAAGTATTGGCCCGCTGCGTACCACGTGATCGGCAAGGAGATCCTCTGGTTCCACGCGGTCATCTGGCCGGCGCTCCTGATGGCGCTGGAACTCCCCATGCCGCGCCGCATTCACGCGCACAGTTTCTGGATTGCTGATGGACAGAAGATGTCCAAGTCCATGGGCAATTTTGTAGACCTTCCAACCATTGAGAGCTACTTCGCTAAGTACGGTTTAGATGCCTGGCGTTGGTACATGGCAACCCAAGGACCGCTGCAAGCAAGCGACTCTGACTTCCGCGCACAGCACTTCCACGAGACCTACACCAGCGATCTTGTGAACGTGGTTGGCAATTGCCCAAGCCGGGTCACCGCCATGATCAACAAATACTTTGAAGGCAAGATGCCCGCCGACAGCCAAGCAGGTGGCGAGTGGCCCGCAAAGTGCGCCGCGGCCGTGGCGCAATGGAACGCGGCGATCGATGAACTTGACCTTGCGGGTGCAGCGCAGGCTGCCATGGGTTTACTGCGTGAAGTCGACGCGTTCATTCACCGCACCGAGCCATTCAAGTTAGCGAAGGACCCCGCGCGCGCCGAGGAGCTGTGCAGCATCCTGGCGCAGTGCGCTGAAACGGTGCGCATTGCAGGCGTGCTGCTCGAGCCGTTCCTGCCGGAAAAGATGGCGGAACTGCGTGGGGCACTCAAGCAAGAAGCCGGTGCGCCGCTCGCCAAGCGGGCGACCTGGGGCGGCTTAGCTGCTGGCACCGTGCTGGATAAGTGTGCGTTGTTTCCACGCCTTGAAGCTTGAAATCATGCAAAGGGCACTCGACCGCACCCAACGCGGCCAGGTGTGCCACACTCACTCGCAGAAACTCACGACCAATCTGTCAGCAGTTGACTAAGGTCATTGCCACCAACCGTGCCGTCGTTGTCAAGATCGCAGCAGACGCTCGGTTGGCCCCATTGGTTCAGAAGCATCGCTAGGTCCATGCCGTCAACACGGGTGTCACGGTTCACATCACCAAGGCGGTACTGCATGGTGGACTGAAAGGTTACTTCCAGTCGCGGACGCAGAATTACATTCGCGTTTTCGCTTGAACGAATATCAATACCGTCGTCGTTGCCAGCAATGATCTGCGGCAGAATGGCAATCCCCCAATTCGGCGTGCCGTTTACCCACGACTGCACCGTGGCGGTGATATCAAGGCGGCGCATCGAATCGCTGTCTGGCGAGTTGTCCCCGACGAATGAAGCTATTTGTTGACCAAGATCCGCACCGACCGTCAGCCCACCGCCCAATGAGTTCCACGTAGAAGCCTCGTCCCATGCGCGGGTCACTGGGTGCACGATGAAGCCGGGGTTATAGAAGGGCGTGTCAATGTCATCAGCGATGTCGATCACCAATGTCGCATTCACCACCGTTGACCCAACCGGCACTGCATGTGCGCCAACGATGTTGTCAAACCGAAGTAGCGCTTGGCCGCGGTAATCAGAAAACAGCGAGTTCGCCACATCGTCATCCGAAGTGCGCGTCTCGTTGTTGCCGTAACTAGCGTTTGGACTCTGCTGGTTGACCCATGTGTCCTGGGTACCCACGTATCCAGATACCCCCTCTTGGAAAGCCTTGAACGAGTCGCCTGCTGGAAGCGCATACTCACGGAAATTCACAGAAAGGTTGAAGTCACTCTTGGGAGAGGTGCGCACTGCTTGCAGTGTTGGCGAATAGCAGTCAACATCGATGATGTTCGCTACCGTGTCAAACTTCATGATGCGCAACCAGCCGTTGCCGCCATTTGGGTCGTCTTGGTAGTCGGCGAGCACTTCCTGAATTGGCTTACCTGCCACGTTGGGGCTCTGCTGACGCCACTCACCGTGAAAATGCCCGCAGGTCACCATGAAGATGTTCGTGTTCTTGCGGAGGAACCACTGGTAGAACTCCTCGCTCTGAATGCCAGCTGGGTTGTATAGCCCCTCTACCCCGTACCAAATCGCAGGGTATCGACCGTTCGGCACCGCCGGCACGCCCGCGGTGTACGCCTCGGCCTCTTGCAGGTATCTGTGCGTAGTAATCATCGCCGGACGATCCTTGTTGGCATCCAAGATTCCCTGCGCCCACGCAAGTTCTGCAATCGGAGTGTCGACATCGAGGTGGATCTGCAAGAAGTCGATGCCGCCAGCACTGAAATACGTGTAGTTCGACATCCCTGATGGCGAAGCGCCGCCGTACCACGGGCGCGAATCGAAGCGCTGCGGACCAAAGTAAGCGCGATAGTTCTCTGGGATGTACGCGGTGCCCGCACCACCGGATGGCGTCACGTCGTGGTTACCAGGGCACACTCCATAGATGATTCCTGCATCGTCCAACACGCGCATCGAATCGTCGGCGTTCTGCCACTGCCGGATCTGGTCTGCGTTGTTGGTGATGTCGCCGTAGTGGGATACGTAGCGGATGTCCAACGGCGCGCGGTTGTTGACCACCCAATTGGTCTGCGCGGTATAGATCTGCGGGAAACTGTCCGAGTAGTTCTGCGTGTCAGGCAGGCCAATCAGCGAAAATCGGTTTGACAGCATCGAGAACTGTCGGGCATTGCGCGCCACGTAGTCATGGTCGGAAGCGGTAGTGTCAAACTCCGGAAGTCGGTGCTGTTTGCCGTGCCCGTCGACCCCATCATGGGCGAACGCAGAAAGCGCCGCAGTAGAAACGGCAAGGAACGGCAGAAGCCACGACTGAAATACGTGCGAAGTCATTGGTCGTAGATGACCAACTGACCGCACAGATCTACGTTTGCAAAGTGTGAAGAATGTGCAAATTTCAACAGTTAGCCGCCCTTGCGGTCGGTCAATCCAAGAACGTCACGCGACCGTTGTCCACGTCATACATCGCGCCCAAGATCACCAATTCGCCTGCCTTTTCTGCATCGCGCAGCACAGCGCTATCTGCGCGCAACTTCTTCATCTGGTAGCGGACATTCGCTTCACAGCAGGTAGTGATCAACTCTTGCGATGGAGTTTCCGTGGCTGCCGGCAGTACGCCCTTGAGGGCTGGCTGAATGCCAGAGGCGAGCGATCCCATATTGCTCGGCAAAGGCTTGCCAGCAATCGTGGCAACCACCGCACCGCACTTGGTGTGACCCAAGACCACAATCGTGTGCACACCAAGCGCCTTGAGTCCGTACTCAAAGGTGCCGTTGCCTTGCGGGGTATCAATGTTTCCAGCAACGCGCACTACAAAGAGGTCGCCAACGCCCTGGTCAAAGATGATCTCCACCGGAATGCGTGAATCAGCGCAGGCCAAGATGCCCACGGACGGACTCTGGCCGTAGGTACCAGTCTTGATGACCGATGATTGCTGCCAAGCGTGTGCTTCCATGCCGCCCTCAAGGAAGCGCTTGTTGCCGGCGATAAGTTCTGCGCGTGCCTCGCGTGGCGAGATGCCGCTTGAATCGAGACTCTTCCCGGGCTCCGACTTACTTGAAGATGTTGCAGCGCACCCGCTGAGTGCGAGCGCCACGATAAATCCAACTGCTTTGGTGTAAGTGGTGATTGTCATAGTGGCGGGAGACTATCAAATGGCCGGACTTGTTTCCGCCATCGAATCTCACTCGGTGTCTAAAACATCACCTGCACCTGCGA
>DBCE01000166.1:0-4420 GCA_002292895.1 Phycisphaerales bacterium UBA966
CGCGACGGGCGCCACCATTCACCCGGAGGCATCCGCTGACATCAAGCAAGATGAGGGGCGGCAGCGATGGTGGAAGCCCATGTGGCGTTAGCGATGCCGGCATGGTTCCCATCGCGCGCGGCAGCCGCGATGACTTTTGCGCCCGCTCTACAGAGCGTTCGACATCTTCAATATGAACACGCGGCGTGAAACGCATGCACCAGAGCGCCATGCGATGGAGCATGGCAGGGGATCGCTTCCACTCGGGAAGCACAATCGCGATGAACCATGGAATAACAGTGGGCGGCATCGATGAATCTCACCTTGGGATCACGCAGCGCCTCGGCCGTCATTCCCACGCGCCCAACGTGTGCCGCGACTGGTGACTCGGTCATGCGAACGCGAGCGAGCGATGACCCCAGCGCTTGGCTCGGCGCTCTCCGTATGTTCCAAGGCGCGCAACTCCTGAGCACTCCGTAAGGCGTGATCTGCAATCAATCGCTCGCCGCGCATGGCGCGTCTTCGCGCAGCTGCTGCCTCGCGCACGGGGGGATCGACCGCCCCCTGCCACTGCCAGGAGTGCGTCGTCTGTGCGCTGCATTCGCTGGAAATATGCATTGATGCCCCCTTGGCACGCTCGAGCGTCACGTGCCATGTGGGCTCGGGCGGAATACGTGCCACCAGGGAATCGATGGCTCGCTGCTCCCCTCGATTGCGCGGTTCTTCACGTGATGCACAGGTCGTATCCGCGATGAATTGCGCTTCAAAGCGAGCTTCCGCCATACTTTGCTTGTCCAGCGCTCGTAACCACGGCGCGCGTTCGGTGATAGTGCGTGCCGTTCGCTCCGCGCGCTCCACCATCCAACGCGTGGCGCATGCAGTCAGCACACCGCGGCGCGCACCGCGGCGATGTTCTGCTCCGCGCATGGAGAGAAGACATGTGTCAGACGCCGCAAGTTGCAGTCGGCGCGTTGCAGCAAGATCAAATCCACGGCCATCGGCAATCACTGCGCACACACCCGGGCAACGCACCGCTTGTTCGATCGCCCAGAGCCGCGCGCCGGGGTCGTGCGCAGGCACATCAACGAAGAGTGAGCGATCATGCAGCCGCGCATCAGGCCAGGTGCGCGGAACAGGCTGACCAAACATGCCCGCGATGGGCGCGCGCATTCCGCGCACCAGCGCATCGGCTGACGGCCACGTCTCCCGACCCACCCACACCACATGTCGATGCGCCCCCACACGATGTTGATCGTCATGCAAGAGCGCGTTCCATGCCAGCTGCACCAGCACCGCGCGCACCTCGGGCAGCGCGCCCCACCACTCATGCAGCCCCGCAGGCGCAATGCCGCCCCCAAGCGCCGCATCGATCGCTGTCCACCCGGTAGCGATATGAATGGGACGATCGGCCACCGCGTGACCACGACCTTCCAATGCACCAATGCGCTCAGCCAACGCCGCACGCACGGCGCGGCGTTGCTCGATACCTTCGGATGGAAGTGAATAGCCCATGGGATTTGTTGTACGGTATTTGTTAGGATACTATCGGCGTGACACCCCGTCCAACAACACCGGCTCACAAAGGCAAAAAGAATCCTTCCCCGCGCCGCACGCGCACGAATTAGCCTGAGCTGCACAGGTCACCCCCTATGCATCACACCACTCGATTCGTCACCGTTGCTGCGCTCCTCATGACTTGCACGGCGATGGCGGCGCCACGGCTGCAATCCGCGCGCCCTGCCCCTGCAATACAACCAGCCGCAACCGCTGGTCCGAAGACCGCCGCCAAAGCAGCCGACAAGGTGGTGGACAAGACTGCAACGCCACCTGTACCCGCGCCTGCGCCGACACCTGCGCCCACACCTGCACCGACGACTACGCCGACACCTGCACCGACAACTGCGCCGACACCTGCGCCTGCCCCAACACCTGCGCAGACGCCTCCCCCAACACCAACACCTGCGCCTGCACCAACGCCCGAGCCAACGCGCGCAACTGCGCCGACACCCGCGCCCGAGCCGACACCTGCGCCCGAGCCAACACCTGCGCCTGCACCGACAGCCGAGCCAACACCCGAGCAAACACCCGAGCCCGAGTCAACACAAACACCAACTCCTGCACCCGCGGCTCCACCCGCCATCATCCCTGACGCGGCGCCGACAGATACCACCACACCGACGGAATCGATTCCGGTCAGTGCGGCACCCGCCACGCCAACTGCCCCCACCGCATCCGCCGCTCCCGCCCCCGATCATGACAACGGCGAAACGCTCTGGCCGCAGACCGCCATCGTGGACGCAACTACCTACACGCTCTACACGCCACAGTTTGAAACAATCTCCGGGACGCGCGCTACCGCACGCGCTGCATTCTGCGTGGAAATCACTGGAACGCCTGCTATCTACGGTGCACTGTTCTTCACCGCTGACCTTGATAACGATCTCGCCGCAGGCCTGATCGAAGTCTCCAACATGCTGGTGCAACACTCGCAACTCTCCAACAATTCAGATGCATCCGCTGCTGCCGCCGAGTTGCAGAAGATGCTCTTTGGCGTGACCTTCACGGTGAACCGCGCCACCGTCATGCAGAACATGCAAGTGGCCAAGGACCAAACTTCAACGCGCGCATCACTCAGCAATGCGCCGCCAAAGATTCGTGTCATTGGTCACGCTGCAGTGCTGCTTCTGCTTGACGGCAAACCCGCGTTGCGCGAACTCGGCGACAGCGGCATCGGCCTTGCACAAAACACTGCATCGCTGCTGGTGTTCGACAAAGCAACGCGCACGTGGTTCACGCGGATCGGTACCGATACCTGGTTGCATTCCTCGCGCTACACGGGTCCGTACATTGAGGGCAAGACGCCTTCTGCATCCGCACTGAAGACCATCGCTGCCGCACTGCCAGAGCGCCACCCCGCCGCCGTGCCAACGACGCCGCCACCCGCAGGCAAGACGCCAGAAGTGATCGTCAGCACTTCACCCATGTGCCTGGTGAGTATCAATGGTCAACCGAACCTCACCCAAGTAGCCGACGGACTGTTCGCCGTTGCCAACGCCAATTGTGATCTCTTCACTACCAGCGCGGACAACGCGTGGTGGCTCTTGGCATCTGGGCGCTGGTTCACCTCCACCGATCTCATGAACGGCCCGTGGACCTATGCAAAGCCCACAACGATTCCCGCAGCATTCGCACAGATCGATCCGCGTGGAACATGGGGCAACGTGCTTGCTTCCGTGCCCAACACGCCGCAATCCACTGCGGCCGTGTATCAACAGACCATCCCACATGTGGCAACGCTCGATCGCGCATTGGCCAAGCCAAAACTCTCCACCATCGGCGGTCCCGCGCGCTTCAAACCCATCGCCGGCACCACCATGCAGTACGCAGCGAACGCCAGCTCGCCGCTCATCTATTGCAAGGAGATGTATTACCTCTGCGATACCGCCGCGTGGTTTGTTGCAAGCGCACCGAACGGACCATGGACGCTCTGCGACGCTGTTCCCGAAGAGATCTACAGCATTCCTCCAAGTTGCCCGATCTATGCGGCCACCTACGTGCAGGTCTACAACTCTGACGCTGACAGCGTGACTTTCGGTTTCACCGCTGGCTACATGAATAGCTACGAGAACGACGGCACGGTGGCGTACGGCACCGGCTACACCTATCCCGGTTCGATCGGCGCGCAGGACTTGGTGCTCGGCAACAACTCCGACATCACCGACGATGACACCTGGGACACTTACGGCGGCTATCCAAACACCTACGGGTATTGGCCAAGCTACGGCGATGACTTCGGAGGTTGGGGTTTCTACGGATACCCCGGCTGGGGCGACTACGGCCTCTACCCCGGCGCCTATTGGAGCGGCGATGGTTGGTGGGGCGGCGGCCGCGGCTTCGGCGTTGGATTTGCGCTGGGCCTGGGATTTGGCGATGCATGGCGCTGGGGCTATCACCCGTGGGGCTGGCGCGATGGCAGCGGCTGGTGGAACAACCATTGGGGCGGCGCCTATCGACGCGGCTGGGACAACGCCGCTCGCAGTTACAACCGCGCGGGCGCTGCAGGCGACATCAGTCGCTACGGACAGATTGGCCCGTACCGAAAGACCACCGCTGGCGCGAACCGTGCCGAAGATAACGCCGCACGCGATGACGCAGCGTGGCATCACGCGGCAAACGGGAACGACAATGTGATGACCAATCGCAACGGCCAAGTGACGCAGCGTCGCGGCGATCAGATGTACACGCGCGCCGACGGTGCGTGGCAGAAGTCTGCTGGTGATGGAAACCGCACGGATGACAGCCGAGCGGGCGCCACAAACGGTGCCACTGGCGCACGCCAGAATCAATCACCTGCGCGAACCCCGGATGGATCGTGGCGCGATGGCGCCGCTCGTGCTGGTCAACGCAACGGAAGCGGCAACTTCCAGGAGCGCGACGATTC
>DBCE01000166.1:4491-8186 GCA_002292895.1 Phycisphaerales bacterium UBA966
CACAACTTTGATGGCAGCCCGCGCGGTGCGTTCGCGCGCGGCGAAACCAACTACGCCGCCCGTGGCAACGGCGGCAACAATGGCAACGGTGCTCAACAAGGAAACGGCGCCTCCGAGGGCGGGCCCTATCAACGTGGCGGAAATTTCAACGGCGGCGGTTGGGGAATCAGCGACCAAGGCGGCACCTACGCACAACGTTGGGGCAACGATTACGACCGCGGTCTACCCGGCTTCAACCAAGACACCGGTTGGTACGACCGCACCGTGTCACGTCCAGTCAATCCGTACGGATACGGATATGGAGGATGGTCGAACGGCTACCGCGGCTACGGACAGCTCAGCGGGTGGGGCGGTATGAACGGCTACGGCGGTATGAATCGCGGCGGCATGGGTGGCCGCGGCGGCGGTGGCGGTGGCGGGCACGGGCGGTGATGGCGCGCAGTTAGCGCCACGTCCGCTGCATCCGTCCCCGCTACGCATCGTCACGGCCGCAGTAAATCATCCGTGACATCGTTGACGCCGGTGCAACCGGACAGCGCAAGCGTCACGTCCAGTTCCTGCGCAAGAATGGCAAGTACGCGGGACACGCCCTCTTCGCCACCAGACGCAAGCCCCCAAAGAATCGGACGTCCCACGCACACTGCTTGCGCACCGAGCGCCAGCGCGCGCAGGATGTCGGTGCCGCGACGAACGCCACCATCAACCAATACCGGAACGCGCCCGGCAACTGCATCAATACAGTGCGGCAGCGCTTCCACAGTTGCGGGCGCACCGTCCAGTTGACGGCCGCCGTGGTTGGAAACCAAGATCGCCTTCGCGCCAAGGTCAACGCCGCGCGCTGCATCCTCGGCGCGACAAATTCCTTTGAGTATCACCGGAAGCGGCGTCGAATCACGCAGCCACTCGAAGTCCTTCCACGTCAGGCTCGCATCAATCGTCCACGCCAGCGCCTCTTGAATGCCGCTCCCGGTGTGGCCGGTCGGACCACCCGGGCGTTCCAGATGAACGATGCTCAGACCGTCCGGAACCCGGAAGTGATTACGAATGTCGCGCTCGCGGATGCCCCAGACCGGGGTGTCCACCGTGAGCACCAACGCATCGCAACCTGCAGCGTGTGCGCGTTGCGCCAACTCGCGCACCACCCCGCGATCACGACCGATGTACATCTGCATCCACGTACGCGCGGCGGGATCAATTTCCGTCGCCGCGGCGCGCACATCCTCAATAGTGGTTGTCGATAGGCTCGAAAGAATCATCGGTACGTCAGCGCGCGCGGCGGCGCGGGCAGTGGCTAACTCCCCATCCGGATGCGCCATCCGTTGCAGCGCGGTCGGCGCGATACAGACGGGCATCGACGCCTCGCCGCCAAGAATGGTGGCGCTGTTTGAGCGCATGGAGACATCGCGCATCACGCGGTACCAAATCCGCAGGCGCTCCCACGCCGCACGATTCTCATGCAAGGTTGTTTCCGCCCACGCGCCGCTGCGGAAATAGTCGCGCGGCAAGACGCGGAGCACTTCAAACGCATGGCGTTCAAAGTCATCAAGGCTGACGAAATCTGAAAATTCACCTGTCATACGCTATTGATGGTACGCCTTCCTCCATCGCTCGGCTCTACCCTATCGCTATGCGAATTGTCTTCTTGCGTGCGATCTGTACAGTCAGCCTCGTTGCCCTGCCGTTGGGATGCGATCACCCGCCATCTCCTGCGCAAACCGGCTACGAACAGTGCGAGGCCAGCGCGGACGGTATTGGCCGCACCTATTACGGTCGAGAAATCGCTGCGTTCATGAGCCACCAAGGCATCTATTGGCTCGAACGCGGAACACGCGAATCGGAAGAGCGGACGGATCTTCTGATGGACGCGCTGGATCTGAAGCCGGGCATGACGGTTGCCGATATTGGCGCAGGAAGCGGCTACTTCACCGTGCCCATGGCCAAGCGGGTTGCGCCGGGAATCGTGTACGGCACTGATATTCAGCCGGAGATGTTGGCATTTCTTGAAGCGCGATCACGCACGGAAAAACTCACAAACATCAAGGGCATTTTAGGAGACACCGGCGATGCAATGCTGCCGGTTGCAAGCGTCGATCTGGTGCTACTGGTTGATGCGTATCACGAGTTTGATCAGCCATTGGAAATGATGACTTCCATTGCGCGTGCTCTCAAACCTGGCGGTCGGGTTGCTTTGGTGGAGTACCGCGGTGAAGATCCGGAAGTGCCGATCAAGCCGCTTCACAAGATGACTGAGGCGCAGGCACGCCGAGAGCTTGAGGCTGCTGGGCTCGTGTGGATTCGCACCGATGCGCAACTTCCGATGCAGCACCTCATGTGGTTCGGTAAGTTTCCCTCAGACGCGTGACCGGCGGGCGGGCGGCTTTTACGTGCATCGGGTGGGGCACAAAAAATTTCAAAAATGCCAAGAATGGTGATCTATGGCGAGCGCGCCTCACGCCTTTGAGTGAGAGCGATG
Source organism: Phycisphaerales bacterium UBA966 (assembly GCA_002292895.1). Classification (GTDB taxonomy): domain Bacteria; phylum Planctomycetota; class Phycisphaerae; order Phycisphaerales; family SM1A02; genus UBA966. The sequence goes on from DBCE01000166.1 coordinate 6,965, forward strand.
TGTTCTTCACCCTCAGGACTGAATATCAAATATCCCCGTTCCGGAGCTCATAACTTCGTCCATTCTTACAGAAATGAATCACATGATGAACACGCTTACCTGCATCACCGCCACGACCGCCTTTGTTGCCATCGCATCCGCAAACGCCAGCGTGAACACGCTCACCTTTGAGGGCGTTGGCAACTTGACCGCCGTTGGGAATTTCTACAACGGCGGAGCCGGCACGGACTACGGCGTGGAATTTGTCGGTAACACACTCGCCCTCGTCTCAAACTTGGCGGGCGGTAACGGAAACTTCACCAACGCACCCAGCATGCCAACAATCATGTTCTGGCTGGCCGGACCAGCCACGACCATGAATGTCGCAGCAGGCTTTAGTGGCGGGTTCTCCACCTACTACACAAGTACGGACAACGCAGGATCGATCAGCATTTGGAGCGGCCTCAACGGCACTGGCAGCGTGCTCGCCACCTTGAACCTGATTGGACTTGGTACCGACAACACGCCAAATGCCCTGTACGACCGCTGGGCCCTCGTCGGTGCATCCTTCGACGGCGAGGCGAAGTCAGTCACGTTCACCGGTGCTGCTGACTTCATTGGTTTCGACAATGTCACCTTCGGTAGCGCCATCCCAGCGCCAGGAGCCATTGCGCTGCTCGCGGCCGCTGGTTGCTCAACGCGCCGTCGTCGCGCCTAAGCCTTGACGCAACTCACTCCCACGCGGAGTGAACTCAACCAATCCAGCGCGCCCGCCGTTCATCTGGCGGGCGTGCTGCGTTTACGCAAGCAGCGCGTTGACGACGTTGCCTTTGACATCCGTCAGGCGGTAATCGCGGCCCTGCGATCGGTACGTCAGGCGCTTGTGATCAAAGCCCAAGAGGTGCAGCATGGTGGCATGTAAATCATGCACATCAACCGGATTCTCAACGATGTTGTACGAGTAATCGTCTGTCTTGCCGTAGGTGATTCCCGGCTGCACGCCGCCGCCGGCCATCCAAATGGTGAACGCGCGTGGATGGTGATCGCGCCCGTAATTTTCCTTGGTGAGCTGGCCTTGGCTGTACACCGTGCGGCCGAATTCACCAGCCCACAAGACCAGCGTGTCATCAAGCATGCCACGCTGTTTCAGGTCCGTGACCAACGCGGCCTGCGCACGGTCCACCGCGTTGCACTGCTGACGGAGTTCGCCAGGAAGGTTGTTGTGCTGATCCCATCCGCGCAT
>DBCE01000107.1:0-6012 GCA_002292895.1 Phycisphaerales bacterium UBA966
CTGCCTGCGTCGGTGAGCATGGTGGCGAGCGCGTTGGGGTCAATTCCTGCGGAGCGGGCCGCGCTTGCTCCGAGGGCCACTTCATTGGCACCTGGTTGTGGTGCACGCCCCGCCACTAACCGCGCTTGCGGATGAACAATGAATGCGCTTGGAGTCATGCCCCGAACCAGGCCGATGTGCTCCGCGGAATCCGCGGAAGGCGCTGCGCTGTCGTTCCTGCGCAGCATCACTGACAGCGCAACGTTGATTTCCGGGCTGGCAAGGGGGCGACCGTCAAACGTAGCGATTCCATTAAGGCTGGCGGCTACCACGCCGGCGGTGGATTGGCTGATTTCACTGCGTTCAACACTTTCCTCACTGCCAGCCCCGAGGAGGACAACGTTGCGCTCTTGGCCGCTGGCGCGCAGTGCGCTGGACATACCGATAGCGAATCCCGCACCGGCCATGGAGAGGATTGCAACGAGCGCCGCACCGCCAACCGAAAGTATGAGTCGCGATGGACTGCGTCCAAGGTTGCGCGCCGCGTAGGAGATGGGGAGAAGTCTCAGCATGGTGACCCTTATGCGGTGCGGAAGCCTTGGACAATTTCGCGGCGTGCAGCGGACAGTGCAGGGACGATGCCTGCGACCGCGCCAAGAAGCGTTGCCAACACAACGCCAGCAACCGTGGCCATGTTGCTTGCGGTCACTTCAATGGAAACACCTTCCATGGTGAAATTGAGATGCGCAAATGCAATGGCGGCGTGCGCGCCGATGGCGCCGATGGCACCACCAGCCGCGCCAAGCATGGCCGCCTCCATGACAACCATCCATGCAATGTCTGCGCCCGTCCAACCAAGCGTTTGCAGAATGGCGTGATCGCGGATGCGGTCGCGCACGGCTAAGGCGATGGCATTGGCAATCAACGCGAATACAGCTGCCAAACTCGCCCAGCCGACGATGCTTGCGAAGCGCACTAAGACAATCACATCGCGTGCTGCGCGGGCAACGAAAGCAGATTCTGGGCGAGTGGTGGTCGGGAATTGGTCGTGCGCAAATGCTTCGTCAATAGCGCTCGCCACAGCCTCCATCTTGGAGGGGTCGTCGACTTCAACATTGAACTGCGTCACGATTCCGCCCGTGCCACCGCGTTGTGCGGTCTCTTGCAGAAATCCAAGATGTGCGTATGCAACGTTGCGGTCTTGCGCGTCGTCGCTGTCAAAGACGCCGGCAACCCAACTGCGGACCCCGGCAGCATCGAAGCGATCGCCAGCGCGGAGGCGGCGTCGTTCGGCAAGTGCTGAGCCAACCAGCACTGCGTCGCCGCGCGATAGCCAATCACTGACGGATCCAGAACGAAGTTGCGCTTGCGTAACGTGTTCTTGCAGGTAGCCCTCATCCGGGACGCCTCGAAAGGTCACTACATCTAAGGAAGCGCGGCAGTTGTTGACCACAATCTTGATGGGCACAGCCGCCTTCACGCCTTCGATGTTGAGAATTGATCGCTGGTAACTCTGCGGAAGTTGGCTAGCAAATGGGCAGAATCGATTCTTTCGGTACACCACCAGCCGAGTCTCCGCCGCGCCGGCTTCGGTGGCTTTGACAACGCCGTCGCGCATACTCTCGACGAATGAGAAGAGGAATGTTGCAACTGCGATGCCAGCTACAGTCAAGCCGGTGCGGAGCGGACGGCGGACCAGGTTCTTCCATGTGAACGGGATGGTGCGGAGCAAGGAGTTCATCGATGGGCTCCCGATGCGGCGATCTGTGCCGCGCGTTCAAACTCTGCGGCATCAATGATCTTGCCCTTTTCCAGGTGCACAATGCGTCCCGCCCGCGCAGCGGTCGATGGATCGTGAGTGACCATCACAATGGTTTGGTTGCGCTCCTTGTTGAGCCTGACCAAGAGGTCCATCACCTGCATGGCGCTGGTTCGGTCAAGGTCACCGGTCGGCTCATCGGCAAGGATGAGCGTTGGGCGCGTCACAATGGCGCGCGCGATAGCGACGCGTTGCTCTTGACCGCCGGAAAGCTGCCGCGGGTAGTGCGAATAGCGGTCTGCGAGCCCAACAAGTTCCAATGCTTCGGTGACGCGCTGATGGCGTTCTTTGGCCGAGAGCGCATGGAGTAACAGCGGCATTTCTACGTTTTCATACGCAGTCAGCACCGGGACAAGGTTGTAGAGCTGGAAGATGTAACCAACGTTGGCGCTGCGCCACGCTGCCAGCGCATTTCGACCGAGTGTTCCAATGTCGCGGCCACCGATGGTGATTGTCCCAGCAGTGGGTCGATCGATAGCAGCGAGCAGATTCAGTAGCGTTGTCTTGCCACTACCGGACGGGCCCATCAGTGCAACGAAACTCCCGCCGTGAATATCGATATCCACATCCTGCAGGGTGTGAATGACTTCTTCGCCTCGACGGTAATCCTTGCGCAGCTTGCGGCATTCAATGGTGCTCATGTTGGGCTCCTTCCGTGGTGTTGGTTTCGCGCCATGATTCGGTGACGCGAACGCGTGATCCGGGTTTCGGTGCTGTGAGTGGGGCGCGGACTGCCATGTCGCCAGCGCGCAGGCCACTTGCCACCGGGCGCCAGCCGCGTTCGGCTTCGCCAATCGATCCGATGGCTCGACGTTCAATAGTGCCGCGTCCGTCCGCCAGACCGGCGATCAGTAACACGGACGGCGGGGTTGAGCTTGTGTCGACGCAATCTTCGCGCACCCAGAAGGATTCTTGCCCGGCGTTATTGTTGGCAGCGGGATCAGCGTTACCGCTGCTCGAAGCGTTTCCACTTCCGCTGATTCCGCTGCGCACTTGCGGGAACAATTTGACGCGTGCCAGCATCTCTGGCTTCAGCGCGGGGTCGGGATCGATGATTCGTACCTTGGCTTGCACGGTGTTCTTGGCGATGTCCGCTTGGTGAACAACGCGGATGATTTCTGCACGGAAGGCGCGGTCTGGAAGAACATCGACGGTGACTTCCGCACGGTCGCCAATAGCGATGCGGCCAGCATCGGCAAGTGGCACGTCAGCGCGCACCTGCAGTTGTGATGGGTCATACAACTCAATGAGCGGCTTGCCATCTTGCATGCCGCCGCCGATCATGCCTGGCACTGCGAGCCGTGCCATGACCACGCCAGCGATCGGCGCACGGACTTTGGTTCGTTCCAGGATGAGTGCGCGCATAGCTCGTTCAGCGTCGGCACCGTCTTCAGCGGCGCGCATGGCATCAATGCGAATCTTCAGTCTGGAAACTTCGCCAGCGCTGGCGGCACCGCTCTCAACCAGGCGCGCCTTTCTGGACAGTTCATCTTCCATTTCGCGGCGTTTGGCACGGGCTTCTGCCAATGTTGCCTCCGCCAAACGGACGCTGATGCGCTGCTCTTCATCATTCATCTCTACCAGCACTTGGCCAGCTTCGACGCGCTCGCCTTCTAATACGAGGACGGTGCGGACCACGCCAGGCGTCAGTGCCGGAACCATGACTGCAAAGGGGGATGGCTCGATCCAACCGGGTGCTTGCACGGGAGCGCCTTCGCGCTTCACGGTTGGCTTTGCGGACGAGTCGTTGCGGTCTGAAGAAGTGCCATTCGCAGTGCCTGCGCCTGCGCGTAGCGAAACCGGAACAACATCAACCGTCGGAACGGGGATGAATGAGCGCCAGCCGGTCCATAGAAGTGTTCCTGCGGACGCGGCAACCAACGTCACTGGTAGGACGATTCGAGTCAACAGGCGGCGCGGCGGATGGGGGATAGTGCTGGTCATTCCATCGTCTCCAATGCAGTGAATTCAAAGTCGGGAGCGGCACTGCCTGAGCCCATACCAGTGGCCGCCGGCATTACGGACGGTCCATAGGATGGCAAGCGAGCGCCGGCAAGTGCGCGTTCAAAGCTGAGTACTGCGAGCGCACGATCGCGCTCGGCGCGTGCAATCTGAATGCGCACGTGGTTCTCTTGGTGTTCACTGCGCCACAACTCAACGGCAGGGCGTTCGCCCGCAGTGACGCTGTTGCCAAGAATTTCCTTGTTCGCAGCAAAATTGCGGAGAATTCCGTCGCGCAGCGTGACGGTGTGATGTTCTGCAGCTGAAACCGCGGTGAGTGCGCGTCGAGTGTCGATCACTGCCCGTTGCCATAGTCGATCTTCATCAATGCGTGCAATCTCGAGGTCAACGATAGCCGCGTCGAGTCGGAAGTTGCCTTGATTGAAGAGTGGGATGGATGACTCCACCGTGAACATGACGGCTTGATCGCCTTCCATGTCTTGCTCCCAGCCACCACCGAGCATCAACGAAGGCCATCGATTTGCCATGGCGAGCGAAACGCGGGACTCCATGCCATCCACGCGCGCGGCAGCAGCGCGCAGGTCAAGACGGCGGCTGCGAACCAGTTCCCTCAGCGCGGCGTCATCATCGGGCTGCGCGGGCGGTTCAATGCCGCATGCTTGGCGCGCTGCGGTGGCAGTCTGATCTGCCACGGTCCAATCCATGCTCTGATCACCACGGCCAATCGCTTCCAGCAGGCGCGTCTTGGCGGTGACGAGCGTCATGGTTGCTTCCATGACACGGTTCTGTGCTTCGGCGGCATTCATACGCGCTTGATTGACGATTGCGCGGCGACCCTCGCCACTCGCAAAGCTTGCCTCGTCCGAGGCTAAAATCCGGGCAGCAACAGCGGCATCGCGCTGTGCTAACCCCGCCACCTCGATGGATGAAGCAGTTTCCATGTACGCGGTGCGAACTTCAACCACGGTGGCCACCAGCGTGGCGGCGGATTCAAAGATCAGCGCTCGCAACTGCGAGTTTGCATCGCCGACGATGGCGTCGCGCTTCCAAAGCCAATCCACTTGCTGTCCGAGCATGGCCAAGATCGGCATGGTGCCCATACTCAGTGGCGCACCAATGGCCATGCTGAGCGTTGGATTTGGTGGTAGCTGCGAGTCACGCATGATGGCGCGGCGACGGTCGAGTTCTGCAAAGATGCGGCGCAATTGCCGATTGTTGGTGATTGCGCACCGCACCGCGGCTTCCGCACTCAATGGGGCGGTGCCATCCCAGGCATCGCTTGGCGTGGCCCATGGCGATTCCAGTGCGTCATTGATGGTGCCATCAGTTTGCTGGATGCGCGTGTCCAGTGCGGGCGCGGTATCGGCAAACGTTGGGCCAGGATCGGTACTGCATGCAGTCACCACGGCGATGCAGCACATGCTGGCTGCAGTGCGTATCAGGGCGGGTTTCCGATGCGGGCGAGTGTCAGCGGCACGATGAATGCCGAGTGTGCAACGAGTGCGTTCTTTGAATTCCATGACCGACTCCATGCTCTGCATGACCTACTTCATGCGGGAATGCCACAGCGGCACGGCGCGCGCCGTGCTCGAGTGAACCGCATGTTCAGATCAGGAGTGTGGAGTGGAGCGCAAGTGCTTGGCGCCCGGATGGCGCGCGTGGCGGGCCGGTGTCATTACTGACAGTTGGCGTTGTGTCGGTGATTTGGCACGCGTTGAGCGCAACGGCCAGGATGGCGGTGCCAACAAAGTCAATCGCACCAATGGTGTCTTGCTCAATGTCGATCGTCACCGTTGTCAGCGCCCGCTCCTTGCACGGGATGCAGCAGCCGTCGTCCGTGGTTACAGGATCGTGTGATGAGTGCGCGTCCGGTGAAGCACCGGGAGGGACATCGTTCGGTTGAGCGTGGCAGCAGTGATGCTGTTTCGCGGCGTTGGCTTCGCTGGCCTCGGTCGCAGATGTGCGCGCTGCCGATATGGCTACATCAGCGATCGCCCGCGCTTGGCAGCAGCAGAATGGCATCCAAAGTGCCATGCAGGTGACAAGGAGTTGGTGCAGGCGGGTGCGCANNTGCGCATCGGGCTATTCACTGTATCACCACTATTTGCCATGTTGGTGAATCAATTGGGCAGATTCGTGCCAACAGGCCAGGGATCGTTGTTCATGTGCAATACGGGCGCCGCAGGGCATCTTGTTCGTGAAACTTCCCTCAGCGGTTCCGGTAAGGTGCTGCAATGAGCATGCCCTCCACC
>DBCE01000107.1:6107-6978 GCA_002292895.1 Phycisphaerales bacterium UBA966
CGGCGCCAGCGGCACCCACGGTGCCTGCCGCTGCCGGCGCTGCAGCAGCACCCGCCGCGACGGCTCCTGCCGCCGCACCCGTGCCCAAGACAGCAACCGTTGAGCGGGGCGCTCTTGAATTGGTGATTGAGCGATCAGGCCGCGTTGAATCATCGCGCAGCGAAGAAGTGCGCTTGGAGTTGGAGGCGTTCAGTGGACCGGTCACCGTAAAGGACATTGTTCGTCGCAATGGTGCGGTGAAGGCTGGCGACCCATTGGTGATGCTGGAAGGGAAAGAGTTTGAGAAGGGGCTTGAGGACCTTCGTGTCCAGGCTGCGGAGACGCAGCGACGCTTGGTTATGCAGAAGGAAGAACGGGCGATGCAGGTCCGTCAGTCCATTGCTGCATTGGAGCGGGCCACCCTTGCTTCGGATTTGGCGCAGCAGGCTTTGGAGTTGCACCGCGACTATGAATCAAAGAAGGGCCTGGAAATGGCAGACTTGGGGCTGAAGGGCAGCCTTGACGGTTTGCGCGACAATCAGGATGAGCTGACGCAGTTAGAGAAGATGTACGCCGGAACATCGCTGCAGAGTGAGACCAAGGACATTGTGCTTGAGCGCGCGCGCCGCGGCGTGGAGCGCGGTGAGATCTATGCAAAGTTTGCACGTCGTGACAATGAGATCTTTAAGGCTATTCGTGCACCGAATGATGCTCGTCGAGTTGAAGATCAAGCGAAGTATTCCAAGTTAGATCTTGAGAGCGCGCAACTCCAGCAGCGTTTAGGTGAGATTCGTGCCGAACTTGACATTGCATCTTCCGCCCGTGCACTCCGTGACGTTGAGCGCCGCCTAGAAAAAATGGAAGGCGATGCTGCGCGCTTGCGGGTGAAAGC
>DBCE01000107.1:7019-7592 GCA_002292895.1 Phycisphaerales bacterium UBA966
GATGTGGGCGATCAAGTGCAGCCGCGTCAAGAATTGGCGCAAGTAGTCGATCTATCAAAGTTACGCGTGCGCGGCACTATGAACGCCGATGCGCTGCGCGTGATGAAGCAGGGCGATGTTGCCGCTGTTTGGTTTCCATCGCGCCCCGAACTTCGTGGCGAGGCAGTGGTTGACGAGCTCGTCGTTGTTGGTGCACCAGAAGGCGATGGCGCTGCGTTCCCATTTGTAGCGTCGTTGCGCAGCGTTGATGGAAGTGTGTTCCCGGGTATTGAAGCGCGCTTGGTGATTCGCGGAACCCTTGCAGATCGCGTCCTTGTGCCCAGCAAAGCCATCAAGCAGGACAAGGGGCGATTCACCGTCAAGGTGCTCGCGGACGATAAGCAAGCCGAGCGCGAGGTTCGCGTTGGTGCATCGGATGGCACCAAGACCGAAGTGGTTTCTGGGTTGCAGGCAGGCGAACAGGTCGTGATGCCGGATGCATAAGTCGGGAGTCAGTAATCCCATGAATACGCAGCGCACGGTGATTGCTTTGCTGACGCAGCTGCGCGCTGCCGCAGCGATCGCATGTCTGAC
>DBCE01000107.1:7606-7801 GCA_002292895.1 Phycisphaerales bacterium UBA966
GCGATCGCCGGATGCGCTCAGCATGCGGCAACAACCGCCGCGCCATCCGGTCCGGGCACGATGACTCCGCAGTCGACGGTCGCGGAGCAGCAGCAGGCAGATCCGGCCGTAGTCACTGCACCGATTCCCCAGCAGGCAACCACTGCTACACCGCCAGCCCTTCGGCCAGTGCCGGATCCGCAGCGTTCGTTGACG
>DBCE01000107.1:7876-8225 GCA_002292895.1 Phycisphaerales bacterium UBA966
GCGGCGCAGACGCGTGGGCGCGCTTGGATCTTGGCGAATCAGCGCCCGGACGGAAGCTTTGGAACGTTTGAGAGCCCGCGCGCACGTGAGATTTATCTTGATACGCAAGCGAGTCACCGCGCATTCCACACCGCAACCACGGCGTTGGTGTGTTGGTCGCTGGTGGGGCCTGCGCGCACTGATCCCGCATGCAGTGCTGCGCTCCTTCGTGGATTGACGTGGCTTGAAGCGCAGGGCGAAGTGGGGCGCGCATCTGGAAACACTTTCTACAGCGTGTGGGCGCACACCTATCTCTTGGAGTTGGCGTCTGCCATTCTTGCTGACCCTGCCCGTGCCGCGGACCATCAAG
>DBCE01000107.1:8256-9183 GCA_002292895.1 Phycisphaerales bacterium UBA966
GTGGCGCGCCATCTTGGACCGCGAAGTGCAGGTGGCCCGTCGTGAACAGAGTGCCGAAGGCGGCTGGGCTTACTACGACTTCAATCATGTTGGGCAAAATCCGAGCGGTCATGAAAGCACCAGTTTCAATACTGGCGCCATGATCGAGTCACTGCTGAATGCGAGCGAGCAGGGCGCAACTGTGCCTGCGGGAACCATCGCGGACGCGTTGACCTGTATGGAGCGGATGCGGATTCCCAGTGGATCCTTCGCATACGGAACGTATGCCGAATTGAATGTTGCCGGCGACTACAACAAGGTTTCCGGAGCGAGCGGACGGTTGCAAGTCTGCAATTTGGCGCTCTTTCGTCAGGGTGCCAAGGGAGCCGACGGCGAAACACTTCTGCGTGGCGTGGAGTTACTGCGCGAACGGCACTTCTATATTGAGATTGCCCGCGGCCGTGTCATGCCGCATGAGACGTTCTATCGAAACTCTGGTTACTACTATTTCTTTGGCCACTACTACTGCGCTCGGGTGCTGCAAGTGGCGCCCGCTGGCCCGCGCCGTGATCTCTTAGTGCGCTGGCTCGCGGAGCAGATGGCAATCGATCAGAATCGTGACGGCAGTTGGTTTGATTACCCGCTGTACGGATATGGATTTGCGTACGCCACGGGATTTGCCATGCGAACCCTGGAAATCCTAGAGCCGATGATCGCTGAGCAAGTGCGTGCCACGGGCGGCACCGGCACTGTACCGATGCCGCCCGCAAGTTCCACAGTCAATCCGTAATGGCGTTGGCTTCCGTTTGCTCTGCGCTGTTGCATGTACGGCGCAGTTGCCAGCGGAACCACGTCGCCAACTGCTTTTTAGCGCTTTCTCCTGTTCGACAAGGCCGCGCACGCTGACGCCGCCAGCGTTACCGCCGCGCCCGGGGCAGGCACCGTGGG
>DBCE01000139.1:0-1674 GCA_002292895.1 Phycisphaerales bacterium UBA966
GCTTTTGCGACCGGGCACCGTGACCCTGGAGTCGCTGCGACAGATTCTGGGTGACGTCGACGCGCCGGAGTTGCTGGAGCAGGGCGCGAGTCCTGGTACGGCGCCTCGACACTATGCGCCGCATACGCCGGCGGCGTTGATTCCCATCAACGGCATCCGTGCTGCGCTGGCACTTGAGCAGCGTCCGTGCGCGGTGTTGTGTTTCGATCCATCACATGTGCCCAGCCCGCACACTGGCATCACGATGCCGCGTGATCCGCACCTGTACGGGAGCACCCTGTACGACGCGCTTCGTTCGGCAGACACGCTTGGTTGCGCGCACATCCTGATTGAGATGCCACCATCGGCGGATGGTCTCTGGCGTGCCGTTGTGGATCGCCTGCGCCGCGCCACCGCCTGAATCATTGCCTGGCTCCGGCGGGCAACATGTCACGCCATCGGAATCTTCACTCCGAGTTGTGCCGCGCAATCCTGCGCCAATTCGTAGCCCGCGTCAGCGTGGCGGAACACGCCCATCATCGGGTCATTGGTGAGTACCCGCTCCAGCCGGCGCGCTGCATCGGGCGTGCCGTCGGCAACGATCACTTGCCCGGCATGTTGGCTGAAGCCAATTCCAACGCCGCCGCCGTGGTGAAAGCTTGTCCAACTTGCACCGCTGGCAATATTCACAGCAAAGTTCAAGATCGCCCAATCGCTTACCGCGTCGGTGCCGTCCTTCATTGCCTCGGTCTCGCGGTTTGGGCTTGCCACGCTGCCGCAATCAAGATGGTCCCGACCAATCACAATCGGTGCCTTCACCTTGCCGCTTGCAACCAACTCGTTGAACTTCAAGCCGGCTAGGTGGCGTTCGCCAAGTCCAAGCCAGCAGATCCGTGCTGGCAAGCCCTGGAATGCGACGCGCTTCTGCGCCATGCGGATCCATCGATGCAGGCCCGCATCGTTCGGGAATAGTTCCAACACTGCTTCGTCAGTCACGCGAATGTCTTCTGGATCACCCGAGAGCACCACCCAACGGAACGGCCCGCGCCCTGTGCAGAATTGCGGGCGAATGTACGCCGGCACAAATCCTGGGAATGCAAACGCATCCTGAAAGCCATGGTCAAAGGCACGCTGGCGAATGTTGTTTCCGTAGTCAAACACCTTGGAGCCAGCGCGCATGAATTGCACCATGAGTCGCACATGTGTTTCCATGCCCGCCATGGTCAGCGCTTGGTACTTCACCGGGTCGGCGGCTCGCAAAGCGTCCGCTGACTCGCGGGTCATTCCGGCGGGGTAATAGCCCTCAAGCGGATCGTGAGCACTGGTCTGATCAGTGAGCGTTTCTGGCACAATTCCGCGTTCTGAAAGCCGCTGCAGCAGGTCGATCGCATTCGCAACCACGCCGACTGAAACTCCTTCACCGCGTTTACGAAGTTCCATTGCGCGGTCGATCGCCACATCAAGATCTTCGTACACCTCGTCCAGATACCGGTCATGTTTGCGCTTTTCCAGGCGCTCCACACACACGTCGGCCACCAGCGCGGTGCCATCACACATGGTGATCGCCAATGGCTGCGCGCCGCCCATGCCGCCGCATCCAGCAGTCACATTGAGCGTCCCCTTCAGCGTCCCGCCAAAGTGTTGCCGCGCGCACTCCGCAAACGTCTCATAGGTGCCTTGCAGAATTCCCTGCGT
>DBCE01000139.1:1739-10089 GCA_002292895.1 Phycisphaerales bacterium UBA966
TCGAAGTGTTCCTGCGTCGCCCAGTGCGGCACCAAGTTGGAATTGGCGATCATCACCCGCGGTGCATCAGCGTGCGTGCGAACAACGCCAACCGGCTTGCCGCTTTGCACCAGCAACGTCTCGTCTGCTTCCAATTTCTTCAGGCTCTCGATGATTGCATCAAAGCACTCCCAGTTACGCGCCGCCTGTCCACGGCCTCCGTACACCACCAAGTCTTGGGGGCGTTCCGCCACTTCTGGATCCAAATTGTTCATCAGCATGCGCATGGCGGCTTCAGCGGCCCAGGTCTTGCAGGTGCGCTGGTTTCCGCGCGGGGCGCGAACGACTCGAGGTGCAATGGTGGTCATGGCGGTGCGATTGTAGGCACGAAAGCCAACATATTGACAGCCATTGCGGAGTGCAATTCAAGTTCCGGCTCGGCAAACAATCGCCGCCCGCGCCCAGGCGGCGCGCAGCGCGCCTATTTCAAGCCTCCACAAACGCGCGCGCCTTCACCAGCTGCGCCACTTGCAGGATGTCCGGCGCCGGTGATCGATCGCCTTCCAGCCGCGGCACATGGCGACGCACTTCGGCATGTAGCGCTTCAACGCCCGCGCCCGATCGCAACGGTCGCTGGTATTCCAACCCTTCGCACATGACCAACAGTTCAATGGCAATTACATCAGTGGCAAGTCGAACCGCCGCGCGCAGATGATTGGCGCTGGTGGCGCCCATGGAGTTGTAGTCTTCGATCCCCGCGCTGGTGACCACGTTGTGCGCACTGGCCGGATGGGCAAGCACTTGCAATTCATTGCAACACGCTGCTGCCGTGTACTGCGCAATCATGTAACCACTGTTGACGCCCGGATTGCTGCTCAAGTATGGACGCACCGGATTCTGTGGATCGTTCGCTGCCAAGATCCAGAAGGTACGGCGTTCGGAAATTCCAGCAACGGTCACCAGTGCCAACTTTGCAGCATCAAGTGCCAGCGCCAGCGGCATTCCGTGAAAGTTTCCGCCCGAGAGAATGTCTGCCCGACCAGCCTCGGTGGTGCTTGCAAACACCAACGGATTGTCAGTCACTCCGCCGAGTTCCCGCTCAATCACTCCGCGCGACCACAGCATGGAATCAAGCGCGGCGCCCAATACTTGTGGGCTGCAACGGAACGAATACGGATCCTGCACGCGCGGATCATCCTGCGCGTGGGCAGGCAAAATGGTGCTGCCTTGCAGTTGGTCAAGCACCGCAGCCGCCACCGCTTGCTGCCCGGGCTGGTTACGTGCAGCATGAATGCGCGGATCAAGGAACGCGTCGGTGGCGCGGCACGCATCAATGGAAAGCGCGGTTGCCCGCATGGCTGCTTGCAAGAGCGCTTCCATGTCATGCATTGCCAGCGCGCCGATCGCGCACATGTAGTGCGTCCCGTTGATGAGCGCCAATCCTTCCTTGGCAGCAAGTGCTACGGGTTTCAGATTCACGGCACCCAGCGCGTCGCGACCGGACATGCGTTGGCCGCCCAGCATCGCTTCGCCTTCACCAAGGAACACCAGCGCCAAGTGTGAGAGCGGAGCAAGGTCGCCGGATGCACCAACGGAACCGCGGCTCGGTACCACCGGGTGAACGCCCGCGTTCAACATGCTGACGATCAACTCCACCAATTCAGGTCGGACCGCACTGCGTGCTCGACAGAGACTGGCGGACAAGATCAGCATCATGCCGCGCACGACTTCTTCGTCAGCAGCGTCGCCGACGCCAGCGGCATGACTGCGCACCAAATTTGCTTGTAAGTCATTCAGATCCTTGTCAGCCACGCGAACGCGCGACAGCGAACCGAACCCTGTATTGATTCCATAGAGTGCTTCCCCTTCAGCCATGCGTCGCTCCAGCGCAGCGCGCGCGCCGGCCATGGAGTTGCGCGCCTCCGGGCTGATGCGCACCGGTTGGCGGTTCCGTGCCACCGCGGCAACCTGCTTAATAGTGAGGGGCGAACCATCAAGGATCACGGCATCCTTGGCGTTGGGACGGTCGGGGGAGACACTTGGCATCAGGTGCAAAGATACGCAGGGCTTGCATCCGCCGCGCGGGGCGGGTACGACTGTCGCCATGCAGAACCCGTTCGCGCGCTACTCGGTCCTATTTCTTGGCATTGCAGCGTGCATTCTTGTCATGTTGCCGGTTCTGCCGTTCCTGGCTAGCGCCCGCGGTGTAGCTGGCCCCACCTGCACCGACGCGGTCCATCCCGCGACCGCCGCGCTCGCCCTCGGCCTGGGATCAGCCCTGTGCTGCGCTATTGCGTCGATCGTTGGTCGGCTGATCAATGCTGCCGTTGGACTCTTCGTCCTCGGCTGTGGCCTCGCCGTGATTTCCGGTCAATCGGGCACGATTCTTGATGCTGCGTTCGACGGCGACTCGCTTCTACCGATCGCCTTCGAAACCCTCGCGTGGTCGGGCGCCGTGCTGTTGATGTCGGTCATCGTCTTCCGCGTGTCTGGCCCACTCTTAGATCTCCCTGCACGCACGAAGGGCGGGGCGTTCATTCATGAAGTCTTCAATTCTGACGCTGGCCGCGCATTGGCAGCGGGGGTCCTTGCGGTTGCCGCCATGTATCTCCTCTCGCGCACGGAACTCAAGGGTCAGGCGATTGGCGCTGCCGTCGTCGGCGGCGTTGCCACTGCGTTCCTCGGTCGGCGCTTGGTTGGCGATTCTCAGCCGATTCTCCTGATGGCTACGCCGGTCTTTGCGATCGGAATTGCGCAACTCTTCACGGCCTATGCCCTGAAAGCGCCACTGGATCAAGTGGTGGTGCAGCGTGGGCTTCCGGGTTGGTCGATGGCCATGCCCGTGGATATTGCCGCTGGCACCCTGATTGGCATTCCCATGGGTCTTGGGTGGACCAAGCCCGCTGAAACCGACGAGTGACCTGCGTACACTTGTTGGAATGTCCCTTCTCGTCACCGGAACCATCGGAATTGACACACTACACGCACCCACAGGCGAGGCCACTGGAGTCCTCGGCGGAAGTTGCGCGTACTTCGCAGCAGCTGCCAGCCAGCTGACGCCAGTACGCGTGGTCGGCGCCGTCGGCGGTGATTGGCCAGAAGCGCACGAGAAGCAATTCCGCGCATTCCCCAACGTGTGCTTGCAAGGACTTGAGCGACGCCCGGGCAGCCAAACGTTCGCATGGGGCGGTCGATACTTCGACAACATGAATCGGCGCGAGACGCTCTTCACGCGTCTTGGAGTCTTGGAAGAAGCGCCGCCAGCTGTGCCGGCCTCGTACCTGGATAGCAAGGTGTTGTTCCTTGCCAACACGCACCCGCTCGTGCAACTTGATTTGCTGCGGCGCTTCCCAAACAAGCCGCTCGCCGTCTGCGACACCATGGATCTGTGGATCAATATTGCTCGTCCGGAACTCATGAATCTCTTGGCCGAAGTGGACGGCGTGATCATGAACGATGAAGAGGCGATGCAACTCACCGACTGCCGCAACGTAGTCAGCGCGGGTCGTGAAGTCCTCAAGAACGGACCGCGCCATTTCGTGGTGGTCAAGAAGGGTGAGCACGGCGCCATCTTGGTGCATCGCGACGGCGTCGCCAGTATCCCTGCGTTTCCTGCAGATCTTTCCCAGGTGATTGATCCAACTGGGGCAGGTGACACCTTTGCCGGTGGATTCATGGCGCACCTCGCGCGCACCGGTAAGCATGACTTTGAAACGCTGCGCCACGCCATGGCGTGGGGCACTGTGCTTGCAAGTTTCACCATCGAAGCGTTCGGGCTCGATCGGCTCTCGCGGCTGACGGCTGGACAGATTGATGATCGCTACCGCGCATTCCGCGCCATGACGGCGTTCGACATTCGCAGCTGACACGGGACATCACTATGAAGATCACACCTTTCTATCGCGCGCTCAACTCGACCGCGCTCCGGATGTTGCTTTGCACTATCGCGGCGTCCAGTGCATGTCGCGCGCATGCGCAGTGGGTTCCCTTTGACAGTCTGCCCGGTGCGCAGCGGGTGAGTGCTATCGAAAGCCCCGGCGGTTCTGCGGGTCGCGTCAGTGACGTGCGCTGGGACATTCCGGGCGGGCGCGTCTGGTTTCAGTACGCGGGCAAATGGAAATCGGTGGCGTTGTCCGGCGATGCAACGGTGACGGTGCCAGAAGGCACTGAGCCACCGGCCGCCGCTGCACGGCCACAGACGTACCGCGCGCCGAAGGGCGGTCGAGCGAAACAGGCGACGCGGGTTCCGAGTCCGGATGGTGCATGGAACGCAGTGTTTCAAGATTTCAATGTGCTTCTGGAGCCGGAGGGCGAGCCTGCCAATCGCGCGGCGATCCATGCCACCGACAACGGAACCAACAAGCATTGGTTCGGCAGCGCGGACTGGGTGTACGGCGAAGAACTTGATCAGAACTCTGCCATGTGGTGGTCGCCTGATTCCAAGCTGATTGCCTATTACGACTTTGATGAATCGCCAGTCAAGGAATACGTGCTGCTGGGCGGGCTGACCACCACGCGAACCCGCGCACTTTCCGCTGGCTATCCGAAGCCAGGTGATCAAAACCCGATCGCCAAGTTAGAGATCTACAACCTTGCCACGGGCAAGCGCACGCCGATTGATGTTGGCAGTGATCCCGAACAATATGTGTACGGCGTCGAATGGACTCCCAAGGGCGATGCGCTCTTGTGGTTTCGATGCAATCGTCGCCAGGACACGCTGCAGCTCATGGCCACTGATCCCGTGACTGGCGCCTCGCGCACACTGATCACCGAGAAGCAGTCCACCTGGCAGAAAAATTCGCCTGCATTGCAATTCCTTGCGGGCGGCTCGCGCTTTCTGTGGGAATCGGAATCAAACGGATTCGCCAATTGGGAACTCTGGGATCTGAACAAGGGCAAGCTCCTCCGTCTCACCGATGATCCGTGGGTCAGTGAATCGATCGTGAATATCGATGAAGCGTCTGGATGGATGTACTACTCCGCTCGTTCCAGCAAGACCGGCATCAATTCGCAATTGCACCGCGTGCAACTTGATGGATCGCGGCGCGAGCGGCTCACTACGGAAGATCTGCACTATTCGTCATTCTTGGTGGCGCCTGACAATGCGCACTTTGTAGCCACCAAGCAGTTTGTGGATGTGCCGCCATCGGCCTCGCTGTACACCATGGATGGCAAAGAAGTGGCGCAGCTCACCAAGCCGGCGGCTGATCCGTACGGCAAGAAGGGCATGCCCAAGCCGGAATTCCTGCGCGTGACCGCCGCAGACGGCAAGACTGAGCTCTATGGAATTCTCTACAAGCCCAAGGACTTTGATCCATCGCGCAGCTATCCATTGGTTGTTGATGCTTACGGTGGACCGCTGATCGCCACCGTCTCACCGCGTTTTGGAAGTTACGAAGCGCAAACGGAATTGGGCGTCTTGATTGCCAAGGTGGACAATCGCGGCACTCCTGGACGTGGCAAGGCATTTGAAGATGCCACCTACATGAAGCTTGGTGGCGCTGATGTTGATGATCAAGCGCAACTGGTAAAGGAACTCAGCAAGCGCCCGTACGTTGATTCCAAACGCGTAGCGATCATGGGGCATAGTTACGGCGGATACATGGCATTGATGGCCGTACTTCGGTACCCGCAAACTTTCCAAGTAGCAGTTGCTGGCGCACCGCCCACGGACTGGCGCCAGTACGACACTATCTATACGGAACGCGCCATGCGCACTCCCCAAGAAAATGCCGAAGGCTATGACGCTGGAAGCGCAGTCAAGCTTGCAACAACACTCAAGGGCAGGGTGCTGCTGCTGCACGGAATGGTGGATGACAATGTGCATCCATCCAACACCTTTGCGATCGCGCAGGTGTGGCAGGCTTCGAACATTCCATTCGAAATGATGTTGTTCCCCAACGCGGACCACGGCATCGGTAGTCCAGCCTACGAAAGTGCCAAGTGGAGTTTCATCTTGCGTAACTTTGGCATGTGGAGCCAGGCGCCGCTCGGTGCGCCAGCAGCGGGTGCCGAACCAGCTGCCGCCGCCGCCGCGCCTGATGCGGGCAACGCTGCGAAGCCGATGAAACCGGAGTGATTCCTGCACCCGCCATGCCCCTTCCTCCTGACCGTAGTCATGTCCGCACCGAGCACCGCAACCCGGCGTCCGGGCACTTGGACACGCTCGACGCAGCCGGCATTGCAGCGCTGATGGTTGATGATCACCGCGCTGTCATTGAGGCAGTGGCGGCGGCGGCTCCTGCAATCGGTTCGCTGGTGGAAGCCATGGTTCCCAAGTTCCGCGAAGGTGGCCGGCTGATGTACTTCGGTGCGGGCACCAGCGGTCGCCTTGGAGTGCTTGACGCAAGCGAGTGCCCGCCGACATTCATGTCAGACCCGGCGCAAGTGGTTGGCGTCATTGCTGGTGGCGACTCTGCGCTTCGTCGTTCCAGTGAAGGGCGCGAAGACGAATGGGGCGGTGCGCGCGCCGAGTTAGAGCGACTCGCTGTTGGTCCGCTTGATACGGTGATTGGTATTGCTGCGGGCGGTACGACTCCGTATCCACTTGGTGCCATCCGCCTTGCGAAGGCGCGCGGCGCGGCCACGGCGTTCATCGCCTGCGTGCCGATGGAGCAGCCAACTGACTGCGATCACTTCATCGTCCTCAACACGGGGCCCGAGGTACTCACGGGAAGTACTCGCCTCAAAGCTGGAACAGCCACCAAGCTTGCCTTGAACTGCATCACCACCGCGCTCTTCACGCGCCTTGGCAAGGTGCGCGGCAACCTCATGGTGGACGTCTCAGCCACCAACGACAAATTGATTGATCGCGCCATCCGCACGGTGCGGCAGTTCGATCCTTCGCGCTCCCGTGATGAAGCATGGGCGCTTCTTGAGGCCAACGGCCGCTCCGTAAAGCGTGCCATTGAGGTTCCGAATTGGCAGCCAACCCTGCGCGGCGAACGGGTTCATCTGCGACCGATGCGTCCCGATGACATTGACGCGCTGCACGCCGCCGCAAGCGACCCGCTGATCTGGGAGCAACATTCCGAGCGCGATCGCCATGAGCGAGCAGTGTTCGAGCGCTTCTTCGCCGGCGCGCTTGCTAGCGGCGGCGGACTGGTAGCCCTCGACCCCGCCGGTCGCATCATTGGTTCCAGCCGCTACTACGACTGGAATCCCACCGACCGCTCCGTAGTCATTGGCTACACGTTTCTGGAACGTGCTCACTGGGGCAAGGGCACCAACCAGCAGATGAAGCAACTCATGCTCGAGCACGCGTTTCGGTGGGCAAGCACTGCCTGGTTCCATGTGAGCCCAGGGAATCTTCGCTCGCAACAAGCGCTGGCGCGGATCGGTGCGCGGTTTGATCGCCAAGAAGACGTGCTTGTCGGTGGCGTGATGACCCCGCGCATGCTTTACCAGACCAAATCCATTCATGGATGAGGTGTCCGCAATTGTTTGATAGCCAGTCCACGGCGGAACAATGATTGCCGTCATTCGTCGGACATGGAGACAGCGCAGCCCTATGGCGCTAGTACGGACGCTTGAGCGACTTCTTAAAGTCCTGTATTTCTGCTAAGAGGCGTAGGGCCTCATCGATCGCATCGAGGACCCTCTTGGTCGATCTCTGCTCGAGGAGGTCCCTAATTTTTGAGACGCGTTCGAGGATTGCCGCGTGCATTGTTGGGTAATTATCGCGGAAGTTCTGTTCGAGCTGCCCGTCGGGCACGATCGCATCGTCGAATTTGATGACACTTGCCGCTGAGCGCACCTTATTCATGTGGTCCGCGAGCGCCTTTCGAGCACGACTCCCCAGCACCTTCGTGGCGCCATCGGGGATAACGGAGGATTCGTATGCCGCGGCGGTCGTTTGCGTGTCCTCGATCGCCGTCACGATCTTGGCCTCCATCTCGTTGATCGCGTTGAACCAGTCGTAGACCGCTTTGCGGGTACGGGCGTCCTGCGCGGCAAGTCGGCTTGATCGCGCCGACACGATCGGTGTGAGATCTACCCACGAGGTCGGCGTTAGCCCTGCGGCCCGCGCCGCCGAGTCGCGGTCCGCAGCATGGCCCTTTGCAAACCCTATGCTCACCGCGGTCGCTGCATCAAGATTAAGAACGCCAGTCTTACTGTCGATGCACCGTGCTTTCGGGTCGTCCGCTGGTTTATCGGCGACAAGCGACCCATCGCCCGTGATCCACACTTCACGCGGTTGTTCGAAGATCGCATCGACCAGCAGAGTGGGGCGATGTGCAGCCTCTGCGGCATTTTTAACTGCTGCAATTCGAAAGGATGCGAACTTGGCGTCCACGGGACTCACGTTCCCATCATCGTCCTGCTTGTAAATCACAGAGCCACCGCACATCCCGTTCGGCTTGGTAACAGC
>DBCE01000139.1:10099-14062 GCA_002292895.1 Phycisphaerales bacterium UBA966
CGAACGGAATCCAACTAGCAGCGCTTCCGGCCTGCCCGTACCAAACTACGAGTCTTTGACCAGAATCTAACTGCTCCCGGAGTTCCTTGACGATCTCTAGACCTACGTGTACTAGACCGCCGCCGCTCTCAATCTCCAATAGGACGACATCGCACTTTTTAACAGATGCTTGCGCGAATACTTCTTTGATTGTCTTTGAGTCGAATGCCAGCTTTTCTTTGAAGCCCGACACGAACCCAACCGAGCCCTCCAGCCGCGCATGGCCTATACGTAAGTCGCTGCCCGTCGTTCCGTCAGCGAGAACGTTCGAGGCTAGGCACAGTAGTATCGCTGCAACGATGAATCCCGGATGCATGTCATCAGCCTACTAGCAAGAGACCGGGCCTTCAAAAACAAGAAGAGCCCCGCGTGATGCGGAGCTCTTCTCGTTTGGTTCGATTCAGTTACGAATCGACGGTGGTGTTTAGCCAACCATCGACTTGAGAGCCTTCATCGGGCGCACCTTGATTTTGCGCGAAGCCGGCTTGGCCTTGACGAGCATGCGCTCGCCTGGCTTAAACGGATTGTCCTTCTCGTACGACTTGGTCGCAGGCTTGTTGATGACCATGATCTTCATCATGCCATGTACCACGAAGACGCCGGAGCCCTTCTTGCTCAGGTCCTTCTTCATAATGTTTCCGAGTTCCTCGAACACCGCGACCACTTGCTTCCTTGGGAGCTTGGTCTTCTCGGCGATCATCTTGAGGGTCTCGCCCTTACTGCGGGGCTTCGTTGCGGTTGCCATCCTGACGTCCTTTCTGCCGGGCTGTCCATATATGTGTGCGGACAGACCGGAAAGCTTGCGAAACTGGGCTCACTGCCCAGATACGGAGGCAAATATAGGGTTTTTTAGGATGGACGCAAGGGGTAACACACCTCCGTCTAGTGGTTTTGCACCGATTTCGCAGATTTTCCCGTGTTTCAAGTGGTTACCCCAACGTCCACACCCGGTTTGGCGGTTTCTTAACCCGGAAACGAGGTCCGGTGAAGCCCCTTACACCCGGCTCAGGCCTTCACCGCCCCGGTCGTCGGCCGACCCACCGAGTGGTACTCAAACCCCTCGTGAGCCATTTGCGCCGGGCGGAACAGGTTGCGCCCGTCAAACACCAGCGCATGCTTAAGCCGACGCTTGATCTCCGCAAAGTCCGGCGAGCGGAACTCGTTCCACTCCGTGCAGATCACCAGCGCGTCAGCACCATCAAGCGCGGAATACATGTCCTTCGACTGTGGAATCTGCGGCTCCTCATGCGCCAAGTTGGGCATCGCCACTGGGTCATACGCAACAACCTTTGCACCGGCTGCCATCGCAAATTTCATCAGCACAATTCCTGGTGCTTCACGAATGTCATCGGTGCGTGGCTTGAATGCAACGCCCCAGAATGCCAGCGTGCGTCCCTTGAGTCCCGCGCTGCCGAATCGCTTCTCAACCTTCTTCCAGAAATGCCCGCGCTGATCTTGATTGACTTCATGCACCGCCGCATTGAGCTTGCAATCAAAGTCCTTACCGCGCCCCATGCCAACAACTGCTTGCGTGTCCTTTGGAAAGCAACTGCCGCCGTAACCAAGGCCGGGATACAAGAACTGATTCCCGATCCGCTTGTCAGCACACATGCCTTCGCGCACTGATGCAACATCAGCGCCCATATATTCGCACAAGTTGGCAATCTCATTGATGAACGAAATCTTGCACGCCAGCATGGCGTTCGACGCATACTTCACCATTTCCGCGCTGCGAACATCCATTAAATAGATCGGATTACCGTTACGAACGAACGGTTCGTACAGATCGCGCATCGTATTGGCGGCCTCTTCACTCTCCACGCCGCACACGATTCGATCGGGCTTCATGAAGTCGCTGATCGCATCGCCTTCCTTCAAGAACTCCGGATTGTCGGCAATATGAAATGGCACCTTGGTCAGGCTCTTGATCAGGTCGCGCACAGCATGGCTCGTGCCAACCGGCACCGTGCTCTTCACTACAACGGTCTTTGGCTTTCCAACTGGGCCAATCTTCTCAAGCGCACCAGCAATGTCCCGCGCGACAGCCAGCACATACTGCAAGTCCGCGCTGCCGTCTTCATCGCTTGGTGTACCGACGCAAATGAAGATGGTCTCGGCATCCTGGTAAGCAGCCTGTTTGTCCAACGTGAAATGAATACGTCCGGACTGAATGTTGCGCGCCAGCATCTCCGTGAGACCTGGCTCATAGATTGGGCTCTCGCCGCGCTTGAGTTTCTCAATCTTCCGCGCATCAACATCAAGGCATGTCACCTGATTGCCGGTCTCTGCAAAGCACGCACCCGTGACGAGTCCAACGTATCCAGTGCCAACCATGGTGAGTTTCATAATTCGTTCGACTCCGTGTGCGTGTTTCGATCTGAGTAGCCGTTAGGCATGTGTAGTACCAGTCCCGTGCCGGCGGCGATTCCCACGTGCCTCATGTGCATCCGTAGGAAACCCGTCATGAGGCGCGAGAGTTTACCTCACTCGATCGTGCCTCTAACTGCAGGAGCGCGCGCTTGATTCCGAGCGTCGGCCCGCTCTGCCGCGCATCGCCCGCGTAACCGCCGATCCAGTCGCCCGAACCCACCACCCGGTGGCAGGGCACCACGATCGGC
This sequence comes from Phycisphaerales bacterium UBA966, assembly GCA_002292895.1. GTDB lineage: Bacteria > Planctomycetota > Phycisphaerae > Phycisphaerales > SM1A02 > UBA966. Next base: position 12,757 of record DBCE01000139.1, read on the forward strand.
ATGGGATTCCGACGCATGGCCTGCCCGGCGGCGCGCGCAGCCCGTGGACTACCGGCCGCCGCCGCCAGCCAGGAGTAACTGCGCGTCTCACCGCGGGGAATCGAGCAACACGCCCGCCAGCATGCTTTCTGAAACGCAGTGCCTTCAGCAAGCGGAACATCACCGAAGTCATCAGCACTTCCCGCAAGCCACGCCTCAATCCGCACCCGAAGCAGCAGCGCCTGTTGCGCATCACGGGTGAGCAGGGTGACCGAACCTCCCGGCGTCTGCACCACCAGCGGCACGCGGGCGCTGATTGCGCCTTTACCCACGGCCTTGCCATCGCCACGTGCCGCCGCGGCCTCGGATTCACACATGGGAGCCGAAATTTCAGTGGCAATCGCGCTCATGGAACCGCAAATCCTACCTGCCCGCCGCAGTACGATTCGTCTTCCATGACCACCGCCGCCCGACCATCAGCGTTCGCCGCGCCCGCCTCTCTTGATGCCATGTCCCGCGAGTTGGTGGACCTTGTCGCCGCACAAGATCCCGACATCGCTGCGCTCATGGCCAAGGAAGCCGATCGTCAGGCGAGCACGCTGGAACTGATCGCCAGCGAAAATCATGTCACCCCCGCCGTGATGCACGCGGCCGGTAGTTGGCTGACCAACAAGTACGCCGAGGGCTACCCCGGCAAGCGCTATTACGGCGGCTGTGAGTTTCACGACCAAATCGAAGACATCGCCCGCGACCGTGCCAAGCAACTCTTCAAGTGTGGGTTTGCCAACGTGCAGCCGCACAGCGGCGCCAACGCCAACATCGCGGCGTTCATGGCACTCCTTGATCCAGGTGATCTGGTCCTCAGCCTGCCAATCAAGAGCGGTGGTCACCTGAGCCACGGCCTCAAGCCAAACTTCAGCGGCACCTTCTACAAGATCGCCGAGTACGGGCTCGACCCAACCACCGAGTTGCTTGATTACGACGCCATTCAGAAGATCGCGCTGGAAACCAAGCCGAAGCTCATCATCTGTGGATACAGCGCGTACTCACGCGTGATCGACTTCGCGCGTTTCCGCGCTATTGCTGATTCTGTTGGCGCCTACCTCATGGCGGACATCGCGCACATCGCTGGTCTGGTTGCAACCGGCGTTCATCCAAGTCCGTTCCCACACGCGCATGTGGTCACCACCACCACGCACAAGACCCTGCGCGGTCCGCGCGGCGGGCTGATTCTCTGCAACGATCCGGAAATCGCCACCAAGCTTGATCGCAAAGTATTCCCTGGAAGTCAGGGCGGTCCGCTCATGCACATCATCGCCGCGAAAGC
>DBCE01000251.1:0-5422 GCA_002292895.1 Phycisphaerales bacterium UBA966
ACCTTCTCTTTGAAGCGCCGCAAACTGCCCACCAAGATGCCTGCCGTCTGCGCCATGCCTTCAATCATCAGACTCGCAGGCATGACCGGCTGCGCAGGAAGCGTCGCCGTTGCCGGGAAATGCTCGTGCAAATGCTCTTCTGCGAGTGACACATTCTTGATCGCCACCAGACGCTTGTCCGGCTCGTAGGTCACGATCGTGTCGATCCACATCCAGCGCATGACGGCAGATCTCCGTTATAAAAACGGCGCGCGCCGGGGACACCGGCGCGCGCGAGAATTACTTCTTCAGCTTGATGTCGATGAAGTCGCACAGGCTCTTCACCGTGAAGATCTTGGCAAGACCCTTCACGTTGCGGTCGCTCGCGAACACCGAAATGTCCACGTGCGGCATGCGCTCCTGCAGCACGGCCATGCCGGCGTCAGTGAACTTGCCGTCCTTCACAAAGTCCGGGTTGGACATCATGTTCTCCGGGAACAATTCGCCCTGCTCGATCTTGAAGGCCTTCTCCGGAGTGGAGAACTTCTTCTCGAGCTGGAACTGAATGTCCAGAAAGTCGATGCTCTCGGCACCAAGGTCTTCGGTCAGGGTGGCAGTGGCGATGATGTCGTCCCGATCCGCACCCAGCGCGTTCTCGAGGACGTCGGTCACCTTCTCTTCAATCTCTGCGCGGGAAATAGCCATCGTGTCTCCGTCTGGTGGCATCCTTGCACGCGGGCCCGCCTGGGCGCCGCACGATCCCAGGTCACCCCTGGGATGGGGTTTGCGGAGGAATCCGCAAGGGGCGCAGTGTAAATCGTCCGGAGACAGCCGTCTCTGGTTCCACTACGACCGTCTCGTCTACGCGATGTCGGCGAACAGTGCCCACGCCCTTGAACAAGAACGAGCCGTCGGGCAGTTCCTTCTCGAGCTGGACATCCACTTCCAGGGCCTCCCCGGGGCGGACAAATGAGCCGTAGCGCATGGCTTTGGCACTGCCGAGCACCATTCGAGGGTGCCCGCGCTGCTCCAAAAGGGCCCGCGCAGCCTGCACAAGGGCCTCCAGCATGAACACGCCGGGCAGAACCTGGAAGGTCGGGAAGTGGTCCTGGAGGTACTCCTCAGCCAGCGTGACCTGCTTCACCGCTCGGACTCGGTCCGGGGTCTGCTCAAGGATCATGTCGATCAGGGCAAAGTGCATTGCGGCGGGATGGTAGCCGCGGACGGAAAGGTCCGCAAAGATCGTCCAAATACCCTCGAAACTGCCGATGGAGTCCCCATATGGCTCGTTCGAAGACCGCATCGACTTCAACCGTTTCGCACTTCTGGAATCGCCCCGAATTTCGCGCCCGCGTCGCGTGGGTGGCGGCAGCCTTGGGCATTGCATCGCTGATGCTTGCGCTGGGTTCGTTCAACCACGCGGACTGGCCGTCGCAGGCGGTTGCCGTGCACAACACGCCCGCTGCCAACCTCATGGGTCAAGCAGGCGCCACCATCGCGTACTGGACCTATGCAATCTTCGGATGGGGAACATGGTTCGCAGTGCTGCTTGCAGCCGCCGCCATCACTGCCATTCCATTTGGATTTCGCGCGCAACATCTTTGGCTGCGCGTCATCGGCACGGCCATCTTGGTGCTGGCCACCGGCGCGCTGCATGCGTTGTGGTTCCCGAGACTTGGACCAGTAGCCGGCGTAGAAGCTGGACTGATTCCGCAGTGGGCTGCAGCACAACTCGCCGCACGCTTCAGCGGATTTGCGGCCAGCCTCATCCTGCTGTGCGCAACAGTCATCGGCGCCGTAGTTGCTGCTGACGAAGTGGTGTTCCGAATCCCTGGTGCAGTCATGCGCGGGCTCTCGTTCTTAGAGCCGATCTGGCAGTACGACTGGGCAGGATTCTTTGCATCACTCACTGGCAAAAACCGCGCCACGCCAGCACTCGCGGGCGCTGCTGTGAATACCTCCCCTGCCCTGCGCCGAGCAGGCGCTCGCGCCAGCACCGCCGTACTGGAGGAAGACGAAGATTCCGCAGACAACGTGCAAGTTCTTGATCCGTCTGACGCGAAGCGTGATGAAGATGAAGACGAGGATGAGGATGAGGATGACGACGACGACGACGACGAGGACGAAGACGAGGATGACGACGAGGACGAAGACGAGGATGACGACGAAGAGGAAGAGGACGAAGACGAGATCGACGCCGCAAACGCTGTTCCTGTGCGCACTGCCCAGTCCGATGCCGATCTGAAAGCGAAGATTTCCAAGCTGCCAGTGCGCATTGCGAAGGTCCCAACCAAGACCGCCATGCGCGACGAAGACATTCCACGCACCGTGGACTATCAGGGTTACAAGTTCCCGGGCATCGACTTGCTTGATGAGCCAACCGGCAACTTCTCAACCGAGATGGAAACGTTCGTGCGCGAGCAGGCCACCAAGCTCACCGCTGCCCTGCGCGAGTACGACATTGAAGGCGAGGTCAAGCAGATCGAAAGCGGTCCCGTGGTCACGCTGTACCACGTGGAACTTGCTGAGGGCACCCGCGCAGCCCGCCTGCAGCCCGTGGCCGATGACTTGGCACGCAAGTTGAAGGCACCGAACATTCGCATCATCAACAACCTCGTCGGCAGCGGCGCGGTTGGCATTGAAGTACCGAATCCAAAGCGCGAGCAAGTGCGCTTGAAGGAACTGATGAGTGGCCCAGCCGCTACCGGCATGGGACTGCCGATGTTCCTCGGCAAGGACGCAGCGGGCGAGCCGCTGGTCTTGGACCTCACCAAGCAGCCGCACATGCTGATCGCCGGTACCACCGGCAGTGGCAAGAGTGTGTGCATGAACACCATCATCATGAGTTGGCTCTACACCAAGCGACCAGATGAACTGCAACTCTGCTTGGTCGATCCAAAGATGGTGGAGATGGCGCAGTTCAGCGAGATCCCCCACCTCATGGTGCCCGTGGTCACTGACATGACCAAGGCTGCTGGCATCGTTGAGTGGGCCGTCCGCAAAATGGAAGAGCGCTACCAGCTCTTGAAGAACGCCCGCGTCCAGAACATCAAGGGCTACAACGAGCTTGGCGAAGACGAACTGCGCATCCGGCTGAAGCCGGAGAGCGACGCTGAATGGGCACGCGTTCCCAAGAAGCTGCCCTACATGGTGTTCGTGATTGATGAACTTGCAGACCTGATGATGCAGCACCGCGAGGTGGAGCAGTCCATCATCCGCATTGCGCAGAAGGCTCGTGCAGTGGGAATGCATCTGGTACTCGCCACTCAGGACCCGCGCGCCGAGGTGGTCACTGGACTCATCAAAGCAAACATGCCGTGCAGGGTTTGCTTCAAGGTGGGCAGTGTCACCAACAGCCGCATCGTGCTTGATGGCAAGGGCGGCGAGTTGCTCCTTGGCCAAGGCGACATGCTGGTGCGCCCCAACGGCGCAAGCGAACTCTCCCGCGCCCAAGGCACATTCATCGACACCGATGAGACGGCGCGCGTCACCGAGCATCTCCGCACCGTGGCCACGCCAAACTTCGAGCGCACGCTGGTGGCCATCAAGGGGCCAGGCGGCTCGTGCGAGGCGGGCGGCGAAAGCGGCAATTCCAACTCCAGCGGCGAGCGCGATCCGCTCTTTGATCGTGCCGTTGAAATCATGATCGAAACCAACCGCGGCAGCGTCAGCATGTTGCAGCGCAAGATGTCGATCGGCTACGGCCGCTCAAGTCGACTGGTTGACCAAATGGCCGAGGCCGGCATCCTTGGCGAGTCCAAGGGCGCCAGCCCGCGCGAAGTGCTGATCACCATGGAAGAGTGGTATCGCATGAAGGAGATCGAAGCAGAAGGTGGCAATGAACTCACTGACAGTGATCGCCAACTCGCGGCCAAGGTCGATCAGGAAAGCGACGCATTCCAAGATTCGTTCGACAATGGCACCGACAAGGATGATGACGCATGAGTATCGCCCCTCTCAGCCCAGAAGTAATTCGCCGCGGCCTGGATGCCGCGATTGCCCAAGCCGAGAAGAGTTGGAGTGAAGGTGGAATTCCCATCGGCAGCTCACTGCTTGATGCGTCCGGCAATGTGGTTGCTGCTGGTCACAACATGCGCGTGCAATCCGGTGACCCAACAGCCCACGCCGAAGTCAGTTGCATCCGCAACGCTGGTCGGCGCCGCGATTGGCGCCACTTGACGCTGGTCAGCACGCTGAGCCCGTGTCCGATGTGCTCTGGTACTGCCATCCTGTTCAAAGTCCCGCGCGTTGTCATCGGTGAACACCGAACCTTCATGGGTGCAGAGACATGGATGCGCGCCAACGGCATTGAACTCACCGTAGTTGACGACGCGCGCTGCATTGCACTGATGGAGCGCTTGCAACGCGAGAAGCCCGATCTTTGGGCTGAGGACATCGGGGAATAGCAGGCGTTACGGACCGGTGAATCAACCTCGCCGCCCAGCGCCCTGCCCCGCATTTCACGCATACAGCCTGCATAAACGGCAATCGCGTACGAAAAAACGTGCGCGATTTTCATTCCATCGCTTGCATACCGCCTTGCCACATTCCATCCTTCTTCTGTTCCTACACGGAGGCACCATGCGCAGTATCTGGCACATCTTCCAACAAATCGCCACGCACTTGAACCACAAGTTCAGTCGCAACGAAACTTCTGGAGGCCACCTGCAACCACGACCGATCACGGTCGGCGTCCGTGCACGGAACACGAATCACTCACCGCACCGCCCGCGGCACCGTTAAGGTGACGGGAAGGGACGGGAGGGGGACAATGACCGGAGTGCTGCCCGAGCGGTGTGGGCAGCCCCGGTCGATTCCATTGACATGCGCCAGCGACGCTCCAGGGCTGCCTCGCAAAAACAACAGCGCCCGGCCAGAGCCGAGCGCTGTGTGATTGATGTAATGAAACGTCAGGTCACTTAAAGGTGGACTTGAATGTCTTCACCGCCGCGCCGAACTGATCCTCAAGTCCCTTGAAGGACTTCTTCTCCGTGAGTTGATCACGAAGCGGCTTTGCTGGACCATGGAAGTATTCCTGAAGCCCCTTCTCAAAGGCATTGACCTTGGTGAGGGCCACATCATCCAGATAGCCACGCGACGCGGCAAACAGCGAAATGCACTGGTCGATGACCGTGAACGGCGTGAACTGGGTCTGCTTCAAGAGTTCAACCATGCGCGCGCCGCGGTCAAGCTGGCGCTGCGAAGAGACGTCGAGCTCCGTACCGAGCTGAGCAAAGGCTTCCAACTCGCGGTACGCGGCCAGGTCAAGACGCAGCGAACCGGCGACTTCCTTCATCGCCTTGATCTGCGCGTTACCACCGACGCGGCTCACCGAAATACCCACGTTCACGGCGGGACGAACACCTGCCGAGAACAACTCGGGCTGCAGGTAAATCTGACCGTCGGTGATGGAAATCACGTTGGTTGGGATGTACGCAGACAC
>DBCE01000251.1:5509-5947 GCA_002292895.1 Phycisphaerales bacterium UBA966
AGCTTGGTTGCACGCTCAAGCAAGCGGCTATGCAGATAGAAGACGTCGCCCGGATATGCCTCGCGCCCTGGCGGACGGCGGAGCAGGAGCGAAAGCTCGCGGTACGCAACGGCCTGCTTCGACAAATCGTCGTAGACGATCAGCACGTGCTTTGGAGTCTTGCCTTCCTTGCCCTGCCACATGAAGTACTCGCCCATGGCGCATCCCGAATACGGAGCGATGTACTGCAGCGGAGCAGGAGCGGAACTACCAGCGTTGACGACGATGGTGTAATCCATCGCGCCGTTCTTGCGGAGCATTTCAACAACGCTCGCGACCGTGGAATCCTTCTGACCAATGGCAACGTAGATGCAGACCACGGCTTCCGGGGTGCCCCAGTACTGCTTCTGATTGATGATGCAGTCGAGGCAAACAGCGGTCTTGCCAGTCTTGCGGTCG
>DBCE01000192.1:0-232 GCA_002292895.1 Phycisphaerales bacterium UBA966
AGTTGATTTCAGCTGTTTCCGCGCTCGGCAGTCAACCGATCGGACCGGTCAACTTTCGCTCTGCCATCTGCATCATGATTCGCACTTCGGCCGGGACCGCATCATCGGCTACAGCGCTGCGCAGTGCAGTGAGCAAGGCGGAATCATCGTGATTTGAGATGCGTTCGCCGTGGAAGAGGTACGCAGCTGCCGCAGCCGCGATCGCGAGACGACTACCCATGGTTCGGTCTTC
>DBCE01000192.1:250-1184 GCA_002292895.1 Phycisphaerales bacterium UBA966
GCTCGCTCACCTTCGGAGCGCAGCGCAGCCCACAAGATGCGGGCGCGGCGAAGGCGAGCAAGCGGGGTGGTTGGATCGGTGAGGAGCGCGACCGCTGTTCCTCGCTTGGCATCCACCTCGTAGGCGATCCAGTCACCCGATGCGACGGCGGGCTGATCAAGCGAGTGCAGTACCCACGCCAGTGTGTCGCGCAGTGATCCGTCTTGAAATGGCTCAGGGCGCGTGGTTGGATCAACAGGATTCGTCATTGCATTCGTCCTTCCATCATTGCATTCGTCCCTCTAAGAGAGACATCAGTTCACGGAGTTCGCCGCGCGCACCGGCCGGCGAGGTGTCCACGGTCGCACCAACGCCTTGGACGAGATGCGCGGCAAACATGCGGCGCATGGAGACGATGGTGTTTGAAACTTGGCTCAGCGCGGTGAGGTTCCAGCGCTCCATGAGTGATTCGTAGGAAGGCGGCGGCGCGCCCTCGAGCATGGGGCGCAGGATCCGCGACTCAAAGATGTCCCATTGCATGTCGCGCCCGTTGGCCGCGCACGCGGCACGCATTGCTTCCGCAGCATCGCGAATCAGCATGGTGATCCAGGCACGGTGGAACGCGGATTCGGGAGCCGGGTTCTGGCGATCGGGCAGGGCATCGTTGGCAAGATCATCACTGTGGATGACTCGCCCATCGCCTGGATGTCGGCGCGCAGCGTGGTTGAATCGGTACACGTCGGCGAGGTAGTTGCGCACGGCGCTCAAGAGCAATGTGCGGAACTGTCCACGCTTCTCATCAAGGCGCCCCAAGAGATTTCTACCCAGCAGGACATCCGCAATGAAGCCCTGGGTGAGTTCACGGGCCTCTTCATCGCGGCGACCGCTTTGCCGGATGTATGCGTAGATGGCACCCCAGTACCGAACGGCGGCCTCATCGCTGCTGCGCGGGGCG
>DBCE01000192.1:1201-1680 GCA_002292895.1 Phycisphaerales bacterium UBA966
CCTCGCGTGGTGTGGGAGTGGTTCCATGCAAACCATGCGAACCACCAGAATCCGGTGACTCAGGAGATTCGTTTGAAGGCGCGGTCATGGGAGGGGGAGTAACGCGTTGCATGGAAGCACCGCTTAGAGATACGGCAAGTGCTACCGGAGTTCTTGGTTGTTGAGGCAGTGACGAACACGATTCTCCTAAAAACAACACCGCGGTGCCCATAAAAGAGCACCGCGGTCGGTACGAATGGATGGCGGTCACAGGTGACCGACCATCAAGCAATCAAGTGGAGCCGAGGGGAGTCGAACCCCTGTGCCGAAACAGTCCGCACAATGCCTCTACGAGTGTGTTTGCGGATTGATTGTCGACCGCACAGACCCCCGCAACGGGGTGTGCGAACCAAGACATGCATCATCTCGTTCCGCCGAAGCATGTCAGCCCATTGGAACCAGCCTGATTTTTGACAGCGGCCCCCTTATTCAGGCGTGGG
>DBCE01000192.1:1708-2665 GCA_002292895.1 Phycisphaerales bacterium UBA966
GGACTCACTGCACAGCCTAATTAGGCTGCGAGAGCGTACTGCGTGTTATTGGCAGTTGTGAATTTGCATGCTTTTTTACGTGGCCGGCATGCTCCACGACGCGCCACACTGTGCGTTGCCTGTCCGGTCGATGCCGGTACGGCCCCAAATTGTCAAAGAATCAGAACAGAGCAGTATAGGTTGAATCGGCGGGATGTCCAAGGAAATCCATCGCGCGTTATCTCGCCATTTGAGCCCATAGACTTGTGGCATGACCACGCTGACACAGCCGCACGCATATTCCGCCGCCATTGATTCCTACGAGCGCGGGGCAGCCACGCTGCGAAACGCCGCCCGCGGGCTGAGTACCGAGCAACTGAACACGCGCTTGGCACCCGGCACGTGGAGCATCAAAGAAGTCATTGTGCACATGGTCGACAGCGATCAGGCCGCCAGTCACCGGATGCGTCGCATTGCCGCTGAAGACATGCCGCTCCTGGTGAGCTACGACGAGAACGCATTCATCGCGCGCCTGGACAACGCCGCCATGGATGCCAACGAAGCGCTGGATTTGTTCGACGCCAATCGCCGATTCACGGCGCGTTGGCTTCGCACTCTGGAACCAGCCGCGTTTGCGCGTGTCGGCATTCACACGCAGCGCGGCAAAGTAACGCTCGGTGAAATCCTGGACATCTACGTCAAGCACCTCGACAACCACATGGTGTTCACGGATGGCAAGCGCAAGGCATTAGGAAAGTAGCACCGAGGCGACTGCCTCGGTGCTACCGTTTGTCCTGAATTGAGCAAGCAAAGCCGGATGGCTTGAAGCGTGTGACTTACGCCTTACGTGCGCGGCCCCGGAGTGCCAGACCGGCGACGCCAAGAAGCGCAATCGCTCCTGGTGCAGGGATGGTGTAGGAAGGGCACATGGCAGAGGTGTACGGTGAGCCCCAGCTGCTGATGGCGTAGTTTGGGTTC
>DBCE01000184.1:0-2270 GCA_002292895.1 Phycisphaerales bacterium UBA966
AAGCGTCGATCCCGAAGTGTTCGGGGCGGGTGAGGAGAAGCTCGAATACACGTCCTGCCCGCTGGTGCCGACCACGGCCTGACCGCCGGTCACCTGAATGGGGTTCGTGGCGCTCGTGCCGGTCTGCGCCCAACTATTCTGACCAATCAAGTTGCCATTGCTGTAGCCGGAGGAGAAGTTCGTGCTGTAATACACCGCCGCATTCGCCGCATTCACAGCAATCATCGCGCAGGTTCCAGCAGCCAGGAGGGTCATGGTGTTCATGTTCTTCATGTTGAGTGTTCTTTCGATCGTTTGAGAAGTAAGGGGGACTGGGGGATCGGGGGAAAGACCGGTGTCACCTATGCAAACGAAAGGCAGAGGCTTCAACCATCATCGAAGTGCGGACTGTTGCGCTAGGAATGCGCTAAGAACGCAGTCGACATCATGCTCGTCAGCGACGCTTGCGCGCGCCGATGAGGCCAGCGACGCCCAACAGCGCGAGTGCGCCGGGGGCAGGAATGGTGTAGGAGAGGATGCCAGTGGTGCTGCTGGAGGTGTACGGTCCACCCCAACTGCTGATGGCGTAGTTTGGGTTCGCGAGCGCATCCACGGCACTGTCGGTGCTGCCGCCGCCTGAACTGTAGGCATCGAAGTAGAAGGTGTTGCCTGCAGCAAGACCGAGCGAAGCCATCGAAACCGTGTAGGTGATGGTGCTTTGGGCTCCGCTGGCAATCGCGAAACTGCCGAAGTTGCTGTTGTACGTAGCGCCGACAAGGCCCCAGCTACTAGGGGCCCAGCTGTACTTCTCTGCGCCGCCACCCTGATCAACCCAAGAGCCGATCCAGTTTGTCATGCCGCCGGTTGGCGAGCCCATGTTGATGGGTCGAGCCCAGCCGTTGCCGTTGCCGCTGGTGTCGCCAGCGCTGCCATTACTGATACCGATCATGAACTTGCCCCAGTCCGTACTCGACACATTGCCGTTCACGGTGAGAGCGAAGACCAAGTCCGTTGCGGTGTGGCTGACTTCCATGCGCACGAGGTCCAGAGTGCCGTTACCCGTCCCGATGTTCGGATTAATGTCGCCAGTGGCATCGTTATAGACAACGCCTGGGTTAGCGTGAACAGCCGCCGTGAGTGATGCCAGAGCGCCAAGGGTTGCGATCAAGGTGGTCTTCATGACAATGCTCCAAAGGGAATTGCGAGTGATTCGAGGAATTGAGGCGGAACCAAGAAAAGGGGAAGGTTCCGACTCAGCGAACGACGGCGGAAGGACCCCGAAAGGGGGAAGGGATCCATCTGCCACTCTTACGAACGAGATCTGCAGGTGCCACCCATCACGGATTCTGAATATTTGTTGTTCGCCGACACAATTGTTGGCCCAACCGCCAATTGCAGCGCCTGGCGGCTATCGTTGACCGCATGCCTGACCCCCACCCGACCCCGGTTCCGCGCACTGCCTGCGTGGTAGGAGGGGGGCCAGCCGGGGCGGTTTCGGCGGCCGTCTTGGCACGGCATGGCTGGCAGGTGACCCTGGTGGAGCGGCAGCCCCTGCCCCGGACGAAGTGCTGCGGCGAATGCCTGGTGCCCCGCGCCGCGGCGTGGCTCGCGGAACTTGGCCTGGGGGAGGCGCTGGAGCAGGCACGGGCAGGCTCCACGAGAGAGGTGCGCATGTTGGACGCCCGCGCCGGGAATGCACACCCCGTATGGACGCACCCGTTCGGCGGTCAGCCGGGCGTGATCGTGCCGCGCGCGGCGTTCGATGCAGCCTTGCGCGACGGTGCACGCCGCGCAGGCGCCGTGATCCACGCAGGACGCGGAGTGAAACTTGTCCGAGCGGGTGGGGATGAAGGTACGCAGGTCGGCGCGCCGGCCGTGGTGACCATCACCGCGCTCAATGATCCATCGGTCGCACCGCGCGATCTGCACTTTGATCTGGTGGTGGCGGCGGACGGAGTGGGCAGCGCCATCGCGCGCGCCGCCGGACTGGCGCCCACGACGGTGGGATCGCGCGCTGGTTGGAGCTTTACATTCGAACGATGCACCGATGATCACACACTGGCGCCGGAGGGGACGATCGAACTGATTCTCTTTGGAAGTGCGTACGTGGGTCTGGTGCGACGCGGCGATGCAGTGCACATGGCGGCGATTGTGGAACGCGGCGATCGTTGGCCAACGGCGCCGGCGGAGGCGCTGCGCATGATGGCCACGCGCGCGCCGCAGTTGGCGCGGTTCTTGGCGCACTATGAGGCATCGCAACCGATGCCCGCGCTGGAGGCGGCGTGCGGTCC
>DBCE01000184.1:2375-4607 GCA_002292895.1 Phycisphaerales bacterium UBA966
GCCATGCTGCTCGGCGAGTGTTTCCGCGATGGATGGACGGCGGCGGCGGCAGCGGAATACCAACGCCGATGGCGCGCCACGGTTGGCCGCGCACAGGCGCACACCCTGCGGGTGGGCATGCTGCTTCGCGGCGGTCGAGTGGCGGCACACGCCACGCGCGCGGCGGTCAAGATGGCGCCGTGGGCTGCGCGACGCGCCAGTGAAATGGTGGTGGGCGCGTGAGTGTGCCCCGTCCATTGCTCCATGCGCCGGGAGTAGCAACGCCAGCGTTGGTGCGCGCACAAACCGACATTGCAGCAGAACAAGCAACGCGTCTGGGGCTTTCGTCCACTGCGCAGCAGTTCTTGGGGCGCGTGGTTGCCGGAAGCGGCATCGAGCATCGTGCTGCGGTGGTGCCGCTGGCGGATGTCTTACACATGAGTACCGCTGAGCGCATGCATGCGTTCCATCTGCACGCGCCGCCGCTGGCTGAACGCGCCGCGCGACAGGCGTTAGTGAACGCGGGCATCAGCGCGCAGGACATCACCGACCTGATCATTGTGACCTGCACTGGATTTCGATCGCCGGGCATTGGCTTGGCGCTTGCAGCGTCGATGGGCATGCGCGATTCCGTGCGTCATATGCAGGTGGGATTCATGGGCTGCTTTGGCGGCGTCACCGGGCTACGTGCCGCGGCGGGTCTTGCCTGCGCGGATCCAGAGGCGCGCGTTCTCTTAGTGTGCGTGGAATTATGCTCGCTGCACTTTCGACCCGATGCTGATCCGCAGAACTTGGTGGCGATCACCCTCTTTGCTGATGGCGCAGCGGCGGCGGTGATTTCTTGCGCGCAGTTGCCGGGTGCGGCGATGGCGGCGATCGGCGCTGGGCGCAGCCGCGTCATTCCGGGAACGGAAGATCACATGACATGGACCGTGACTGATAGCGGCTTTGCCATGACCCTCGCGCGCGAGGTTCCGGATGCAGTGGAGCAAGCGATGCGCGAGTTTGCCGGCGCGGATGCAGCGGTGATCTTGCATCCGGGCGGCGCGGGCATCATTGATGCGTGCGTGCGCGCCGGCGTGGTGCGCGCGGGCGAGCCAAGTGCCGAGGTGCCGCGTGCGGTGTTGCGGGAGCATGGCAACATGTCAAGCGGAACGGTGCTCTTTGTATTGGAGCGAATGTGGCAATCGGCGCGCGCTGCAAACGGCGGCGCGCCGTACGCCCTGCCCCAACCAGCGTTAGTGACGGCGTTTGGCCCGGGATTGACGGTGGATTCCGTGATGCTGCTGCAAACGAACGTACCCAGTGCAGCGGAGCGCCATGCGCCCACAACGCTGATTAACGCCAGTGCATGATGGTGAGTGACCCGACGGTTTCGCGCGCATCGGGCGCGGGAAGTCCAGGAGTCTGCACCAAGCGCTCCAGTTCAACTGTTGAACCGAGTACAGCGATGGATTGTGCAGGGGCGAGCGCTTTGGTGGCAAGCACTTTGGCCGCAACAGTGGACCATTCAATCTTGCGCGATTCCTCTTGCGGAAGATTGAGCTCGTTATCAAATTCGCTGGGCGATCCGGCAATCACAAAGTCGCGGCGACCGGTGACCCAAGAAAGCGCGTGCGCAGGCGCCGCACTGGTCACCAACACATTGGCTGATTTCAATTCTTCAGCATGACGCTGTAAGAGCGGCCATGGATGTTTGACAGCGGTGAGTGCCGCTTCGGGATACAGGAATTGGATGGCAAGTAAGACGGGGACCGGAGCAATGGCCGTGCGCATGAGCCACGTGCGCGGATCGGTGGCCTTCCAACTCCACACATCCAGTTGCGCCCACAGAAGGAGTGCGGCGCCGATGTACGTGAAGCGCAGCGACTCACCGGACTCCCACAACACGGGAATGCCGAAGCGGCGCCCACCGGCGATAGCGATGATGAACGACGCCACCGCAGCAATGCGCACCAACGTGCGTGCAAAGAGCGCAAGGCGATCCGGCATGACCCGCTCCGCAGCGCGCGCGCGAAGCAGTCCGATGGCAACCAGCACTGCAACTGGCGCAAAGAGCGGCAGCACGTAGGTGGGCAATTTGCCGCTACTCAATGAAAGAAGTGTGATCGGTGCAATCACCCACGCGGCCATGAAACGCATGCCGCTGCGCCATTCGGTGGCATCGCGCAGACCTTTCCATGCGTTGGGCCAGGCGAGCGTCCACAACAAGGCGCCAATCGGGAACACCACTAAGAATTGCCACCACGGTTC
>DBCE01000058.1:0-7712 GCA_002292895.1 Phycisphaerales bacterium UBA966
TTTGTGGATCCGGCAGCGGAGCGGTATTGGATGTTGTCGCGAAAGAAGAGTGCGCAGGGCGCGGGTCAGTCCGGTGCCGGCGCGGCGGCGGTTGCTGCACCAACTTCGTATGACGCGGCCACGTGTCACGCGGGCGGGGTTGATCTGTATGTTGGCGGCAGCGAGCACGCAGTATTGCATCTTCTCTACGCGCGTTTCTGGCACAAGATGCTCTTTGACCTTGGTCAGGTGAGTACGCCGGAGCCAATGGGCAAGTTGTTCCATCAAGGACTGATCACCAGTCATGCGTATCAGCGCGCCGACCGCACGTTGGTGCCGATCGATGAGGTGGAAGATCGTGGCGAAGGCCAATGCGTGGAAAAAGCTACTGGCGAACCGGTCACGCAGATCGTTGCCAAGATGTCCAAGAGTCTGCGAAATGTGGTCAACCCAGACGACGTGATCGCCGAGTACGGCGCGGACACGTTCCGTTTGTATGAGATGTACATGGGGCCTCTTGAGGCATCAAAGCCGTGGAACACGCGCGATATTGTTGGTGTGTTCCGCTTCCTACAGCGCGCATGGCGGCTGGCGGTTGATGAGCGCACCGGCGACGTCTTGTGCGCAGCGGTGGCTGATGTTGGCATCGAGAAGCAATTGCATCGAACCATTGCCAAGGTTGGTGAAGACATTGAGCGTCTCAGTTTCAACACAGCGATCGCGGCGATGATCGAATTGGTCAATGCGGCAACGCGCCCGAGTGACATGACGGACGCAACGAAGGGCGGCATGACGCGCGATCAGCTGGTGCGATTCGCGTGTGTCTTGTGGCCATTTGCGCCACACATTGCGGACGAGATGGGAGAGCGCCTCGGCGTAGCGGGTGGCCTACAGGGAATGCCATGGCCGACGTTCGACCCAGCGATGCTGGTGGACAACGAGGTGGAGATAGCGGTGCAGGTTCAGGGCAAGGTGCGCGCGCGGATCATGGTGCCGAGGGCAGCAAGTCCGGCGGAGATTGAAGCGATGGCTTTAGCGCACCCGCAAGTTGTGCCGCACCTAGGCACAAGTCCACCAAAGAAGGTGGTCGTTGTGCCGGGTCGCATGGTCAACATCGTCCTCTAAAGCGGCGGCGATTTACTTCTTCTCAGAGATGTACTTCAAAGCCTCGCCGACAACGTAGAAGCTGCCGGTCACGCAAATCAGGTCCTCGCGGCTCACGCCGCGGATCGCCATGTCAATGGCTTCAGGAACTGTCCGCGCGATTTGGCTCATCTTGCCGGAACGCTCTTGGAAGAGTTTCTGCAGTTCTTCCGGGCTTGCCGCACGTGGCGTCGAGGACGCACGCGTGAAGATCACCTTGTCGGCGCCAAGATTGACCTTGTCAATCATCTCTGCAATGTCCTTGTCCGCGCAGCAACCGAAGACGCAGACCATGCTGTCGTACGGAACATGCGCGCCAACGCAACGCATCAACGCATTCACTGCCGCTGGGTTGTGGGCTCCGTCACAGAGAACGCGCGGACGGTGCGAAACCACTTCCATGCGCCCAGGAATCTTGGTGGCAGCCAGTCCGGCCGTCAACTTGTCTTCAGGTAACTCAAATCCGAAATTCTTCAGCACGTCAACAGCCGCAAGCGCAAGTCCGCAGTTGCTGGCCTGATGCTCGCCCTGGAGCGGCACTGGCACATGCTCCAGGCGACTGTTCTTGGTGTACATGCATACGCGCGTGTGCGGCCCAAGGTCAGGGGTAACGCAGAAGCGGCTTGAGAACTCAATGTCCTTGTTGACAATCCGAAGTTCAGCACCAGCAGCTTGTGCCATTTCGCGCATCACGCCATCAACTTCAGGATCCTGCTCGAAGAACAGTGCCGGAACACCCTTCTTGAAGATGCCCGCCTTCTCGCGAGCAATCAGCGCCTTGGTTCCGCCCAACAGTTTGGTGTGATCAAGATCAATCGAAGTCACAATGCTGACGAGCGGCGTAATGACGTTGGTTGAGTCAAGTCGACCACCAAGTCCCACCTCAATCACTGCAATATCCACGGCCTGCTGCGCGAAATACGCAAACGACACCGCGGTCATCAACTCAAAGAATGTCGCTTGCTCGCCCAACTTCTCTGCAGCCTTGGCCACCGAGCGCACCGTATCCACGAAGTCGTTCTTCGGAATCAGGTTGCCGTCAATCTGCACGCGTTCGCGCATATCGATCAGATGGGGGCTGGTGTAAACGCCCACCGCATAGCCGGACGCGCGCAGCATGGAGGCGATCATCGCCACGGTGCTGCCCTTGCCGTTTGTTCCGGCAACATGCACCGTCTTGATCTTCTGGTGCGGATTGCCAAGCAAATCCATCAGCTTGTGCATGCGATCAAGCTTGAAGGTCTCTTCGCCGTACTTGGCGGGACGGAGCCGTTCAAAGTCCGGGCGCGCCATCAGGTATCGCGTGGCCATCATGATGGAAGTGATTTCGTTCGGCTTCGGGCACTCGAACACCGCCGTAGGCTTGGGCTCAACCGCTACAGGCGCCTTCGGCGTTACTGCAACCGGAGTCCGTGGAGCCGCTGTCGGCTTGCTGGTGGTCTTACTTGTGACCGTGGTGGTCGACACCTTCAGGTTTGTTGCCACAGGCGTCGAACCCTTGGCAGCAACGGTCTTGGTAGCGGGCGCAACCTTTGCAGGTGTCGCTGGCTTCGAGCTCACGGTATTCGCGGTGGTCTTGGAGGTTGTTGTGGTCTTCACCGCTGCCGCAGTCTTCGCAGCAACGACCGTCGCTGCCACCTTGGCTGCCAGCGCTGCTTTCGCCGTGAGCGTCGCCTTTGCGGCCGCTACTGGCTTCGATGCAGACTTCAGCACCGGAACAGTCTTCCCCTTGGCCGCTGACTTCACTGTGACTGTCGCTACAACTTTCGACTTGCCGTTTCCGCTTGTCTTAGCGGTGGCGCTTTTTACGGGTGCGAGGCGGGAAACCGTCTTGGAGCCAGCGCGCGAGGCGCTAGCGGAGGTCACCTTTGGCATAGACGGGCATCCTACCGAAACAGCGCATAAAACGCGAATTGCCGCACGTTAATCCCTATATCGCAGGCAGTTACGTCATCGCCACTCATGCCGCGGATAGCGCCGTTTGAGTTCCTTTTTCACGTCGGGGTACAGCCGCTCCCAAAAACCGGGCAGGTCCTCGGTCACCTGCACTGGTCGCCGATTCGGCCCAAGCAACTCGAGCACCACCTTCACCCGACCACCCGCCACCGTCGGATGACCAGCAAAGTCATAGAAGTCCTGGATCTTGCCACGCCCGCGCGGAGGCTTGCCCTCTGCATACTCAACCTTCATCTTCCATCCACTTGCCAGCGCCAACGCCGCGGGCGCTGCTCGCTCAACAAACTGCTGCTCATCCCAGGAAAGCGCGCTACGAAAAATGTCGAGCACCGGACGCGAGTCAAGATCCGAAGCCCGCGCACATCCCTGCGCGATCTCCGCTGCAAGTACCCCCATATCGTCGGCGTCATAGGTGATCAGGCCGCGTTCGGGAAACCACGCCGCAACGCACCGCACGCGTGCGATCCATTGGTCAACAGACTCGTCCCATGTTGCGGGCCGCAATTCGCCGCTCGCTACGCGCGATGCCAATTCATCATGTGCAGCGGCTTTGGCCTCGCGCCCCCGCAAGGGACGAACGATCTGCGCAAACACAATTCCATCAAACACACGTTCTTCAAATTCAGCGGCCGCGCCAAGTTCATCACTAAAGCGGACCTCGGTCTGCGTAGACACTCGATCAGGCATTGCGTGCTCAACCCAGTCAACCTCGAGCGGCGTGACCATTCCAAGCGACTGATGCACTTGATCACCCCGTCCACCCTCGCGCACTTCAAGGGCCAAAATGAAGCCCATTCCACGCTGAATACTTGTTGGATCGATGCTCACCTTGCGGCGCCCAGGCATGGCGCAATGCGGTCGCTGCGCATCCATCCGCCAACCAACGTGATCAGCAAAGCCTGCAAGTAGCGCGCGCGAAACCCGCGCAAATGAATCGCCAGTAAATGCGGCGGTCGCGCCGAACTCCTCATCACCACTTGTGGCAGCACGCACCAACTCACGGGCCGCGGATGCCACCTCGCGACACGCGCCAAGTGAGGCCTCCACGCCTTCATGTCGCGCGTTGCGGAATCCACTGGACTCCACGCGCAACAACAATTCTTCGCGTGAAGCGATATCACTCGGCGGCTCGCCATCGGGTGTCAATCGCACCAATTGTGCCGCACCGCCACTCTGC
This sequence comes from Phycisphaerales bacterium UBA966, assembly GCA_002292895.1. GTDB lineage: Bacteria > Planctomycetota > Phycisphaerae > Phycisphaerales > SM1A02 > UBA966. The sequence goes on from DBCE01000058.1 coordinate 4,256, forward strand.
ACAACATCTCGGTCGGAAACAATGGCACACCAACGCGCCGCGCGCTCCAGCACGCCAAGCGATGCCGCCTCAACCAACACGCGCCCAAGCCGTGGATGCACAGGAATGCGTGCGAGCCGATGTCCAAGCGCAGTCAGCATTCCATCAGCATGCAGCGCGCCAATCGATTCCAGCGTCCCGCGCGCACGCAACACCGCATCCTCAGTCGGTGGATCAAGCCAAGGAAATTTCTCAAACGGACCGAAGCCCATCGAGAGCACCATCAACATTGATTCCGCAAGGTCAATACGGCGCACCTCCGGTGTTTCCGCGGCGGGCCGCTGCGCTTGCTCCCACTCCGTCCACAAGCGCACGCACACGCCTGGTGCCGTTCGACCAGCTCGCCCGGAGCGCTGATCTGCACTTGCGCGGCTAATCGCCTCGGTGCGCAAGGCATTCAGCCCGCGCCGCGGATCCACACGAAAAACCCGCGCCAATCCAGAATCAACCACCATGCGAACGCCGGGAATGGTGATGGAAGTCTCCGCAACATTGGTAGCCACAATCACCTTGCGCCGACCGCGCGCAGCGGGCGCAACCGCAGCGTCTTGCCGATCAGCCGGCATTGATCCATGCAGCGGTACTACATCAAATGCGCTTCCTCCAGCAATCACTCGTAGTTCGGCACGGACTGCATCCACGGTGCGATCAATCTCAAAGGCGCCCGGCATAAATACCAACGCATCGCCTTCGTGTCCTTCATCAACCAATCGTCGCACGGCACGCGCTGCGCGCTCCCACACCGGCGCGCCGTCCGCACCCGGCTCATAGCGAACACTCACTGGATAGGCACGGCCTTCCGCAGTAATCACCGGCGCGCTGAGATACGCGGCCGCCTGCCCTGCGTCCATGGTTGCACTCATCGCGGCCACCATCAACGCCGGGCGCTGCAGGCGCGCCGCACGGACCACTCCAAGTGCCAGGTCAGCAAACACACTGCGCTCATGAAATTCATCAAGCAACACGCAACCAATGCCCTTGAGCAATGGATCACGCTGCGCTTGCCGCAAGAACACGCCTTCAGTGACAAATCGAATGCGCGTGCGCGGACCCACCACGCGCTCGAACCGAGTTTGAAATCCAACATCCTCGCCAAGGGCCACGCCCATCTCCTCGGCCACGCGTCGCGCGGTCATCCGTGCCGCCAACCGACGCGGCTCGAGCACCACAATCTGCCCCTCTACTAGCCCGGAACGCGCCAAAATCTGCGGGACTTGCGTGGTCTTACCGCTGCCAGTGGCAGCCGTCAGCACCATGGCGCGCGCAGTGCGCATGCATTCGGTGATCTCGGCGGCGGCGCGCAATACCGGCAATGCGGCATCCATACCCGCACCACCGTTACTCGCGCGCGCGTCTGTCACTGTCCCGTCAGCATGCGCGTGCGCACCGCGTCCATGAATCGCGAAATCTGCGCCTGCTCGCGCGGACTGGAAGCCGGCTCAACTTCCTTCTCCCAGAATCCCAGGAATCGATCCGCGCCCTTGTCCGTCAAGCTCTTGCCCTTCATGCGCTCACGCTGACGCTCTTCGCCGCGCTTCGCTTCCGCGCGCGCGTTGGTCATGATGTCTTGGTTGGTGCTCTCTGATTCCTTACCGGTAGCAGTGGTCTCTGCAAAGCGGAACCAATCCGCTACCCACTTGTCAATGAATGCCCCGCGCTCAGCAGCTGGCAAATTCACATAGGTAGCCGCACCTTGGATCAAGATGTCCTTCGCCAGAATTCGCACGTTCTGCGTCATTTGCTCGCGCACTTTGCCGGTGACCCCAGCCAAGAACGCCGAAGCAACCACGCTGTCCTGTTGGTTCATTCCACGGAAACGACCAATGAACTGCTGCACGTACTTGACGCGCTCGTCCACCGAAAGAAGGTTGAAATCGTCGGTAGTGAAGTAGCCAAGCACGTTGTCCACTGGCGAATCAAAGATCGATGGCGGGGCCTTCCATCGCCCTGCAAAAAACCACCATGATCCACTGGCCAACAGCGCCACAACAAGGGCGGCAGCGACGGAAGTCACAATCTGCGAACGGTGCTCTTCCCAGAGCTCTCCAAGATCCATGTCACGGGATCTGATTGATTCCATCAAATTCATGGTGTAGCTCCGGTTTCTGCGTCTTGGGAAAGATCTTCCGCCATCCGCGCGCTGCCGTCAATGTAGACGCCGTTCCGCTCAACGCCAACGCGGCGATGGCGATCTTGGCTGTCAGTGAGAAGCGGATACCGCGCCGCCTCGCGCTCAAAGAACTCAGTCATCGCGCGCGCCTCTGCGTCCAACCGAACTGTCATCAATCGATCCATGGACGTAGTCGCTGGATCAAATGACATCAGTAACGTCACTACATCCACTTGCACAGCGGGTGTGTAACGAAGCAAGCCTGGCAAATACATGTAGCTAGTGCCAGTTGAAAGCGACTCTTCATCTTTGTCAGATGGGCAAATCCAGGATGAGGAATCCGCCGGCATGAAGCCCGAAAGAAAGTTCGGCAACCCGCCGTCAATACCCGCATCGGTGACCACTGGCAGGAATTCACACATGGGCAGACGACCGTTGTTCTGCTGCCGATAGGAATCCACCGCAATGAAATCTTGGCGAAGGTTGGAGAGGCACCCCGCATTTTGACTTTCGCGCTGAATCCCGCGCGCGCTCGGAACAATGATCCCAATGAGGATTCCGATGATGGCAATCACCACCAAGAGCTCAACGAGTGTGAACGCTTTCCGACGCATGGAGTGCATTCTAGGCAGCCCGGCTCATGCAGCAAACATGGCTTCCACGAACCGATCGGGGTCGAACGGCTGCACATCGTCGGGCGTTTCGCCAACTCCCACGAGTTTCACGGGCACGTCAAGGGCATCGCGGATCGCAACCACAATGCCACCTTTCGCAGTGCCATCAAGCTTGGCTAAGAAGATTCCACTGACATCACATGCCGCCTTGAAGGCCGTGGCCTGCAACACTGCGTTCTGACCGCTGGTGGCATCAAGCACCAGGAGAATTTCGTGTGGCGCTCCAGGAATCTTCTTGGCGAGAACATTCCTGATCTTGGTCAGTTGTCGCATCAGATTGTCTTGCGTGTGCAAGCGACCTGCCGTGTCGACCAGCAGGACATCAACTCCGCGCGCAATCGCTGCGTCCGCTGCATCAAACGCCACGGCTGCCGGATCCGCTCCTTGCGCGCCCTTCACCAAGTCCACGCCCAGGCGTCGCGACCATGTTTCCAGCTGCGCCACGGCACCCGCGCGAAATGTATCAGCGGCGGCCAACAACACACTGCGACCATCATCCTTGAGGCTCTTGGCAATCTTGGCAACGCTGGTGGTCTTTCCAGCACCATTGATCCCGACCACAAGTACGACCGTTGGCTTGGAAGCCGCCACAGCAATCTCGCGCGAACCAGATGCAAGGCGTGATTTCAATCGA
>DBCE01000058.1:7723-8458 GCA_002292895.1 Phycisphaerales bacterium UBA966
TCTTGAGAAATTCAATCGCATCCTCTCCGCGTGGCACACGGCCCGAGCGAAACTCAGCGCGCAGCTCCGCAGCGATCTCGCGCGCCGCGCGCACTCCGACATCAGCAGCAACCAACGTCCGCTCGATGTCGTCGATCAGTTCCTCACTGAGCGTGCGGCCATGCAGGATGGAACGAAACCCCGCGCCGAATACCTCGGCCGTCTTCTGNNCCACGCTTGATCGCATCGACCGCGGCACGAAAGAACATCTCAGCCTTCCCCCACGGCTTCCGCATCGTCATCACTGACATCGCCGCTCACGCCGTTCATGATCTTGTCGAGCACGCCGTTGACAAACTTGCCGCTATCGGCGGTTCCAAACTCCTTCGCCAATTCGACGGCGTCGCTGACCACTTTGCGTGGTGGCTCGGATGATTGACGAAGTTCGTACCAACCCAGGCGCAGCAGATTTCTGTCAACCACTGGCTGCCGGTGCGGCGGCCATTCGCGGGCCAAAGTTGCAATTTCACGATCGGCGTCGTCATGGAATTCCCACGCCAGCGCGGCAAGTGCCATGCCACGCTCAACGTCTCCAGGAGGAGCGTGATCGGCATCGGTCTCTGCCTGTGACATGCCAACCAATGCGCCATCGGAACTCTGCCCGGCGTCCAATTGGTACATGGCCTGCAGCGCGCAACGACGCATCGCAAGTGTGGCCGCGCCTTCAGGAAGGCGTTCATGCCCACCGGCTGCGTC
>DBCE01000058.1:8500-9548 GCA_002292895.1 Phycisphaerales bacterium UBA966
TCCTCACAAGCACGCACGCAGGCGAGCGCAGCGGTCATTGCTTCCGCGCCTTTGTTTCCAACTTCGCCACCAGCACGCGCACGTGCCTGCTTCAAATTCTCCACGGTCAACACTGCCAAACCAACTGGCTTGCCGCGCGTTACTGAAATGCGCGCCAACTCACTGGTTACGGCTTGGCCAAGGTGCCGGTCATGCCGCGTCTCACCGCGCACGATGCACCCAATCGCTACTGCCGCTGCAATGCCTGCACGCGCGAGCGCTGTGTCAATGAGTAGCGGAATCTCAAATGCGCCCGGTGCCTGCAAGCGAACGATGTCCGAAGCTTGACCGCCAAGCCGCAGGAACTCGGCAGTGGCTGCCAATTCCATCGCCTCGGTAATGTCACGGTGATACGCGCTCACCACGATCGCCACGCGAAGCCCGCGTGCGTCCGCAGGAATATTGCTGTCAGCCTTCATTTCGGTACGGATCTCTGTTGAATCTAAGAACGAGCAAACTGCTTCAGGAACACACGCAAACCGACGAGCCCGGCGATGTCGGGCGGAATGCCCGCCGACGGGCTGATGATCGTAGCAGCGCCCCGTTACCATGACCCGGTGCGTCCAGTTGCCGAGCGCATCCTCGACGCGTTTCAACTGACGCGGCTCTCCCTCGCGTTCGGCGCGGTGTGCGAGCTGTGGCTGGTGACGCTGCTCACACGTGCCGACCCGCGGTACGTGCATCTACCGCTCTATCACATGCCACTTTGGAAGGCGTTGGCGTGCACCGCGCTCGTGGCGATCGGTCTGTTCAGTTTCGCGGCCAGCCTGAATGATCTCCTTGATGTCCGCCATGATCGGCGCTTCAGCCCGGAGCGACCGCTTGCCGCTGGCCGCATTCGCACCTCAAGCGCCGCGCTCCTTTCGTTTGGCGCGTTGATGACGGCGGTGATTTCGGCAAGCACCCTGGGCGAGCCCGCGTTGATCCTGACGGTTGCCGTTGCCGCAGCGGTCATGTTCTATGACGCCATCGGCAAGCACATTCCATCCATCGGCATCGTCACCATCGG
>DBCE01000101.1 GCA_002292895.1 Phycisphaerales bacterium UBA966
TTGGAGGCTGATTTCACGAGGGGCTTTGGTGCCGATTTTGGGGCGGGTTTGCCCGCTGGCTTGGCAGCCGACTTGGCCGCCGGCTTGGATGGCTTCTTCACATCAGCCTTCTTATTGGATTTCGCCATGGAAAGAGCACCCTCGTCAAAGCAGGAAACGCCGACGAACGAGCGACCAGTGTCGCTGAAGAACCATTAATCTTAGCAGAATTCGTGCGAAGCGTCAAAACGGACCGCGCTTTAACCGGGGGGACCGGCAGCAGGTCGATTCACTTCACGCTGCCGATGGCGCGGAACTTTTCAAACCGCTTTCGCACCAACGTTGCTGGGTCAAGACGCTGCAACTCGCGCACCCAATCGACCACATAGTGCTGAATGCGCTCCGCCATCTCCTTGGGATGACGATGCGCTCCACCGAGCGGCTCTTCGATGACGTCGTCCACCAATCCATTCTTCAGGTTGTGAGTGGCCGTCAGCGCGAGTGCATTCGCCGCCAAATTGTTGGTGCGCTCGTTGGCTTCCTTCCAGAGAATCGCGGCGCAACCCTCCGGACTGATGACGCTGTACCAACTGTTCTGCAGCATCGCCACGCGGTCGCCAATGGCAATGCCCAGTGCACCGCCAGAGCCACCTTCGCCGATCACGATGCACACCACCGGCACGCGCAGTCGACTCATCTCTCGGAGATTGACGGCAATGCTCTCCGCTTGCCCGCGCTGTTCCGCGCCGATGCCGGGATAGGCGCCGGGGGTATCAACGAACGTCACGATCGGTAGCTTGAATTTCTCGGCCAGCTTCATCTTGAGAAGCGCCTTGCGGTAACCCTCGGGATGCGCACAGCCGAAGTGGCAGCGCAATCGCTCCTTGGTGTCGCGCCCCTTTTGATGGCCCACCACCAGGCACTTGATGCTGCCGATGCGGCCAAAGCCCGTCACGATCGCCGGATCATCTCCGTGACGACGGTCGCCGTGCAATTCACACCAATCGCGACAGATCATCTGGATGTAATCAAGGGTCTGCGGGCGCTGCGGATGGCGCGCCACGCGGACGGTCTGCCACGGCGTCAGGCTGCCGTACGTCTTACTCAGCAAACTGTTACGCGTGTGCTGAAGCGTTTCAATCTCTTCACGGATCGTGTCGGCGTCGGGCCGAGACTCAAGCGCCTCAATCTGGCGTTGAATCTCCGCGATCGGCTGCTCGAAATCAAGGGTCTGGACGGCAGAAGACATGAGGAGATCGTAGCGGATCGCGGGCGCCGATAGGCTTTGCGCTATGAGTGAAGATCACGGTGACTCCGCCAACATCGCATTTGTGGGGTGTGGCAACCTCGGCATGGCGATCCTTTCGCGCGCGATCCGCAGCGAAGTAATCGACCCGGCCACCACCGTTGTCATCGAACGTGATGCCGAACGCCGGGCGGAAGCGAGCGGGCTGGGCGCACGCGCGACGGATGACGCGGCTGCCGCGCGTGGAGCGCAATTACTGGTGCTCGCCGTAAAGCCGCAGCACTTCCTTGAAGCCGCGCAGGCGATCGGTGCATTGAGTCATGCAACATGCGTGGTCAGCGTCATGGCGGGATGGTCGAGCGCGACGATCCGCGCAACGCTGGTTGCCGGCGGTGATGTTGACCGTGGCCCGCGCGTCGTTCGCGCCATGCCGAACATGGCGGCGCAGGTTGGCGTTTCCATGACAGCGATCGCGCGTGGAGCAGGCGCCACGAGCGATGACGTGGCTGATGCGGTGCGATTATTTTCAGCGATCGGCACCGCCGTCGAAATTCGCGAAGAGTTGATGGACGCGGCAGTGGCTGCAGTGGGCAGCGCGCCGGCGTACCTCTATTTACTGGCAGAAGCGCAGATTTCCGCAGGGGAAACCATGGGATTTGACGCAGCAACTGCGCGTGCGATGGCGATCCAATCCATTCTTGGTGCAGCAACGCTGCTTGCGCACGATGGGCGCGATCCAGCGCAGTTGCGTGCGGCAGTCACCAGCGCGGGCGGAACAACCGCCGCCGCGATGCGCGTCTTTGAACAAGGCGGATTCACCGCCATGGTTGCCGCTGCCATGGAAGCAGCACGCGCACGCAGTGTTGAACTAGGGAAGTAAGGGAACAGCAACCAGCGCGCGCGTCACGAGCGAATGTGAATAGCGAAGCCGGAAGCGGCGTATTCAAGGGGACGCGATTTCCGCATCGCATTACGCACGGAGCGCAAGCCCGAAGCTGTCATCGGGTGCTTCTGCAACTCCAAGAGCAGCGTGGTTTCAAAGAGCGTGGATTCAGTCCAGTCGACTTCTTCGCGGAAGCCCGAGACTGCCACGGCGCCAGAGGTTCGTAAGAACTTTCGAATGCGCGCCGGTGGCATGGCAATGGTGCGGCAGCCGCCGAAATGGATCACTTTCCCCTTGCATTTCCCGGCCAAAATCTCTTCGAGGCGGTCGATGTGCATCTTCTCGTCCGGGCGCCGCATGTCACCTGGCAGCAGTAATCCACGTCGAGAATGCATGGCCAGCCAGAGAATCTCGAAGCCGGTGTGTCGCTCTTGGAACCACTTGCGCAAGTAATGCTCCAGCTCGGCGCGCGTTGCAACATCGCGATGGATGTACGCCACGTGGTAGTCCGAAGAACGAAGTAGTTCAAGCGCCGGCCGAACGCTCACGGTGGAGCGCAGGCCGAACCATTCGGACTCCAGGCAGAAGACGCCTTTGCGATAGACAAGCACACAGGGAATCGTAACGCGCGATCAGAAGTCGCGACGGCGGAACAGCCAGACGCAACCACCGAGCATCACGGCTTCAAACATCAAGCTGGTGCCGATGGTCCAAAGCGCGCCCTTGCGGGACTCTGCGTCGTCGTAGGTGGCTTGCTCAAATTCTTTGCGTTTCACGCGGCTACTGCCAAAGAAGCGCATCTCATCGTCATCTTTCGCGGGGGGTCGAAAGTTTGATTGCTTGACCAGCGTGCGCGAAAGCCACTCGGTGGTTTCGTTGGTCTTGGGCAACACGGTGACGATGGCATAGGCAGGCCAGTAGCCGGAATTCCAGCGGCCGGCAGAGATGGTCTCACTTACAAGTTCGGCACGAAGCTTGTCCACATCAGCGTCGGCATTCTTTTCAAGACGCGAGGCGATGGTGCGTTCAATAGCGGTCACTTCCATGCTGGAAGCGAGCCGCCCGTAATTGAGAAATTGCTCTGCTTTTTGGGCACCAAAGAGGGCCAGCCAGAAGACCAGCGTGAGTAGCAGGCTTGCAACCGTGCTACGCGTCAGCACGCCCATCAGGGCGCAGAAGCAGTACAGGTAACTGAAGAACACCACCACTACTGGGATAGCCAAGAACAGCCCCGGCTCCCACGCGCCGCCACGGATACCGATCACCAGGAAGCTAGCGATCACAAAGACTGCTGCTTGGAATCCGGCGAAGAACAAGCCTGTCACCCAGCGCGTCAAGAAGAGCCGAGAACGAGTGATCGGCTTGGACAGCATCATGTCGATCGAACCGTTGGCGATGAGCTCTGGCACGATGCTGGCGGTAGAGATCAACGCAAGAATGGCGGCGAGCCAGGTCAGCCAAATGTTGATTCCCAAGTTCTGGAAGATCAACTTGTAGAAGAGGTCGCGCGGGAAGAACAGCGTGTTGACAAACTTGCTGTTGAAGTGGAACCCAAGCGCGGAGACGCCGGTGTCATCAATGCCAAGTGCGCCGACAATGGCAACCACCAGCGCGCTGATGACCATGGCAAGCCAAAAGAGTTTGCGCGAGTTGAGGTCGCGGTACGCGTCGAGGAAGATCGCCAAGGTCTGCGTCATGAGCGGATCTCCGGCGGGGTGCGCGATGCGGGAGGCGCGGTGGAAGGCGTCGGAGCGGGCGCTATCGGCGGCGCAGCGGACGCTCGTTGCGCCCCGGGCATGGCGCGGCCGCGTTCGTCAATCACGCTGCGGACAAAGAGATCTTCCAGTGTTTCACGGGCGCGCTCCACGCGCGTGACGGTGGCCCCGGCGGCGCGAAGTGCATCAATTGCAGGCTGAATAATGGCAGCATCACGGGTCGGGATGACGAACGTGCGCAGCGCGGGGTCGAGGACGGAGGCAAGACCCGCCACCGGACCAACGGCGGTCACCACCATGTCAGGCGCGTGCATCGCTTCGATCTCATACCGGTGACTTTCGTGCGTGAGTTCCTCAATGGTGCCTTGCGCAAGCGTGGTGCCTTGGTTGATGATGGCGACGCGGTCGGCCAACATTTCCACTTCGCTGAGAAGGTGGCTATTCACTAATACGGTGCGACCTTCGCCGCGCAAACGCAAGAGCATGTCGCGAATCTCGCGGCGGCCCACGGGGTCAACACCATCGGTTGGTTCATCAAGGACCACCAGCTCCGGGTCATTGATAAGTGCCGCAGCGATACCGATCCGCTGCTGCATGCCCTTTGAGTACATCGTGACGCGGCGGTTGCCCCATTCGCGCATGCCGACCAGTTCAAGTAGTTCCTCGGTGCGAGGGCGGCGAACCGCACGGGGAACCTTGCCGAGTGCGCCAAAGAAATCGATCACTTGGCGGCCAGTCAGGTACTGCGGGAATCGATGATGCTCTGGCAAGTAGCCGATGCGTGCAAGCACGGCCTGCGTGCCGGCGGGTTGACCGAGCACGGTGCCGCGCAGGGATGTGGGCCGCACCACGGTCATGATGATCTTGACCAGGGTGCTCTTTCCGGCGCCGTTTGGCCCAAGCAGCCCAAAGATCTCGCCCGCCTGCACGGCCAGCGAAACCCCGCGCAGCGCTTGCACGCCGCCGCGGTAGGTCTTGGTGACATCATGAAGATCGATCGCAAGCATCAGGACGACAATCGTAGACAGACCTACCATCCTGCGCATGCACGCTGGACTTCGCGATTTCATTTCTGCACTTGAACAGGCCGGCGAGCTCCACCGCGTGACCGCGGAGGTGAACCCACAACTTGAAATTACTGAGATCGCCGATCGGGTCAGTCGTATGCCTGCGCGTGAAAGTAGCGGCGCCCGCGACTTTGATCCCGCCATGGCCGCCATGGGCGGTCGCGCCCTGCTCTTTGAACGCGTGACCGGTAGCGACTTCCCGCTTGCCATCAATCTCTGGGGCAGCTATCGCCGCATGGAGCACGCACTTGGCTGCGCCGCCGATCCGCGCGGCATTTCATCGATCGGTGCGCGCATTGCAAGCCTCACCAAGCCGGTGCCACCACGCACCGCGCGCGAATTTCTTGCCAAGGCACGTGAGTTTGCACCACTTCTCAAGATCGGCCCCAAGCGCGTGCGCCGCGGGCCGTGCCAAGAAGTAGTGAAACTCACCGAGCGCAATGAAGTAGATCTCACGCGCCTTCCCATCCTCAAGTGCTGGCCACTTGATGGCAACCCCACGGCGGTCGGATATCCAATCGACGCGCGCGCTGCTGGCACTGCCGCAGGCTCCGGCCGCTACATCACGCTTGCTGGCATGCACACCGTCCATGCTGATGACCGTGACGCTGCGCGCCCCGCCAGTCACAACATCGGCATGTACCGCAGCCAGTTGCTCGGGCCAACATCGCTTGCCATGCATTGGCACATGCACCACGACGGCGCCTCGCACTGGCGCAGTTGGAAGAAACTGGGGCAGCGCATGCCGATCGCTATCTGCCTTGGCGGCGAAAGCGTCATGCCGTACGGCGCCACCGCCCCGCTGCCGCCTGGCATCAGCGAACTGCTTATGTGCGGCTTCTTGCATGGGCGCGGCATTCCGCTGGTGCGCGCCAAGACCGTGCCGCTGTGGGTGCCCGCGAATTCGGAAATCGTGATCGAAGGTTGGGTGAGCACTGAATGCGGCGCCATCGGTTGGCATCCGGACAGCGGCGAACCACTCGGCCCCGGCGCTGTATTTGAAGGCCCGTTTGGTGATCACACTGGTTTCTACAGCCTGCCGGACCGCTACCCGCGCGTGGAAGTTTCCGCCATCACGCATCGCCGTGATGCCATCTACCCGACCACCGTGGTGGGACTTCCGCCGCAAGAGGATTACTACTTGGGCAAGACCACCGAACGCGTCTTCCTGCCGCTCCTCAAGACCATCGTTCACGATATTGATGACTACCACCTGCCGATGTTCGGCTGCTTCCACAACGCGGCGTTTGTGCG
>DBCE01000103.1 GCA_002292895.1 Phycisphaerales bacterium UBA966
GGGATGATCGATTTGATGCGCAAGCATCCGGAGATCTTGGAGAATCCGGGGCTGATTAAGGGCATCAAGATTGTGGCTTACGAGCCCGCGTTTGGCATCATTGGCGACCCGGCGAAGCGCGATCCAAAGACGCGGCAGAGCGCGGACCATTCGATGGTGTACATCGTTGGAACGCTGCTGCGAAAGGCCGTGGAGAAGGCAGCGGAAATGAAGACTGGCAAGATTGCTGACGGCAACGATGCCATGTGGAAGACGCTGTTCTTGGCGCCGTACGACTACGACCCGGCGGCGATCGTGAATAAGACCACGCGCGCGTTCATGGAGAAGATGACGTTCGAGCATGGCGGCGCGGAGTACGACCGCAACTATCCGGACGGCATTCCAACGAGCGTGGTGATTACTACGACGGATGGAAGGACGCTTGACAGTGGTTTCGTGATGTATCCGAGCGGTCATGCGCGGAACACCACCGCGGACCTGAAGGGCATCCTGGCCAACAAGTTCCAGCGCCTCGGCGCGCTGGCCATGGACGACCCGAAGCCGCTTGTGACGAAGCTCAACGCGATCGAGAAGCTCGACGCGAAGGAGCTCGGCGGGCTGTACGACTTCGCGATCGTGAATCGCGGGAAGTTTGAGTGAGGTGTTTGGGGTTGGGGCAGCGTCGGCATTGGAACTTTGGCGGAAGTTGATCGCATCGCTGCTTTCGCGTGCTACCCTTTCGCCATGGATTGGCGTGAACGAATTTCTGTAGACCCCGGCATCCGGTTCGGCAAGGCCTGCGTGGGCGGAACCCGCATCGCCGTGGCTGATGTTCTCGGCTGGCTTTCCGCCGGGATGACGGCGGAGGAAATCGTCGCCGAATATCCGCCGATCACGCGCGATGACATTCTTGCGTGCTTGGCGCGAGCGGCGGAGATGGAAGGTAGCAAGCATGGGACGGGGGCGGCGTGAAGATCCTCGTTGACCAGAACCTGCCGCCGCGCCTTGTCGGAAGCCTTGATGCCCTGTTCCCCGGATCGGTGCATGTCAACTCAGTGGGGCTTGGCGGTGCACGAGACATCACACTCTGGAACTTTGCGGTGCTGCATCAGTTTGACATCATGAGCCGCGATGCAGATCTTCCGATGCTCGCCATCCGACGCGTCGACGACGTCTGCGTGGTCTGGGTTCGTCTCGGCAACCTCGCGTTGCGGCAACTGCTGAGCGCGATTGAGGCGTCGTTGTCGGACGTGCACCGATCACTCGGTACCCGGTCGCTTCGGGTTGTTGAGATTCGCTGACGCTGAGAGAAGTCACATGCCTTCAATCGACCATTTCCCTAGCACGCAAGCCACGTGGATCGGCACGCAGTTGACGATCATTGAGGGTGCGACGCCGGATGGTCCGGCGGCGCGGACGGCGCATCGGTCGGTTGCCACGTACTTGATGGAGCGATATCGCGAACCACTGCGTGCATACGTGGTTGGGTCCGCGCTACGCGAACTTGGCGAACCGGACGAACTGGTCGCTGGATTCTTTGCGCACATGTTGGCGACGCCGGACTCATTGCTCAGGTGGCGAACAAGCGGATTGCAGTTGCGGCGCTGGCTCATGCACGGGATGGCGTTCCATGGGCGAACGCTGCGCACGGATTCACGGCGCAACCGGGAGCGGACCTCGCTTGATGCGGCGACTGCCGCTGGCGCTGAGCCGATGGATGACCGTGACGGCGTGCATGCATTCGACCGCGCGTGGGCGCTCGAGTTGGTGAACGAGGCGCACCGCGTGGCGCACGCGGAATGCGACGAGCGCGGCCTGCTTGATGAATACGAGGTGTTCCGGCTCCATGTGAGCGAGGGGTTGCCGTACGCAGTGATCGGCCCGCGCACGGGGCGCACCCTGCAACAGTGCGCGAACGCCACGCGCCGCATCGGCGCGATGTTGCGCGAGGCGGTCGCCGAGTTGCTACGCGCCGAGGGCGTGCCGGTGGGCGAGATGGAGGCGACGGTGATCGAGGTGCAGCGGTTGGTGTCGGGGGGATAGATTTTTGTGCATGCGGGGGCGGGTTTCAATGCATGCGTTGGTATCCGCAAGAACCCATGGGCGACCTTGTGCAGCAATAGTCCCGGCGTTCACGCGTTCGGGTCGGTCCGCGGCTCCTCGTTTCGGAATTCCGGGGGCTTGCGGCGCGGCGGGGCTTTCGCCTCCGGGTCCGACCCCTCCATGCCGAGGATTTCTTGGCGACTCCGGAACTGGACGTATTCCCGCAGGACGTGCAACACCAACGCTGCCGGGTCGCTGATCCCGGACAGTGCCTGTGCGCTCTTCATGTCCTTCTCGTCGAGTTGGATCCGAACTTCCATGATCATGAGTGTAACCCTCGAATGCGTGCATTTTCCTTTCCCTTCTCCGACGCACGATGCGGTGCGGCATGGCATCATGGCACGCTTGCGGAACGGCACGCCGAAATCGGCGGAAGTTCAGCGGTGATTTCCGCGCATGCGGGGACCGTTCGCGCCTTGATGGTGAAACGATGATCGAAGCCAGTCCATCACGATGCACGCCGGAGCAGTGGACCGCCGAACAGGCGGCGCGCGCGATGGGGGTGGTTGATGAGGCGGATGGCGAGGCGCTGGGGGTGGAGGGCGCGGAGGTTGGCGAGATTGGGCACGAGCAGCCGGACGCGCGCGGCGGCATGCGCTGGGTTGCCGGCGGCACTGCGCTTGCGGTGGTAGCGGCCGCGGCGTGGTGGTCGGGGGCAGGAAATGGAGATTCTCGGGAGATTCCCGCGCACGCGGGGCCTGATGGCGCCTTAATCGCCGGGGAGCGCACTCCCAATTCAGGCCCGGGCGATTTCAACAGCAGTAACGGAAGTTCACATATGAAGATCCAGACCGTCATCAGTTCAGCCATGCTCTGTTCCGTTGTCGGCGTCGCCGCGGGATTGGTGAACTCAGCTTCCGGAGAGGGCGTCGTGCGGTGTTGGGGCTGGAACAACTTCGGTCAATGCAACGTCCCGCCAGATTTGGGAGTCGTCAGGCAAATTTCTGCAGGGTGCTACTTCACGCTAGCAGTCCGCCAAGATGGCACAGTGCGGTGCTGGGGCCAGAATGATGACGGGCAATGCAATGTGCCCGCCGATCTAGGAGCAGTTCGCCAAGTGGTTGCTGGCGGATACCACGTCATTGCGCTTCGACAAGACAATACTGTTCGGTGTTGGGGTCGCAACGACTACGGTCAAATCAATGTGCCGTCAGACCTTCAGGCAGTCATGCAAGTGGCGGGAGGTGGTTTCATCACGGCCGTGGTGGAGTACAACGGAACAGCGAGATGCTGGGGGCGAAACGATGATGGGCAGTGCAATGTGCCAGCCGATCTCGGCACCGTCGTTCAAATGACTGCTGGTAGGGGTCACACCTTCGCACGGCGCACCGATGGCAGTCTTCGCGGATGGGGACGCAACGACTATGGACAATGCAATGTTCCGGCGGATGTCACTACTGCCATTCAGGTAGTTGCTACGGGCGACCATACGGTCGCGCTTCAGCCGGACGGAAGCGTGCGGTGCTGGGGCACGGGCTCGGTCGACACGGGCGGCAACCCGAACTATGGCCAATCAATCGCCCCTCCGGATCTTGGAATCGTCGACCAAGTGGCTGCCGAGGGTTACCCGACGATGGCGCTTCGACACGACGGAACAGTGAGATGCTGGGGATACAACAAATACGGTGAATGCAACGTACCGACGGACCTAGTTGACGTCATACAAATTGCGGGGGGCGGTCATCACAATGTTGCGATTTCCGCAATTGATCAAGCTATCCAGTGGCGGGTGGAGGATGGGGGGAATGGGCATTGGTATGCCCTACGGTCCCTTCCGGATCGTTCGTGGCAATCTGGCGTGGCGATAGCACAATCACTTGGCGGACATCTCGGAACGATTACGTCGGCATCGGAACAATCTTGGGTATGCGCTGCCGCTCTGTCTGTGGGCGCATTCGAAGGTCCCGATGGTCCCTTCCTCGGGGGATACAAGAACGATGCGGGCGCTTTGACTTGGATTACGAATGAAACGGTGGACTACCTCGGATGGGGACCC
>DBCE01000024.1 GCA_002292895.1 Phycisphaerales bacterium UBA966
ATCCGTATGGAATCCAGCGCGCCGAATGTTGCGCGGCAGTTTGATGCCGTCATGCATGCTGTCACGGAATGCTGCGTGCCCACCGGCTGCCAGCCACGCGGCGCGTTGCACTAAGAGAAACTGACCACATCCAGCGCTTGTGGCCGGGTCATTGGTAGTGCGCATGCGCGGCATTGGCAGCCAACTAAAGAGCATCCAGTGAATGAGCGGAACCACCATTCGCTCAAGAATTGTGCCCGTTTCCTGTTGCGGAACCGTGCTTAACAGCGCAGCGTTCAACCGCTTGGCCTCCGCCACCGCGCGCACTAAGCAATCCGGCGTGATGCGAACGTCCGCATCCGTAAAAAGCAACCACTCGCCGCGTGCTTCCTGGCCCATCCGCTCGCAGCCCCACTGCTTGCCATTCCACCCTGGTGGCAGCGGCTGCACTGGTACGGACCGCACGCGCGCGTCTTCCGCACACAACGCCGCAAGAATTACTGGCGTTTGGTCCGTGCTCTGATCATCATGAACAAGCACCTCAAGCGCAACGCCCTGATTGGCAAGCGCCCCGCGCACCACCGCCGCAATGTTCCGTTCTTCATTGCGCGCCGGAATGCACACACTCACCACAGGCGAGACAGGTACGGCGGTTGCAGGCAAACCGCCCCCCGCGCCAGGCAAGGAATCGCTGCCCGCGCTACGCGCCCGAACATAGATCCGCACATTAATGATCGTCATCACCAACGCAATGGAACTGACCAGCGCGCTAAAGACCGGCATCCAGGTGAGTATTCCAGCTACAAACGTCACCTTGCACCGCCTTCGCGATGGCCAGTCTCAATGGCGGTCGCCCGCCCAGTAGCGCGCAATATCAAGTCATAAAGCGGGTGAATCTGCGCAGCACCGCCGCCAGTAATGGCTACAAATTCTGCAGGATCGCGCGTCTGCACACAGCGCGCTAGTTCCGCCGCGTTGTCATTCATGGCGCGCTCGCAGTTCGTATGCCACGCGCGAGCGTCGGAAGGATCGCTCGGCGGTTCAATCGGCACAGCGCGCAGAAACACTTCCGGTCGCTGATCGTTCCAGAACGCGTATTCCACTGACATTGCCAGAACGCGCGCTTCCGGGTGACGCGCTGCCAACATCGCTACTCCGGGCCGAATCGATATTGCCAATCGCGGATCCACAAATTGACCCTGCGGAGTAATCATCAATACCGAACGCGGCGCAGCAGCGAACCGCTCGCCCACGTAACGCACCAAGCTACGAAGCCCAGCCGCATGATCGGGATCCACGCCAAACACACCGAGTTTGCGAAAGAACTTGAACTTACGCAACTGCGTCACATCCATCGGACTCAATGCGGGACGGCCAGCAAACCATCGTTCGTGAACGATGAATGCAACTAATGGATCCCACCACGAATGATGATTACTCAGCAAGATCACTGGACCCGCGTGCCGAGACATCGCCTCCAGCACTTCCGGCGATCCCCGCACCAATCGGACCGCATGGAAGTGCTTCGGCACTTGGCGACGAAGCCAGACGCCAAAGAACTTCCGAAACCACGCACTTTCCGTGGCTGGCAGCAGTTCGCTCACGCCGTCTGGCACGCTTGCCCTTCGAGCACATGAGCACCGGTGCCCGCGATTAGCCGCGAGCCGTTGTCAATTCCAAAGCCCACGGTACCGTGCGAAGTGCGCCCCACACCAAGGTCCTCGCAGACCGCATCCGCTGCGGTCACGCCACTCATCAACACCATCGGCACGCCTGGCCCTGGGTTGGCACTGCCGCCCGCCAGGTAAAGATTGGAATACACGCGGCTCCGGTTGCGCGGCTTAAAGCCACCCTTCAACTTGCCGTGACTTGCTAGCCCATAGATGGCGCCACCTTCAGCGTTGTACCAACGCTCAATACTCTGTGGCGTGAGATGACGCTCAACCACAATGTGCTTCTCAATATCAGGCATGCCCATGCGCTTTAACTTCTCAATGATCACCGGGCGATACTGCTCCATCATGCCACCCGGACCTTCCCACACTTGTCCCGGGCGCAAGAACGGCGTGTGAATCAGCGCGTACAAGGCCTCGCATCCCGCGGGCGCCTGCGTTGGGTCAGTGCGGCTTGGAACGCAGAGGTACACGGTTGGATCACGCGCAGGAATACCCTGGCGATAGATGTCCTCAAACTCCAGATGAGCATCCTTGGAGAACAAGAAGTCATGGTGCAACAAGTGCTGGTACTGGCGATCTAGCCCCAAGTACATCACCACGCCACTGCACGCCGGCGTGTACGCGCCACCGATGCGGCGCTGCTCGGAAATGCCTGCCTGTGACCCGTCCAAATCACGATACGTTCGCTGCACATCACAGTTGGAAATCACTACATCGGCAGTCAACGTGCGGCCGTCGTCCAACTCAACGCCGCGGACGGTCTTGCCGTCAGTGATCAGACGCTTCACCCCCGTACCAGTGATGATTTCCGCGCGCTCCTCGCGCAAGATGCGCTCAAGCGAACGCGCCACATTGCGTGTTCCACCCATCGCGTACCAGCATCCGTCATCCACCTGCGCAGCAGCGATCAGTGAAAGAATCGCCGGCGAAAGAAAGGGGCTTGACCCAACGTACTGCAGAAAGTGTTCTGCCAGTTGCTGCAGATGCGGCTCACGGATGTGCTTCTCAATAGTCGCGCCCACCGTGGAGTGCATACGCATGGCAAAGACATCTTTGAGCAGTCCCGGCTCGTTCGAAGGCGGAACGCGCATCAGATCCATCACGCCGCCAAGATCCTTGAAGAAGAAGACCTTGCCACTCAGGCGGAACATGCGGCGACTGTATTCAACAAAGTCCACCCAGCCGCGCCCCGCTCCGGTGCCTGGAAATTGCTTGTCCATGGCAGCAGCCATTGCCTCTGGCTTCTCCAAAAGATCAATCACCGTGCCGTCTTCGTACATGCAGCGCCACTGTGGATCCAGGCGCACCAAATCGATGTAGTCAGAAACAGTGCGCCCGGTGCGCTGAATGATGCCGCGCAGGACATTGGGGATGGTGAGGATGGTTGGCCCCATGTCGAAGGTGAATCCCTTCTCCGCGAGCACATTCATCTTTCCACCTAAGTGCTGGTTGCGCTCCACCAAGGTGACGCTCACTCCGCGTCCAGCCAGTTCGGTAGCCGCGGCAAGCCCAGCCAAACCACCTCCAATGACGATTGCTGTTTGTGTCATGTGTTTGTTACTCCGTGTTCTGATTGACTGGCGCTTTGGTGAACACCTGCGTTGCCAAGTTCATGATCGCCCGCGCCTTGCGATACGTTCGCAGTCGCGCCTCGGCGCCCACCGAACGCCAGCTTTCGCAGCCAACCCTTGACGGATGCACTCGGCTCATCAAGCGGAGTCCGAACGCGGCCGGATGTCGTGGAACAGGTCACCTCGCGGCTCAATGCGCGCAATCCTGCTTCGCCGCGGCTGGCACCCCAACCGCTCGCTCCGCGGCCCTCAATGGACGTGGC
>DBCE01000017.1 GCA_002292895.1 Phycisphaerales bacterium UBA966
GCTGACTTTGTTGGGTTCTACTCAACCGGTGCGGCCATCTCCAGCATCTCAGTGTCCGTGGCAGGCAACTTGCCTGTGAACACCAACTTTGCCACTGTTGACAACCTCTACTTTGCGGTGCCGGCTCCAGGCGCACTCGCGCTGGTCGGCTTCGCTGGACTTGTCGGTGGCGCTCGCAAGCGTCGCTGACACAAGAAGCTGAACTGAATGAAACTCTGCAGGGGCGACCATCACGGTCGCCCCTGTTTCATTGGGGTAGTGCGGCAGCCATCGTTCGTCAGGCCTGCTGCGTTCTGGGTCGCGTTGCCAGCGACACCAAGATGCCGGCTACCGCGCCCAACGGGATGGTGACCAGTGCGGGCTGGCTAAACGGCATCCACGCATCGGCGCCGGGCAGGCCGTACACCTTCTCAAAGGCATCCTTGGAAAGCAGCACCCACACCAAGCTGGAGGACAGCCCCACAATGATGGCCGTGGCAATGCCCTCCTTGGTGGCGCGCTTCCAGAACAGCGCCATGAGCAGCGCTGGTAGGTTGGCGCTGGCAGCAATATTGAATGCCCAACCTACCAAGAACGAGGCATTCAGGTCTTTAAACAGCAGCCCAAGAATCATGGCGCACGTGCCAAGCGCCAGTGCTGCAATGCGCGCGATCCGTACTTGCGTGTGATCATCGGGCGTACGACCGAGCACGGTGATGACCAAGTCGCGCGCCACAGCGCCGCTACCGGCAAGCACCAACCCGCTCACCGTTCCAAGCACGGTGAAGAACGCCACACTTGAAATCAGCGCAAAGAGCACGCTGCCAAAGCTGCGCGCCAGGAGTGGCGCCGACATGTTGCTGTCGGAAGTATCCAGCGCACCGCCAGTCATGGCGCCAAGACCCAAGTACAGCGTCAGAATGTAGAACGATCCAATGGCGCCAATACCCACCACCGTACTGAGCCGCGCACTGCGTACATCGGACACGGTGTAGTAACGGATCAAGATGTGCGGCAGGCTGGCCGTCCCCAAGAAGAGCGCCAGCATCAGTGACACAAAGTCAACGCGGTCGAGGATGCTTCCGGAGCGCAAGCCCCGGAATGTGGGGCTGTTTCCGGGCTGCAGTAGCACATCACCGTGGATCGTCTCGGGGGTAGCCATGCTGTGCACGGCGCCGGCTTCATCCTTTGCAGTGATGGTGCGCCACGCAGCGACATCGCTTGCGGAGAAGACACGCAGGAAGTCAATGGGACCGAGCGGACCAGTGCGCGCGCCTTCGGTGCGAACCAGTCCATCAGGATCCACGGCAAAGTTCGCAGCTTCACCCGATGGGCCTTCCATGACTGCCCACGCTGGCAGTGCAACCACGGATCCAACGTTGCGCGCTGGTGCTTCGCGCGCTGGACCGGGAGCGTGCACTTCAAATCCACGTCCCAGGATGAGTGCGGCAAGAATGGCGCACAAGGAGAGCAAGAGTCCACCCTTGATGAACTGCACCCAAGTGGTACTGACCATTCCAGCGGTGGTCACGATCACCGTCACCACAACGCCCACCAGCCCAACACCCACCCATGATGGCAGACCCAACAATGGTTTGATGAGTGCGCCCGCGCCCACCATCTGCGGAATGAGATAGAAGAGGCTGACGAGTAGCGTGCTCACCGCCGCAGCAAGCGTCACCAGACGTGAACCAAAGCGCGCGTTCAGTGCATCTGCAAATGTGTACTTACCAAGCCGACGAATGGGTTCTGCAACCACTAGCAGTGCCACGATCCATCCAGCCAAATATCCGATGGAGTAGAGGAAGCCGTCATAGCCCCAGAATGCAATCAGTCCGCAGATACCAAGGAAACTGGCGGCGGAGAGATAGTCGCCCGCAAACGCAATGCCATTGACAAACCAACCGATTTGCCCGTGCGCTGCAAAGTAGCCCTTTGCACTTGATGCGCGGCGGCCGAGCAGTGAGCTCAGTACCAGAACGGCCACAGTGAAAGCGCCGAAGACGCCAACCGAGACCCAGTCAGTGGGAGTGGTGTTTGCCAGCATGTCAGCCTTGCTCCGGAAGTCGAAGTGCAGCAAGCGCAATGACGAAGGCCAGCACGATCAGTGCAAACCCCCAGACCACTGCAAGATTGATGCCGCCGATCACGGTGGTCGCCAGGAGCGCTGGCGCAGAGACTGCTACGCCAATGAATCCGCCGTATGCAGCGATGTACAGGGACAGGAGCGCCCAGCGTTTCCAATCACGGCGATGATGGTGGCGATGTGAAGTGTTCGCTGAGGAACGCGCTGCTGTTTGATCTGGCACGGTGCGGAGGATAGGAGCGAACCCGGGTGAGGTGCCTGCCATGCCCATGAAAGAAGTTCGCTGCGCGAGGGGTGGCCTCGAGCAGCGAACTGGTAGTAGCAGTGGGATGTGGTGCTTCGATCAGACCGGGCACGGGCCCCAGGCACCGAGCATCAGACCAAGGTCGGCCCCGTTGACCACACGGTCTTGGTTCAAGTCAGCAGGGCAGGACGGAGGTGGCGGAACGTTCGGTCCGACCACGCCGAATGCTTGAAGCATGAAGCGCGACGGACGGTTGTAGAACGCCGTGACGCCAGCGGCGCTGGTCCATGTGTAGGGCGGGGTGAAGGTGTAGGTAGTGAATACACCCGCATTGTCCATCGCAAAACTATTCAACGACGCGCCGTACGCTGGAGCGAACCCGATGGTTGGGCCGTTGGCACCCAAGAGTGCGTCTGCGTCACCGATGAAACGAGCAGCCACCCACATTCCGCCAACGTTGACGTTTGCAGGGTTGTCGGTGTTCAGAGCAACCACTGGCGCCGTCGCGGGGTTGCTCCACGTCCAGTCAATGCGATCAGTCTTGGCGGTTGTGGATGCATCGAGCTGGAACGTCTGGGTAGCCACCACATCACCAACGCCGTAGGCGCCAGCAACTGCGTCCCAGGTCATCTTGACCAACGCCAGTTCCACGCCAATGGCGGGAGCCGGGGTAACGGCGGTTCCGCCGCGGTAGACGTCCATGGACACCTTGTTGGGGGTCAGTGCCTCGCCAACATTGGCGCGCATAAAGGCGCTGCTGTAGAAGCGCTTGGAACCAACGCCATCGAGCGCATCGGTCGGCTTCCAGTAAGCGCCAGTGTCAAAGATCCGACCGTACACGAGAGTGGGTGGCGGGGAGACCGAGTCGGTCACCAGCCCGTTCACGTTCACCGAGAAACGAGCTTGGTTTTCGCGGGTCACTCCGTCAGTACCAACCGTAGTACCGAAGTAGAAGTTTGCACCCCAACCCGTGTTGCTTGGGTCATTGATGCCGAAGTTGTTGTTGGAACGACCAAGGACGGGCTCAGTCACGACGCGCCATCCGTTGGTGCTGCTGCTCGAACCAGCGCCTGTGAAACGGACGCCAACCCAGAAGCCGCCGTAACCATTGGCGCCGTTGCTCGTGGTCTGCAGGTTCACCAGTGGACGAACCGCCGGGTCAGCATCACCCCATGACTTGGAAACCACTTGCGTGAGCGAGGTGGTGGATGCGGCCAAGTCCTGCGTGAAGGTCTGGACCACATTGCCAAGGCCATAGTTGGTGCCGTCGAAGGTCATCTCTTGGATGGTCACTTCCACGGTCACTGCCACTGCGGGCGTTGTGGTGCTGCCGACGCGGCGGATACCAACGCTGGCCTGATTGAGTCGGAGTTGCGAACCGCCGTTTGATGTCACATACACCGGTGCGTACGAAGTAGCGTCGGGGCGACCGGTTGGGTAGGTGGTGCTGATGGAATTAACGTTGTATCGCGTGCTGGTATCCGGGCCGGCACTAAACACCGGTGGATCCAACTGCGCCTGCGCCGAAGCGGCAAGGCAGGCGGTGGCGAGAACGGCGATCGAGGACTTGAAGATTGACATCCTGGCGAAGTTCCTTCTTGGAGAGAGATGATGGCAAGCAGGCGACCTGCTCGCTTCACACATATGTCCGGTGTTTACCGGACAGCCGTTTGGTCACCACACCGACCGAAATCGGGTGGCGATTGTCAGACTTTCATTAAATGAAAAGGTAGCGCGGATGTCCCGATCGACAAGACCCGCGCCGCCAGTATTTCAATAATTGCCGAGAAATGGAGGGGGTCCGGAGATTGTTGTTGGCGATCAGCAGGCGGTGGGACTGGGACGGCGGCTCAGGCCGGACGGCTGCCGCCGCCACTTCAGGAAGATATTTCAGAAATCGCCGCTTTCAACGAATCCGTCACCCATCGACAGCGAAACGTCGCCGTGGGCTCTCGCTGAGATGGCTATCTCTCATGCACTATTTGTTCTGATACCCCGCACCATCAACCCAATCACCCCCATGTCAACCCCCACATCACCCGATGGCGCTCGTCCATCTTGGACGGCAGCCCAATGGGACGCCATTTCGTCTGCCCATCGCCTGCAACTTCTGCAGTTCATTGAGGGCGCTGGTCGCGCCACCATCAAGGACCTGAGCGGATGGACTGGTCGAACCGGCACTTCTCTGTATCCGCACCTTGAGATCCTGGAGGCCGCGCAATTGGTGGCGGTGGAGATTGAAGTCGGCAAGGGCCGCCCGCGGCGCGTGTACATGCCGGGACCAGCCGTGGCGTGGGAGCGTCAATCCTCCGAACCAGCGAACGAGGGTCACTCGTCCATTTCGTTGGGTGCGCAACTTCTCAGTGACCTTGCACTCCGCTTGCGACGCTGGGGCAAGGCGCGCATGAAGAAGGCCGTTGAGGCACGCGACCTCCGCAATGCCGCGCTGGTTTCTGAAACTACGTGGCTTGATGACCAACAACTTCAGGAAGTCAATGCCAAGGTCAATGAACTGATGTCGTTCGTTCGTGAGGCCCGGGCGCAGCGGCGCGGCAAGCGACACAATGTCGCCGTGTATCACTTTCCTGACGTCACGCTTCGTGAAGCCCGCGACGGCGTCACTGAATAGCAGCGCGCCCCGCCATGTCGGAAGCTAAACGTGATGTGGCGCCCGGACCTTGCGAATAGCGGAGTGCAGAGACAAGTACTTTGTTCATGGGGTCTTTGCTGCAGGTGCGGCGTTGCTGGGGAGTTCAAGTGTGATGAATGAGATCTTGCTAGTGGAATCGCGTTCAAAGAGTATTCCTACGCGTGAGTCGCTGAGCACAACCGGCACGCTGTATGCAAAGCTGCCCGGATAGATGGGGAGCGCGCGCGGCCATGTAGCGCCACCGTCGGTAGAGATCCACGCTTGACCGTTTGTGCGGTCCTTTGCGCTTGCCGGGCCGGTGCAGACGAGGCACGGCGCGCCGACGCTTGATGTCGCGATCAATCCACCCATGCATGAGGGGTCAACAAGGTCTGGCACTGCCTGCAGTGTGCTCCACGATGCTCCGCCGTCGGTTGAAACCGCGGACTTTCGGCGACCGCCGCCGCCGAACTGTCGCGCCACTAAGAGGAGCGAGCCGTCCGCGCGTTCGGCCATTTGCACTTCGTTGCCGTGACCAGCGTTGTCTTCAGGTGCGGGCTCGCCGAGTTTCCATTCGTCTCCGCCATCATCGCTGTAGGCGGCGTACACGCGCCATTTGCCGGCAGGGCCCTCGTTGAAGGGCATCACTACGCGGCCAGCGTGGCTTCCGCTCACAAGCTGGATGCCGATGCCGGGTCCGGTGGCGACGCTGGTGACCGGTGCTGGGCGCTTCACTTGGCGAGAGACATCGCGGGGCGTCGACCATGTTTCGCCGCGGTCATCCGAATGCATGACGAGCGTGCGGCAGGTATATGGTCCATCAAAGCCGGTCGCTACGGATCCTTCGCCCTTGCCGGTGGGGTATGACTGAAACATCAGCAGTATGCGACCAGCGTGGGGACCACTCGTCAGATTCACAGCGCACGGGTTGTTGAGCGACCGCCCGGGTTCATCACACACGGTGCGCATGGCACCCCAAGTTGTGCCGGCGTCGTCACTGCTGCGCACCACCACATCGTTCGAACCGTTGTCGGATTGGGAGCCTCGAGCCTCGGCGAACGCCAACAGCCGTCCGGAGGTGGTTCGGATGATTGACGGGATGCGATAGACCGCGTGGCCGCCTTCGCCGCCCACAAAGACATCGGTGAGAGCCAGGTCGGCGGTGCCCGCGAGCATGGTGATGGTGACAATCACGGCAGCCGCTTGGGCGAGGCGTGCTCTGATCGCCACTGTTCCGGTAGGGTCCATCTTCGACTACTCCCGAGGGCTGTTGCGATTGTGTAGGACCTGCTGCTCGCGCGGCATCACGGTTACTAACTTGCAGGACTGCAGTATGCGGCGTGGGCTGTATTCGCCTGCCGCAAAGCGTTGCACAAAGTGCTGCACCGCCGCGGGCTCCCAGAGTGAAATCATCGGCTCAATTTCAGTTGTTTCGTGATTCAGGAATGTCACCGCATCCACTCCGGGCATGCGCGCTGCGAGCAGGCGGCGGATGTCTTGCGTTTCAACACATGGGTAATCGCATCCAATGACTATCCATGCAACATCCGACGCGCGCAGGAAAGCGGCGTGCATTCCGCTTGCGGGGCCGTGACCGGGCACTTGATCAAGAATGCCTGCCTCACCAATTCCCCAGTCATCGCGTTGCTTTGCGGTGCAGGACCAATGGGTGCGCACACAGATCGGCGCCAAGATGTCAGCCGCCGCGCGCCACTGTGGCTGTTGGCCGTAAGTGATTTCCGCTTTGTCGCGGCCCATGCGGGAACTTGCCCCGCCGGTGAGCACCAATCCGTACAGCTCAGTTGCCAACAGTCGCCTTCGCTTGCGTCGATTTCGATTGGGTTGCTGTACCAAGCGTCGCCTTCACCAGAGAAACGATCACCGACTTTGAAGTGGGCGTGTGGCTTCCTTCAGCGAAACTATCAATCGGCACCAACACATTGGTCTCCGGGAAGTAACTCGCTAGGCATCCGCGCGGAATCTCATAGGACACGATGCGGAAATTGTGCGCACGTCGTTCGGTTCCGTTGTAGTGACTCACGATATCCACGGCGTCGCCATCTGCAAACTGGTGGGACGTGATATCCGCGGCATTCATGAGCACCACGCGGCGGCCGTTGCGAATGCCGCGGTAGCGGTCATCAAGGCCATAGATAGTGGTGTTGAACTGATCGTGCGAGCGGATGGTGGTCATGATGAACTGCCCAGGACCAACGGGTAGCTTTGGAATGTGGTGAACCGTGAATATCGCCTTGCCCTCCGCAGTGCGGAACTCGCGTCGATCACGGACGGCGTGCGGCAATTCAAATCCATTCGGCTGCCGAATCCGCGTGTTCATCTCCTCAAAGCCAGGAATGACCCGTGCGATGCGCGCGCGAATGGCGTCATAGTTCGCCACGTATCCGCTCCAATCGACGCCAAGCGTTGCGCCTGCCATGCCGGCCACAATCGCCGGCTCGCTCAGCAGGTGCTCGGATGCGGGAACCAGCGTTCCGGTGGATGTATGAACGACTCCCATGGAGTCCTCCACGCTCACAAACTGCGCGCCGCTGCTTTGGATATCTCGCTCAGTGCGACCGAGGCAGGGCAGCATCAACGCATGCTCACCAGTGATGAGATGCGATCGATTCAGCTTGGTTGAAATCTGCACGGTGAGGCTGCAGTTGGCGAGCGCCTGCGCGGTGTATGCGGTGTCAGGCGTTGCTGATAGGAAGTTGCCGCCAAGTGCAATGAACACTTTGGCTTGCCGTGTATGCATCGCGTTGATGGCTTCAACGGTGCTGTGTCCATGCTCAACGGGCGGCTCGAAACCAAACTCATCGGCGAGGCTCTTTAAGAACGCGGGGCTTGGGCGTTCCCAGATTCCCATGGTGCGGTCGCCCTGCACATTGCTGTGTCCGCGCACGGGACACGCGCCAGCGCCGGGGCGCCCAAGATGCCCGCCCAGCATCAGGAGATTGATGATCTCCTGAATGTTTGCAACCGCGTTCTGGTGTTGGGTCAGCCCCATCGCCCAGCAGCAGATCATGGCCTTTGACTGGCCGATCACGGCTGCAATTTCACGAATCTCCGTTTCGGAAATGCCGGAGCCCTCCACGATGGCGCTCCACTCTTCCGCCGCAAGATTCGCGCGGTATGCATCAAACCCTTCGGTGTATTGGCCAATGAATTCACGATCGATGCGCGCGTCCGGCGTTTCCAGGATCGCTTTCTGAATTCCTTTGAGAAGCGCAACGTCACCATTGATGCGCACCGGCACGTGGTGCGTGGCAAGTGCAGTGCCCTTACCAAGCATGCCGCCGACTTCTTGCGGGTGGCGGAATCGCTTCAGGCCAGCTTCGGCAAGCGGATTGATGCTCACAATCTTGCAACCGCGGCGAGCGGCTTCTTGCAGCGTGGTGAGCATGCGCGGATGGTTGGTGCCCGGATTCTGCCCGATCACCACAATGCAGTCCGCGGACTCAAAGTCCTTGAGCGTCACGGTGCCCTTGCCAGATCCGATCGTTCGCATCATGCCAACGCCGCTTGACTCGTGACACATGTTGGAACAGTCGGGCAGATTGTTGGTGCCAAACATGCGCACGAACAACTGATAGAGAAACGCCGCTTCATTGCTGGTGCGGCCGGACGTATAGAAGAGCGCTTCGTTTGGGGACTTCAGCGCTTTCAGTTCATTGGCAATCACTGTGAAGGCGTTTGCCCATGAAATTGGCACATAGTGGGTGCCGCCGCGCGGCAGGTACATCGGCTCGGTGATGCGGCCCTGTTTGCCGAGTTGGTAATCGCTTTGCCGTGAAAGTTCCTCAACGGAATGCGCTGCAAAGAATGCAGGAGTTGCGCGAGCAAGCGTCGCTTCTTCAGCGATTGCCTTTGCGCCGTTTTCGCAAAATTCAAACTTAGAACGGCTGCCAATCGG
>DBCE01000233.1 GCA_002292895.1 Phycisphaerales bacterium UBA966
CCAGCGCCCTGCGCTGCCAGATTGACGCGCACACCGATGGTTGGACGAACGCCGTGCTGCTCATAGAACCGCAAGATCAACTTGAGTTCAGTGATGTTCTCAATCACCGGAATGATGTTGCGCCCAAGCTTCTTGGCGAGCGCAGTGAACTCAATGTATCGCTCTTCCTTGAAGCCATTGCAAATGATGAGCCGCTCAGGCGTGTCGCTGGTCATACCCATGACCGCTAGAAGTTCTGGCTTGCTGCCAGCCTCCAAACCAAAGCCGAGCCCCTTGCCTGCGTCGCGCACTTCTTCAACGACGCGGCGCTGCTGGTTCACCTTGATCGGGAACACACCTTGATACGTGCCGTGATATCCATGCTCAACAATGGCGCCGCGGAATGCTTCGGCAATGTCCACCAAGCGCTGCTTCAACAAGTCGCTGAAGTGAATCAGCAGCGGAGTGCGAAATCCGCGCTCGCGCATGCCGGCCACCACTTCATAGAGGTCGACCGCAATGGCGGGGTTGCGCTGCGGATGCACCACCACGTGTCCCGCGGCATTGACATCAAAGAATCCCTTGCCCCAATTGCGAATCGAATAGAGCGATGCCGACTCCTCGACACTCCACCCAAGTTCGGTCGCCGCTCGCGTGGCGCGGGAGCGGGGTGCGGGGACGGGGGCGGATGCTGTGGATTCGGTGAGTGTGTCTGCCATCGATGGAGTGGCACGCGGTAAGGACCACCGGCGCCAAGGGGTAAATGATAGGAAGAATGTCGAAAAAGAAAAGTGAAATCACCGCGACTTGTCACTTGCCGCCCCGCGCGGTGCGTGTGCCCGGATCGGCACCGCGCATCGGCACTCAGCCAAGACGCGTCATCAATCAGTTCCGCCGCGCAAACTGCGGGTAATCGCCACTTCGTGCATCCGCACGCTGGCGCGGTCGAGGGCTTCTTTAGCCTGATGGAAGGCATTTGCATCCACCGACCGGGCGTCGTATTCAGCGGCTGAAATATGCCCCTTCAGGCTCATAATGGCAGATTCAAGGGTTTCCAGGTACGCCGGCTCAAGCTCCTCCCGAACCCGCGCAAGGGCATCGCAGATCCACTTGAGATCCAAACGAGACGTCGCCACCAGGTCAACCACCCGGTGGCGCTGCATGTCCTCGCGGGCGTGGGTGAAACTCTCCGCCTCCATCCGATCCACATCGGCAGCCGTGAGGCCATATGTTGGGATGACCTGCACGGTGGCGCGCCGACCACTCCGGCGCTCCGCGGCGGTGACGGCAAGGATGCCATTGGCGTCCACCAGGAATTCCACTTCAATCTGCGGAATGCCGGCCGGCATGGGCGGAATTCCGCGCAGGTCAAACCGGGCGATGGAACGGCAGTCAGCCACCAGCTCACGCTCGCCTTGCAAGACATGGATCCCAACATTGACTTGCCCGTCAACGGAAGTCGAGAACATCTCGGTTGCGCGGGTTGGAATGCTGGCATTGCGCATCACCAGTTTCGCAACTGCGCCGCCGACGGTTTCGATACCAAGGGACAGTGGCACCACATCCACCAGCAACAAATCGCGTCGCTTGCCTGAGAGCACCGATGCTTGCACGGCGGCCCCCAGCGCCACCACTTGGTCTGGATCAAGTGCCGCGTACGGCTCACGTCCAAAGAATGCACTCACAGCATCGCGGACCGCAGGAATTCGCGTGCTTCCGCCGACGAGTACCACGCGATCGATCTCCGGCGCTCCCGCGTCACGCATGGCGCGGCGACATGCATCAATCGTGCGTGCCACCAGTGGCGCGATCATCGTTTCAAATTCGGCACGACCAAGCACGCGGCGGTAAGTGCGATCACTTCCAAACGACACTTCCAGCGTTGCCGTGTCCGCCGATGAAAGTGTGATCTTGGCGCGCTCAGCAAAGTTTCGAAGCGCTTGTCGAGCCGCTGGCGGAAACTCCAGTGCAGTGCCAAATTCCGCACGGATCTCGCGGGTCACCAGCGCAATGATGGCATCATCAATGTCATCACCACCAAGACGGGTGTCGCCCGCGGTGGAAAGCACTTGGAAGAACTCGCCATCATCGGGGCCGCCCGGTACCAACTGCAACACGGAAACATCAAATGTCCCACCACCAAAGTCATAGACAACAATTGTTTCCGACGAAGTGCGCCGACGCTCTGATGCACCTATGCCATAGGCCAACGCCGCAGCGGTTGGTTCATTGACAATACGAATGGCCTCCAGCCCGGCAAGCCGCGCCGCGTCGCGGGTGGCCTGTCGCTGCGCGTCGTCAAAATACGCAGGGACCGTGACCACAGCGCGCCGAACAGGTACTCCAAGTTGGCGCTCGGCGATCTCTTTCAGTGCGCGCAAAACATGCGCAGCAACTTGTTGCGGCGTGATGATGTCTGCACCAACAGCAAAGGCAGCCAACCCATGAGGACCTGCAACAACCGGGTATGGCAACTCACCAACCGAAGCGCCCTGCTCCGTGAATCCACGCCCCATGAAACGTTTGGCGCTGTAAACGGTGTCCACCGGGTATTCAACCGCATGCGCGCGCGCCTCATGACCAATCACCGGCGCGGAGCCCGCCACAAATCGCACTACGGAAGGCAAGAGCGCGCGACCAGCCTCATCCATCAGAATGCGCGGACCCGCGTCATCACAGTACGCCACCAATGAATTGGTGGTGCCAAGATCGATGCCAACGATCGGGTCCGTACTTGAAGACGTCATCGCTTTTGCGTTCCCGCATCCGGCAGGCGCTGCATATAACGATCGAAACGACGTGCTGCTGCCTTGGAAAGTACTTCCACAACTTGTAGCACGTACTCGTTCGGACCTTGGATAGTGAATGCGCGTTCCGATTTGTCGCTGATCAGTACCACCTCGGCAACCGGGGTCTCGGCTGTGTGCAATGCTGGATCTGCTGCCGTCATCCACTTCGCTGCATTCACCAGCGCACGCAATCGAAAGCCCTCTTCGGCCGTGATTCGCCCGGTCCACTCCGATTGGCGATTGAATGCCGTCAGACCTCCGCCGTACAAAAGTGTTCCGTCCGCGCGCAACTGAAAGTAGTCGTACTGACGACTATCGACGCGCGCGTACCAAAGCCGTAACCCCAGTCCGTCGGTGCTCGATGCATCATCATGCGGAGGCACGATCGGCGCCGACTCGCAAGCGGCAAGTGCAACGGAAACCACTACAAGCGTGGCACAAAGAGCAATACGTGCTAGGTGTTTCATCATCGAATAGTTGCAGGTTGCTGAGCACGAATGGCTCGATAGACGGCGTACGGATCTGGACCGAAGTCATATCGCTCAGGAGCAACATCTTCCGGGCGATAGTCAGGAAGCCAACTCAGAATGGCAAGTGTGCGAATGATGCGGACGGCCGCAGCGTCAAACGGCTGCGCATCAGTGGCGCGACGAACAAACGTCCATGTCTTCCCGCCGGCACGGAACGTCATGACTGCCAGACGCTCGCCACGGGGCACTCGCAACATGTCCGGATTGGGCGGACCGTTCGCGCTGCGTTCGTCCGTAAATCCGTACTGCGCGCACAACCCCCAGAGAAACTGCACTTGGTCTTCGTAGAGCCACCGGGTTCGACCGGGCCGTGTTGATATATCAATGAACGGACTCGCGTCCGCATGGAGCGCCCCATCCGGCAGCACCACGTATTTGGCCTGCCGATCCTCAACCTTGAGGAGCGATGGAGAGCCAAGGCCCACCAAGACCGTGACATCCAAAGTAAAATCCGGCGGATACGTACCGTCGGCCAGGGCTGCAGACTCAGTAGGTGCGCCTGCCGTGGACTCAACAAATCCTTCTTGCGCGGCGTCGGTGCCCGATTTCGTGCCGGGGGCTGGCTCCAACTCGGCCACTTGATCGGACGGAGGTGCCGCCGGTCCGTCTGCGGTCCCAACCACGCCGCTACAGCCCGCAATCAACCCCGCAGCGGCAAGAAGCGCGCAGACAGTCATTTGGATGCGCATGGCGGCCGTCACAGTGCGCGGAATGCTACCCTTCGACCCTTCACCATGCGAACAAGCGTCACCTGGATCAACGACTACCTCGACCGCCCCGCTACCGCCGAGGAGCAGGCTGACTTGCTCACCGCCGCGGGGCTGAACTTTGATGGCGGCGACGACGCCGACAACGGCGAACGCTGGCAGGAGATTGAGACCACGTCAAACCGTGGCGACTGTCTCAGCCATCTTGGACTGGCGCGCGAAATCTGCGCCATGAGCGGTCGGATCCTGAAAGCGCCAGAGGGAATCGCCAAGGCCACTGGCAGCGCTGCCTCCAAGCACATCGCGGTAAGTAACCACGAGCCTGCTGCATGCCCGCGCTACACAGCGCGCGTCATTCGCGATGTCAAAGTTGGACCCAGCCCCGAGTGGCTACAGCGACGTCTGCGTGCCATCGGTCAGATTCCGCGCAACAACCTAGTGGACTGCACCAACTTTGTGCTCTTTGAGTTTGGGCAACCAACTCACGTCTTTGATCTGGACTTGCTGCATGGCGCGCGTGTGCAAGTGCGGCGCGCCCAGAAGGGCGAGCGTTTCTTACCGATCGGTGACGGCGCGCAAGAAGTCACCCTTGCCGGCGGCGAATTGCTGATTGCCGATGCCGACCGCGCGGTTGCCATCGCCGGCGTCAAAGGTGGTGCACTGACTGCGGTCACTGCCAACACCATCAATATCTTGGTGGAGGCTGCTACCTTTGATCCCGCCGCCGTGCGCGCTGCGAGCCGTTCGCTCAAGATTTCCAGCGACTCTTCCTACCGATTTGAACGCGGCGTTCACCCTGCTGATATTGACGCTGCTGCCGAACGGCTGGTGTCCCTGATCCTGGAAACCGCGGGCGGAACGCTCTGCGACGGCGTGGTGGAAGCTGGCGCCCCGCTGCCCGCTGTGCGCCGCGTTTCCGTTCGACCAACGCGCGTCCGCGCCATTCTGGGAACGGATATCCCGCTTGAGGAAATCGTCCGCGCACTGGCCACCTTGGGATTCTCGCCGGTTGTTCGTGGTGATTCCGTGGACTGCTCGGTGCCCGCTCGACGGCTTGATGTTGAACGTGAAATTGATGTCATCGAGGAAATCTGTCGCATTCACGGACTTGACCGCATTCCACTGAAGGAAACGCTGGCGGTTCGGGTTGCTCCGGTGGAACCACAAGTCGCTGCGCCGCGGGCCGCGAAGGGTCTGCTGGTCGGCCTTGGATGCATGGAGTGCATCACGCACTCGTTGATCTCCGAGCGCCACGCCGCGCCGTTCTTCCGCACCGGCTGCATTCCACTGCGCGTCAGTGATGAGCGCGCCGGCGGAACGCCCGTACTGCGTCCATCAGTCATTCCCAGCCTGCTCGAAGTGCGCCGACGCAATGCCGATGCAGGCATTGTCCAGCTGCGCGTCTTTGAGTTTGCGGGCGCGTTCTCATTGAACGCCGATGGCAGCCACAACGAACGTTCGCTGGTAACGCTTCTCTCCGATGCACCCAGCGACGCCGACGGCGCCATGCGTTGGATGCGCGGCGCGTGCGAACGAACAGTGCGACTCTTGGCTGGAAATCACGCCGCGTTGCAGGTTTCGGCTGTTACTGAAGCTAGCCGCGCGCCGTGGTATTCACACGAAGCCGTACTCAACGTGGATGGAAAAGCCGTTGCAACCTGGGGCATTCTGAATCCCGCAGTCACCGCATTGTTCGGCCTTGAAGGCACCTTTACGGCCGCCGAACTTCTGCTTCGACCGCTCTACGCCAACTTCCCTCCTGAGGTGCGCGCGCAAGCATTGCCTTCGTTCCCAAGCATCGAACGCGATCTCAGCGCCATACTGCCCGAGACCGCTACATGGTCCAGCATTGAAGCGTTGGTGCACGGACTGACGCTTCCGCACTTTGAGTCGCTGGCGTTCGTCGGCACGTACCGCGGTAAGCAAACTGGCGCGGGACGAAAGAGCGTCACCATGCGCCTGACCTTCCGCGCCCCGGATCGCACCTTGAAGCGCGAGGACGCCGAGGCCGCCATGCAAGCACTTGCTGCTGCATTGCAATCGCAACTGGCTGCGGAAATTCGCGCGTAGTACCGCCACACTCAATCGCCAGAACAGGAACAGCACATGGCATTTCGAACACTGACGGTTGAGGAGTTTGCAGGCATGCTTGCGGCGAAGACACCTGCACCCGGCGGTGGTGCGGTGGCTGCCGTGACCGCGGCGCACGCGGCAGCACTTGGTGCCAT
This sequence comes from Phycisphaerales bacterium UBA966, assembly GCA_002292895.1. GTDB lineage: Bacteria > Planctomycetota > Phycisphaerae > Phycisphaerales > SM1A02 > UBA966. The sequence goes on from DBCE01000233.1 coordinate 6,234, forward strand.
GGTGCTGGAATTCACCATCGGTAAGCCGAAATTTGCCGCAAGCGAGACCACTAACGCCTCCGCCTTGCAGCGCCTCACGCAACTGCGCCACGGTGCGCTTGAGCTTGCCGACCGTGATGCCGAGGCATACGGTGCCCTCAATGCGCTCTGGAAGTTGCCGAAGGATGCACCCACGCGACTTGCAGCGTGGGACGCCGCCGTAGCCGCCGCCATCGATGCGCCGCAGGCGATCTTGGATGCGGCTGCAGAGATTGCCACCACTTGCAGCCACTTGGCCGTATGCACCAACGCCAATCTTGCAAGCGATCTTGCCATTGCCATTGATCTCGCTTGCGTTGCCGCACGCGCCGCAGCGCACAACGTGGAAGTCAATCTTCCGTCCGTGACCGATGACGGCGATCGCAACGCTCGCCGGGCAGCTATGACGCGCGCGCTCGCTGAAGCCGCTGCCGCTGGAGCACGCCACGCGTGAGCACGTTGGGTTTCACGTTGGGCTCCACGTTGAGCACCACGCTCGGATTCGCAACACTCCTTGGTACGGCTGCGCTTCTGGTGAGCGGCGCCTACCTCGCTGGACTATGGAAAGATGCCGTCACGCCATCGCGGCGCAGTATGGGATGGGCGCTTGGCCAAGGCCTTCCGGCAAGCCCCGAGGATCTCAACCTGCAGAGCGAAGAGCGCAGCACAGTCCTCAGTGACGGCATCATGCCCGCGTGGTGGATTCGCGGTCGCGCGCCACACTCCGGCCGTGCGGTCATCGTGCTGCACGGGCACGGGCGCTCGCGCTGGGATTCACTGCGACGCATCAGCCAACATGTTGAGCACGCCGCGCTGATCGTGACGCCGGATCTGCGCGGTCATGGCGACGCCCCCGGGCGCTGCGCCCTCGCCCGCCGCGAAGCTGGCGATGTGTGCATCCTGATGGCGGCCATTGAGGCTGAATACCCTGGAATTAGCATCACTCTGGTTGGACACTCAATGGGCGCAGTGGTAGCCATTCACGCTGCCGCCCAACGGGCCGCAGCCGGCGCCCCGATCGCAGAAGTGATTGCTTGGGGCGCCTATGACCGCGTGGCAACGCCCTTAAACGCACGCCTGAAGCTGCGCTCCCTACCAGCGCGACCATTCAGTGATGCCATTCTCTGGATGTGTACGCGTGCCAACGGGCCGGAACGCGCCACGCAGAAAGCAGCCGCTCTCCTTGGGACAACGCGACTCACGCTGCACGCCGACAGCCTTGATGCCGTTTCTCCACTTGCTGATTCGCAGGCGATTGCCGCGGCAATGCCAAGCGCCACACTGCACTGCAGCACTGGCGTTCCGCACTCCGACCTGGGTGTTCAGTAACGATCGATCACTTCGCTGGTTGCATCACTGCAGCGCGAGTGACAAATCCCTTGCTGTCAGACTTCATGCTCCACACAAAGGATCCGAAGTACTTCGCCACCATGGCGGCGTCCATCGTCTTCAACACGTCGTTAGAATTCCCTGGAACCTTGAAACCAAGTCGCTTGGCAACTGAGGAATCGTCTGCCTTGCCAACTGCGTTGTCGAGTTTGGAATCATCTTCGCCAAACTGTTCGAGCAGCTCGCGCTCAAATCCCCAACGCGCTGGCAGGTCGATGTATCCCCAGGAAATCACTGCTTCACCGCCAACTGCAAGAGCGGCGGCCTTGTATGCCTGGTTGTCAGCCACGCTTGGCAAATCCTTCTGACCCATCGAACGCATGGCCTGCTCGACCAACTTGCTGTCACCGGTCGCCATGAATCCATTGGCAACGCCGATCGACATTGGCAAGAAGTCTGCTGAGAAGATGGTGTTGCCATCAAAGTCGCGCGGCTCAAGTCCCATGGTGCCACCAAACTGAGTGATCATCGGCACCACGGCCTTAGGGTTGGTGCACGTGACAATGGTCCCGGACACACGGCTCTCCGGAGTGACTGGCTGACGAATGGTCTCATAGGTCCAGATCCCTGGTCCCATTGCTTCAAAGCCCTTGGACATCACTGGTCCAAAGTTCACTAGGAACCCGTCGATCTCCTGCGCTTGTTCCTCAGGAAGG
>DBCE01000066.1 GCA_002292895.1 Phycisphaerales bacterium UBA966
GATGTATCTGAAGATCTGCAGGCTTGGATTGACGCACATCCAAACGGCGTTGTTCTGGCGTCTGACGGTGATCTTGCACAACTGCGATCGAAGTTCCCAGATGTTGGGCGTCGGCTAGAAGATCGCCAATCGTTCGACGCTTGGCCGCTGAAGAAGATTGTGTTCTGCGACGTTGTTCGCTGAGACTGCTGCTGAACTCAGCAGGTGGTCCGCGTCACTATTCGCGCGTACCGACACGCAATTCACGCACAAGAAATCGTTGCGGTAGCACTGCGGGCAGCAAGTCATCAGTGATGCACCGTGGTGTTCCGCACACCATATCGGCGATAAGTTCGGCGGCCAGGAACACGGTTGATGTCCCGCGTGAACCGTGGGCAAGCGTCACAAAGAGCCCGGGAAGTAGCGGGGCGTCCGGCCATGCAGCGGCGAATGGCCCATGCGGCAGGCGCGCGAATGATTCGCGGAATTGCGCATCGGCGATCACCGGGCCGATCACTGGGCAGTGGTCGTTGACAGAGGTGCGTATGCCTGCCCATGCGCCGCGTCTGTTCGGGGTGCATGTGGCCAGGGCGGGTAGCAAGCGTTCGATATGCCCAAGATTGACGGCATCATCGTGCGGTGTTGGCCCGGTGGTCAGGCGTTCGCGTTCGTAGGTGGCACCGGCGCACAGCGCACCGTCGACGGGTGGCATCGCAAAGCCGTTGGCGCTCACAACGGTAAATGGGACAGCGCTTGCGCCAGCAAACGCATCGTCAAAGGCAAGCGTTGAGAGCTGCCCGCGTGTGGCGTTGAACGGAATGGATGGAAGCGCGTCGGATGCAAGCGCTTCTGGCATGTCGGGCAGGGCGGCGGCGGGGATGCCGGCAGTAGCAATCACCACGATGTTGGTATCGAAGGTGCGACCACTTTCGGTATCAACGTGCCAGCCGTCATCGGTATGTCGCAGGCGTGCAACGGGCGCGTGTTCGTGGAGCGTGATGGCGGGGTGTGCCAGCAGGGCGCGCACGGTTTCCGCTGGGCGCGTGGTGGCGGCGTCGCGAACGAAGATGGCGCCTTCTGGGTTGGTGGAATTGCTCAACGGTGTTCCAGCCGCGCTGGTTGCTTCATCTGCGCTGATGAGGCGAAGCAGTTCAGTGGGCCACCCCCACTCGGCGATCGATTGTTCATAGCCCCATTCATCATCACTGTTGACGGGGTGGAGCAATCCACACGGATTGAGTGGCGCGCCCACGCGCTCCATCACGGCGCGCGCAAGCAAGAATGATTGTGCCACCACGCGTGTCTGTGGGCTCTGCCAACTTGCAAGGTATGGCGCCAGCACGGCGCGTGGAGCGGCAGAGGCGTGGCCGGCGGCACAGCCAGCGTCGATGACGGTCACGGCGATTCCGCGCTCCGCGAGTGCACGCGCGGCGGAGGCGCCGGCGAGACCTGCGCCGACGACGATGGCGGATGGGGCTGGTGCTGGATGCGGCATGGAGAACCAGCGCGGCAGTTGGCGGAAGGCGCGTTTCTCGGGAAGGCGTGCGAGCATGCCACGCAGTGGGGTATGTGCGGTGTGCGTGTTTGGCGCCAGCGAGGACGCGTGCGCTGAATCTGCCGCCGAGAGCTCAAATCCCAGTGATTTCAGGCGTTCTTGCACGTCTGGCGGCGCGAACCGACCCGCGACAGTGGTGCCGACGCGTGCGTGTGCCGCCACTTGTGCGAGGGCCTCGGCAGACCACATTTCCGGATTGCGATCCGGCGCGAAGCCATCAAGTTGCCAAGCATCAGCGATGAAGTCTGTGACAGGTAGCAGTTCAAGCACATCGCCATAGAGAAGCGTGAGGCGCACGCGTCCACCATCGAATGCGCGACGATGGATGCCGCGAATGCGTGGGGGGAGTGCGTGGAGCAATTGGGCGAGGAGCGGGGCGGTGGATGGCGCGAGCGCGCGTTCGATAGTGGCGGCATCAAGTGGCGCGGATTCCACACTCACCCAATCGAGTTGCGCATCAGCGGGCGCATTGGCGCGGAAGTCTGCCCATGCGGAGAGGAACGCGAGCCCGGTCCCAAATCCAAGTTCAGCGGTGAGGTGACGGCGTGTAGCGCGGAAGTCCCGGGTCGCGGCGAAGGCATCGGCGTACCCGTTACCTGCAGGAGTAGCAAGCGCTGGCGTGTAGCAATCATCGTGCGCGCGCGAGAACAACGCGCCGTTGCGCCAGTCAAGGTCGGGGATAGAAAGCAGCGCAGGCACCAGGGGATTGTCCCATGGTGCCTGCGCGGTGTGTACTCAAGCGGTCTCGCCGAATGAGTGGCACAAACCCATCCGGAGAGAAGTATGCCCAGGCCTGCGCCGTTCACCACACCGTCGTGGTTCGGATCAGAAGCGAAACTACCCGTACAGGCGCCCGCACCATAATCCGCTACGTTGTCGTCGATCACTAAATCTTGCACGCTGGCCGCGCGGCTGTCTTGCCCAACTACGCTGATACCGCCCCATGCCCTCCCGCCTCCGCAACACTCTCCGCCACGCGTTCGCTGTCGAGCCAGCAGGCCCGGCGGTGCCTTCGCCGGAAGAACGCGCCGCGCTCGATCCGCTCATCGCGGAGATTCGTCGGCGCGGTCTGGTGACTCCCGCGGTGTTCTTCTTGGAGAGCGTCGAGCCGCTCAACAATGTCGGCGCGCAGGCTTTGCACTTTATCCAGCCGTTCGCCACAGCGGTGCTCGATCCCGTGCGCTACGCAGTGCTCGTCAAGTACTTGGAGCGACGCGGCAGCATCACGTGGCTGGCGCAGGAATTGCAGCGCGAGTCAGTCGCCTGACGGCCGCTGCCCGTATCGCCGCACATTTCTTCGCCCGGGCCGCACTGTTCGCCGCACCGAACCCCGCAAGTAACCTGCGCGGCTCATGACCGCCTCGCACGCTGCCTCGTCATCTGCCAAGACTCCGCCCACGCCCGACCGCATTCAGGTCATCGTCGCCACGGACTGCGGCTCCACCACCACCAAGGCCATTCTGATCGAACTTGTGGATGGCCACTATCGCCAGACGCAGCGCGGGGAAGCGCCGACCACCGTGGAGGCGCCGTTTGCCGATGTCACACTTGGCGTCACCAACTCCGTCACCGAACTGCAAGAACTCTCCGGCCGCCGATTGATCGCTGACGACGGCACCGTGATTCGCCGCACGTCACTCACTGATCCAAACGGTTGCGACGTCTATATCTCCACCTCGTCCGCTGGCGGTGGCCTGCAAATGATGGTGGCCGGTGTGGTGCGGCAAATGACCGCCGAAAGTGCGAAGCGCGCAGCACTCGGCGCCGGCGCGATTGTCATGGACACGATCGCTTCGAACGATAATCGCAAGCCGCACGAACAGATCCAGCGCATCCGGGAACTGCGCCCT
>DBCE01000160.1 GCA_002292895.1 Phycisphaerales bacterium UBA966
GATGATCCAGCAATGGTGAACGCCTGGGCATTGCCGGGTGGCAAGTCGGCGGTCTATACGGGGCTACTGCAGATGGCGCAGACCGATGACGAACTCGCCGTGGTCATGGGGCATGAGGCATCCCATGCCATTGCCCGCCACGCCGGCGAGCGCATCTCTGGCAACGTGATTATCCAAGGCGCCATGCAGGGCACCGCGGTGGCGCTCGGCGATATGAGCCCAGCGGCCCAACAAGCAACCATGGCCGCCATGGGGCTTGGTTCCAACGTCGGCGTACTGCTCCCGTGGAGCCGATTGCAGGAATCCGAAGCCGACAACCTCGGCCTGATGATCGCCGCCGATGCTGGTTACGACCCGCGCTCGGCCATCACGTTATGGAGGCGCATGTCTGAGAAATCTGGTGCTCCACCAGAGTTTCTCTCCACGCATCCAAGCGACGAAACCCGCATCGGCCGCCTGAACAAGATCATGCCAAAGGCCATGCGACTCTATGAAGCCGCTCTTGCCCGGGACGGCGGCGCGCCTGCAAGCCAACCGAAGAATTAAGAACGCGCGCTGAGTGAACGCAGTCGAATCCCTGCATCACGAATCGTTTCGTCCGTCTTGCAGAACGCAAAGCGCACTAACCGGCAGGCGTCCGCGTCCTTGGTTCCATCGGCCTGCGGTGCATAGAAGGCACTGCACGGAATACACGCAACGCCAACTTTCTCAACTAAGTGCAGCGCAAACGCAAAATCATTTGGGAAACCAAACCGTTCGTGCTCCGCGACCACGAAGTATGAACCATCCGGAACGTAGGGGTCAAAGCCAGCGCCGCGCAGCACGGTCAGCATGGCATCCCGGCGCATCAGGTAATCAGCACGCAGCGCTTCGTAGTACGAACGCGGCGCTTGCAATGCATCCACCGCGGCGCGCTGCAGTGGCGTCGCGCTGCAGAATGTCAGGAATTGATGCGCTGCACGAATCCCGGCCGTGATGTTTGGAGGCGCGATGGTCCAACCAATCTTCCAACCGGTCAGACTGAAGGTCTTGCCCAAGCTTGACATCACCACGGTGCGTTCGCGCATACCTGGCAGCGTTGCTATGGAGACCGGCGGCTCGCCATACCAAATCTCTTCGTACACCTCGTCAGAGAACACCAAGCAATCGGCGACCCGGGCCACCGCGGCGATTCCTTCCAGTTCGGAGCGCGTCAGCACTCGACCAAGCGGATTATGCGGGCTATTGATCAAAATCGCCTTGGTTTGCGGGCCAACCACGCGGCGGAGTTCATCAATCGGAAATGCAAATTCCGGCGCCTGCAACCGGATGGCACGAACCGTTCCGCCGGCCATCGCTACGCATGCCGCATACGAGTCATAGAACGGCTCCACCAGCACCACTTCATCGCCTGGATTAATGAGCCCAAGCATGACGGCAGCAATCGCCTCTGTACAACCACTGGTGACTGTGACCTCCGCGTCGGGAGCAACTTCAATACCGCTGGTTGCCCGAAAGCGAGCCGCTACGGCCGCGTTGAGTTCCGGCACACCAAAGGTCCGTGCGTACTGACCAAATCCATCCTTGATAGCACGCATGCCGGCATCCTTGACGAACTGCGGACCGTCAAAGTTGGGGAAGCCCTGCCCCAGATTCACGGCGCCATGTTGCGCGGCCAGTCTTGAAATGGTGGCAAATACGCTCTCGCCAAAGGGCTGTAGGCGAGCTGAGGTTCCAAAGTTGCGCGGGGTGGCTTGCATGGTCATGTAGGCATCTCCGTTGACGGACAATCAGCGAGCACCCTGCGGCGCATTGGCATTCAATGGTGGTGCACCGTGCACATGAACGTCCATTTGCGGAATGGCAATGGCAATGCCCCGTTCAGTCAGGATTCGCTTGCTTCGACCTACCAAATCATGGCGCGCTGGCTGCAATTCACCCGGGCGCGCTACGTAGATAGAGACATCAATATCCGCAGATCCGGACGTAAATCCAACCAACAGAACTTCCGGACCAGGATTGGCAATGACCCCGGCAGAGCCTGCCGCCGCTTCACGCAGTCCGGCCACTGCCGAATCAAGATCAGCATCGGCCTCAACGGACACTCGAATGGTGACGCGCACGCTTGACTCTTGCAGCGTCCAGTTGGTGATCTTGCCAGTAATCAGTTGCTTGTTCGGAATGATCACATCCTTGTTGTCAAAGTCAACGATCGTGGTAGCTCGGGCGGCAATGCGGGACACGCGACCCGAAATTCCGTCAATGGTTACCAAGTCACCAATCCGCACCGGTCGCTCCGCCAGCAGAATCAGACCAGAGACGAAGTTTGCAAAGATCTCCTGTAACCCAAATCCAAGTCCAACCGTCACTGCTGCTGCAAGCCATTGCACATCGTTCCAACGGATACGCAAGCACGCGAGCGCCACAATGATTCCAGTCACCACAATCAAATACCTGCCGAGCGCAACCAACGCGTAGCGCGCACTGCGGTCGATCGGGAAGCGCCGAAGAATGACGATGTTGATGATTCCGGGCAAGTCCCGCACCAGCGACATGGTGACTACCACGGTTGCCACGCAGAACACGGCGTCGCGGACAGTCACGGGCACGCGCGCGCTTCCTTCGCCCGCAGCCACCGTCCACACTGCCATGTTGCTCACAATTCCAAACGCTGGAATCAAGTCATTCCACGCCCACGCCAATCCAGCGACGGTGACGAGCGCCAAGAGCAGCCTGCCAAAGCTACGCAGTTGATCTTCAAAGCGCGCCTCTTCGCGCGCTTCCAATTGGCCAGCAAGGTCAAATCGATCAAGCGCCGCGCCCCCAATGCGCCCGAGCGCGGAAATCCCAACGGCAAGAAGCAATATCACCCAGTAACTCCGCGCAATGTTCTCCACAACGGTGATGGCAGTAATGACATAACCCGCCGCAGCGCCCAACGCCAACACTGCCGGCAGTAGTGCGCACACGGGGTACCACACCGGCCGCAGCATGGAAATCAAACCAGTTGGATTTGCCGCAATCACGCCTGAGAACACCCCATGCGACGGTCGAAAGATGCGAGCAGAAACAGCGGTCAATACCAAAAGCGCCACAATCACCGCCCACCGCGCAATCTCCTCGCTGCCGGCAATGCCGTCCATATTCAAACTGGCTTGGGCAACAAAGATCGCCGGGAGAAATCCTGCAGCAAGTGCCAACATCGCGCGCCGAATGGACGTCATTGTTGACAGCGACCAACCCAGCTGCCGCTCACCCGCTCCACCGTGCGCCGAAAGTGCCAGTGCAAACGAAATCAGGAATGCATATCCAGCGACCGAATGCATTGCGGATCCAAAGGGCGCCGCGGTGGCTGCGGCCGGTGTGGATTCGATCAATAGCCCAGCAAACTGCAGTGCCAGCGGAATCGGCGCAGCCAGGATCACCGATTCAAGCACAGCGCTGCCAATGTTGACCAACCCAGCCTCGGTGGAACTGCCAGGCACCGGCGTTTTGGAGATGAATCGGAAACCCCGACCACGAATCAATGCCAATGCCAGCACCAGCAATGCACCGCCAATCCATCGGAATGGACGGAATCGAAAGCTATCAACAAGGTCCTCACCGATAGCACCCCAGAAGGTTCGGGTTGCATAGCGACCGACATGGTCTGTGACGCCACGCACATCTCGCTCTCCAATCACGGGCATATCCGGGAGCCACAACAAGTGCGTATCAATGAAATTCCGGTACTGCTCAAGAAGTTCCGTGTATTCGCTGCGAACGACCACTTCCTCCGCAAGGATCGCCGAGTAAGAGGTGAGTGCCGAAACCAGCGGACGGAGGTACTGGTCAGCGCGCTGACGAAAGAGCGGCGCCAATTCTGCAGCAGTGGCATGTCCAGTTGGCTGATCGGCGATCAATGCCTCCGCAGCCTCATTGGTTCGTTCAGCACCGGCAAGATCTTCCGTTGCGTCCAGGCGTCCAATCTCTGCCGAAGCAGCCCCGGTCCGCGCCGCCTCCAAGTCACGACGCTGATTCGCAAGTGGCGGCAGCGAATCGCGATGCCGCAGCAGTACCTCAGTGATCGGGTCGGATCCGCTTCCCGCAAGCAGAACCCGGCGTTCGTCTGACTCCTTGATCGCACGCAATTCCTTGATCGCAACTTTGAGGTTGCCAACCACTTGACTGACATGTTCCTGATCGGCGCGAACGCGCGCTGTTTCATTGGCTGCGTCTTGGTTATAACGAGCAATGGCTGCAATCCGCGGATCGGTCTCGGCCGCCTGAGCGCTTTGCACTTGTAGAGGCGCTGTTGTCGATGTCGCGCCGATGTTGGTACTGATGAACATCGCCATCAGCACCAACATGAATCCCTTCAACACTTGTTGCATGACGGAATCATATCCCGCGTCCCATCCACTCCGTGAATGTCGCAAAGCGCCCCCGCGATCGCAGCCAATCAACAAACGCCGCAAATCGATCGCACATGCGTTCGCCATCGACCCGGCGCATATAGAGCGGCAATCCCGCGCCGCGCAGATCGATAAATTCCCAGGGGTGCCAGAACAGATTCAACACGCCGTCGGCCGCAAGGCAGCGCTCACACGCCTCGCGCACAATTGGCATTGGTAGGTTCTTCCACGCCAGCCAGAACAGCGGCAGCCGAAGTCCCGGAGTCGTAGAGATAGGGACTTCCAGAATCCCACCCACCCGATACGGGATGCGCGGCAGCGAACGATTGCTGTATCGCCCCGGTAGCCAGATGGGATTCACCGAACTGTCATAGGCATAGCCCGCCGCGGCAATGGCGGCCGGATCCGTGTACTGCAGGCGGGGTCGACGAAACCCAAGTACTTCCTGAGCGCTTGCCGCGCGCAGGAGGGCGCGGCTGGTGGCCAGATCATCGACGCTGAAACTGGCGTGCCAGCGGGCGTGGCTGGCAATCTCATGGTTCTGCGCGGCACGGGCCAGGAGCCCCGGATGCCACTCTGCAAAGTTGGCGGTCGTAAACATGGTGGTTGGCACCCGCAAACCATCAAGCAGGGCAAGCGTGCGTTCTTGTCCGCGAGCACCCTGCTCCATCTGCTCCGCCATCGACATAGCCCGCCCACGGGAAATCGGGGCGTCAAACTCCTCGACATCGAAACTCAGGAGGATGGTTGGGTCTGCATGCGACATACACGGCCTTCACAACGAGCTACCATCGCGATCATACGAAGCCATGACGCAGCCCATCCCAAATCCCGCGGTCCAGTTTGATGTCCTCTACGAAGATGCTGGCTTCCTTGTCATCGCCAAGCCCGCGGGCGTGGTCAGCGAACCAGGCCTGGGGCACCGCGACGACAGCCTCATGAATGGAATCTTTGCGCGCTGGGGAGCGTTTGCAAGTTCACTCGGCACCGCGCGCGACTTTGGATTGGTGCATCGCCTTGACCGCGATTCAAGCGGAGCAATCATCATTGCTTTGGAGGCAAGCGCATACGACGCTTTGCGGGCGCAGTTTGCGGCCCGGACCGTTCGAAAGCGCTACCTGACCATTGTGGAAGGCAAGCCCCCGCGCCCGGAAGGAAGCATTGAACTTCCGCTTGACGAAGTGCGCCGCGGCGACATGAAGATTTCGCTGGTCGATCATCGCGGCGGTGGTCGCCCCGCCATCACCCGCTGGAAGTCACTCGGCTCCGGACATCGACGCACACTGTTAGATGTAGAAATCGAAACGGGTCGGCTGCACCAGATCCGCGCGCACATGGCGGAACTTGGCTGCCCCGTCGTTGGCGAATCGGTCTATCGAGTGGATCTGCCGCCGATCACCAGTCGGCCGCCCAAGGGTCGTGCCATGCAGCCACTGGCATTGCACGCACTCACCCTGACATTTGCGCATCCAACCACGGGCGCCCCAGTGACGGTGACGTGCCCGCTGCCGGAACATTTCAAGCAGGTTGCCGCCGACGCCACTATTGCACTGCCGCGCGAATTGCGCTGAAACG
>DBCE01000105.1:0-3054 GCA_002292895.1 Phycisphaerales bacterium UBA966
CTGCGCGAGGTAGCGGTTGTAAATATCCAATCGCTCGCTCTGGAAGTACGGACCGTGCGCACCACCGCCGTGGGTACCGAGCACCGGACCCTCGTCCCAACCGATTCCGAGCCATGCCAAGTCCTTCAGAAATCCGACGCTGGCCGAGTCGCTTGATCGCTTCTGGTCGGTGTCCTCAATACGGAGCAAGAAGGTGCCGCCCTTCCCCTTGGCATAGGCCCAGCAGAACAAAGCCGTGCGTGCGCCGCCGACATGCAGATGACCGGACGGGGAGGGAGCGAAGCGAGTGACGCAGGTGGGGGTAGACATGTGAGTCGGCAAAGGTACCGGGGATCCTAGTACCCTTGCGCCATGCCTGCCATCGTCGGTCTCATTTCCGACAGCCATTCTCGATGGGAACGCACCAAGCGTGCCATTGAGGCTCTGCAAGCAAAGGGCGCCACCACATTCATTCATTGCGGCGATGTGGAGGATGACTTAGTCCTTGACCAACTGGCGGGTCTTGATAGCCACCTTGTCTGGGGCAATTGCGACTGGAATCGTGACTCCTTGGCTCGCTACGCAGCCAACATTGGCATCACGGTGCACGGCGATAGTGGCGAAATCACTGTGGACAGAAAGCGCATCGCCTTCACGCACGGACATGAACTCCCTCCTCTACGCGCGGCGGTCACCAGCGGTGCTCATTACTTGATTCACGGCCATACCCATGAACTGCGCGACGAACGGAACGCCGGCACGCGCATCATCAATCCGGGCGCATTGCACCGCGCGCCGCGATACACCGTGGCCACGCTTGAGCCAGCCACTGACAAGCTGACCATCATTGAGGTGCCAGCGTGACGAAAGGTTCGAATCGATGACTCAGCATCACAACACCGACCCGCTCAGTAGTTTGGTCACTGACGCACTTCGAAAGACCGCCGTCACGGCTCGGCGTGCTCGACAGAAGTTTCGGCGCCTGTCCAGTCCGCGACACATCTACACGCCCCCCGGAACCATCGTCGTTTCGCCGGATGACATTCCGCCAGTCGTCACGGTATTTGCCTACGGCCCGACCAGCTACAAGGAATTTGTCGCCGCCAGTGTTGCCGACATCATTGCGCTGGGTACGGAGTGGCCCGTGTTGTGGGTTGATGTGGATGGCTTTGGAAATGTGGCGCTTCTCAAGGAGATTGCCGACCACTTTGGCATCCATCCACTTGCCATGGAAGATGCCACCGACACAGCGCAACGGGCGAAGAGCGAGCCCTACGGCGACGCCACATTCTTGGTGCTGCCCATGCCGCATGAAGATGAACGCGGATTCTGGACTGAACAACTTGCAATCTGGGTGACCGCGCGCGTGGTGGTGACGTTCCAAAGCGTCCCCGGAGATTGCCTGGATCCACTCCGCAACCGTATCCGTGAGGGTAAAGGAAGAGTGCGAACCTCTGGTGCTGCGTACCTCTCCTATGCGATCGCTGATTCAGTCGTTGATGGCTACTTCCCCATCGTTGACCGGATCGGCGAAGCGCTCGAGCCGCTGGAAGATGAAGCATTCACCAAGCCTGATGGCCGAACGCTCGGAAAGATTCGCCGCATTCGCGCGGAACTGATTCGTGTGCGCCGCGCTGTGCATCCACTGCGCGACGCTGCCATCGCACTGGCCTCACTCGACCGCGTCTTTGATGCTGACACGCGCCACTACCTGCGCGATCTCAACGATCACATATCGCGCGTCTTGGACCAACTTGAGACCGACCGGTACATGGCCAATGATTTACTGGACATTTATATGACCAGCATCAATCTCAAGGTGGCAGAAACATCTAAAGTTCTGACAATCATTGCCACGCTGTTCATGCCGCTGACCTTTATTGCCGGCGTGTACGGGATGAACTTTAAACACATGCCGGAGCTTGACTGGATGCTCGGCTATCCATTTGCCTTGGCCCTCATGGGATTGACCGTCATTGGCCTGATGACTTATTTCTGGCGTAAAGGTTGGCTACAAAGCACTACCAAGTGATTCCGTTGCATACAGTCACCCATGATCGGCGAAGCAACACCTATGCCAACATCCCCTGCTATTCACACCTTGGCTGAACTTCGTGCATCGGGCTGGCGCAGCCGGTCTGTGAAGGCGGAACTCCGCACCAACTTCGAGCACGCCCTCGCCGCATCGTCGGCGCGTGGCGACCGGGGTGCCGGCGGTCTATTCCCCGGCATTCTTGGTTATGACGACACCGTTCTGCCGGAACTGGCAACGGCCATCATCGCTGGTCATGACATCTTGTTTCTTGGCGAGAAAGGCCAAGGCAAGAGCCGCCTGATGCGGATGCTTCCCAACTTCCTTGATGAGTGGCTGCCCTACTTGGACATTCCCGGTTGCGCAGTGCATGAAGATCCGGAACACCCCATTACGCGCGCCGGGCGAGAGATGTGCGCCAACACCGCCGATCGCATTCATATCGCATGGTGGCATCGCAAAGATCGCTACGCCGAACGATTGGCCCCAGGCACCAAGTTCGCCGACCTGATTGGTGAAATCGATCCATCGCGGCTTGCTGCCGGCACCAGCATGGGCTCGGAAGACGCCCTGCACTTCGGTCTGGTTCCGCGCATGCACCGCGGCATCTTTGCCATGAACGAACTTCCCGACCTTGATGAACTGGTGCAAGTAGGTCTCTTCAATGTGCTGGAAGAACGCGACGTGCAAATTCGCGGCTATCCGGTGAGTTTTGATCTTGATGTGCTACTGGTGTTCAGCGCAAATCCAAGCACCTACAACCGCTCCGGCAAGGTGATTCCGCAGCTGAAGGACCGCATTGGTAGCACGGTGGTCACCCACTATCCACGCGAGCGTGACGCCGGCATTGCCATCACTCGGCAAGAGGCAGGCATGGATCTGGGTGGCGAATTCCCAGTGATTGTTCCGCCATTTATGGATCGAGTGGTGGAAGAAATTTCCATCGCTGCTCGGCGCAGCAAGTTTGTGGATCATGCTTCGGGAGTCAGCGCACGCTTCAGCGTTGCCAATTGGCGCACCATGGTGGCCAGCGCACGGCGTCG
>DBCE01000105.1:3142-3442 GCA_002292895.1 Phycisphaerales bacterium UBA966
GAACTTGATCTCATGGGCAGCCATCAGATGAACGAGCGCCAAGTGATTGATGCAATCGTTGCTGAAGCGGTTGGCGTGGTATTCAAGGAATACGTCGAAGAGCACGGCCTCGCAGCCATCGCGGATGCGTTCGCCAAGGGCGTGCGCATTGAAGTAGGCGATCTTGTGCCCAGTGCTCAATACGCGCAACGCATGAACAGCGTCCCAGAAGCATGGGACAAGGCATTTGAAGTGAATGCCAGTACCGATGCCGCGGTTCGAGCTTCATGCGCGGAATTTGTCCTTGCGGGACTGTGGGCC
>DBCE01000223.1:0-3173 GCA_002292895.1 Phycisphaerales bacterium UBA966
CCTGCAAGTTCCATACCGGCATACGGACGGAGCGAATCATCATGATTGCCCGGTATGTAAATCACCTTTGTTCCATGGCGAGCCAACTTGAGAAGTCGCCGCACCACTTGATTGTGCGTCAATGGCCACGTCCAGCGCTGCCGAAGCGCCCACATATCAACAATGTCTCCCACCAAGTACAGGCGTTCACACTGCACGCGCTTGAGGAATGCAGCAAACTCCTCGGCGCGCGCGCCGCGGAACCCTAAGTGAACATCGCTAACAAATACGGTGCGGTAGGCGAACATCAAGAGCCCTCCTTCAGTCACCGACCGGAGCCCGGCCGCGGCAGGAGGCGCGATCCATGCGATCTCCCACCCGAATCATCGGCTGCGTTGATGTGGTTTTGGTGAACTCCTTGGCTGTCTAAGCCAAGTCTGAACATAAGCGTCGCGGAATTTGCTGCGCTTGCTCAGCGCGCCATCGCTCGTTCCACGTCGTCGGCACTTCGTGGGATGGACGGGGTGAGCACCTCGTGACCTGTAGCGGTCACTGCCACATCGTCTTCGATCCGGATTCCCACGGATTCCTTGGGCAGGTAGATGCCGGGCTCAATGGTGATGACGGCGCCGATTTCAAGGGGCGCATCCGGGGAAGCATCGTGTGTTTCCAAGCCTAAATGGTGGCCCATTCCGTGGATGAATGCGTCGCCGTAGCCGGCATCCACAATGACCTTGCGCCCAGCGGCATCGATCTCGGCGAGCGTGGCTCCCGGTTTCACGGCGCTGATCGCGGCGGCCTGGGAGCGGAGCACCAAGTCATAGAGTTCGCGTTGCCGCGGGGTGAATGTTCCAGAAACTGGCAGCGTCCGGGTGACGTCGGCTGAGTAGCCCGCAAACTTTGCCCCACTATCAAGAACCACCAACTCGCCGGTCATGAGAGCGTGATCGTTGGCGTGGTAGTGCAGGACCGTAGCGTTAAACCCGCCACCGGCGATGGTGCGGAAGGCCAACTCCCGCGCGCCGTTGCTGCGGTATGCGTGTTCCACTGCTTCCTGCAGGTCAAACTCATTCATGCCAGCGCGCATGGACTTCATGGCGGCAGCGAAGCCCGTAGCGGTAATGCGGCCAGCTTCGCGGATGCAGGCAATTTCCGCTGCACTCTTCGCGGCGCGCATCTTCATGAGGAGATCGCTGCGATCAGTGACTTGCGTTCCGGGGACGCGCTCGGCTTGCGCGCGCAGGATGGCGAGGTCTGCAGATACCGGCGAATTCCAAGCAGCAAGCGGCATCAGGCACGCAAGCGACCGAGTGCGGCGCGTTGCCTCCAAGAGCAGCCTGCTGAGCATTCCGGTGCGAAGGACGGTGTCGATCCCAGTGCGGGTTCGGAGCGCGCCTCCCAGTTCATCGCGGAAGCCGTCCCACTTCTCTACCTCTGGATTGAGCGGCCGAAGGAGCAACGTGGCGCGCTTGGCTGGCACTGGATTGGTGGGATCGAGGAAGAGCATGGCCCCGGGCTCATCGGTGACGCCAGTGAGGTATTCAAAGTGGGCATGCGGTTTCCACGGATGGTGCAGCGATGGATCCGCATCGCCAGCGAGGACCAATCCCGCCGATTGCCCAAGTTCGGCCAGTAGCCGGTCGCGTCGGGCGCGGAATTCAGCGTGCGTGATAGTTGGCGCTGCAGCGGCGTTGCTCATGCCACGAAGGTTACTTGGCGGGCTGCTCGGCGTCCGGCTCATCAGGCCCCCACACGCGGTCACGAATGACGACGAGCAGTGCATAGAAGACCGGCACAATGACCAAGGACAGGAGCGTCGATACCGCCAGTCCAACCATGACCGTCACGCCGATCGATCGGCGTGCGTTCGCACCAGCGCCCGTAGCGATCACCAAGGGCGCCACGCCCAAGATAAAGCTGAGTGCGGTCATCAAGATCGGCCGCAGGCGCAGGCGCGCCGCATCCATGGCAGCTTGCACGGGCGAACGTCCGCGCTCCGTGGCCTCCTTGGCAAACTCCACGATCAAGATGGCATTCTTTGCCGCCAATCCAATGAGCATCACCAACCCGATCTGCGCATAGATATCAAGCGGCATACCTGCCAGGCGGAGGCCGCCCACTGCGCCGAGCGCAGCAAACGGAATGGCGATCACCACCAGGATCGGCAGCGTCCAACTTTCGTACTGGGCAGCAAGGAACAGGAACACTGCAATGATTGCCAACGTGAAGACGATGGGGGCGGCGTTCGAAGAGGTGCGCTCTTGATAGACGATGCCCGTCCACTCATAGGTCATGCCTTGCGGAAGGACCTTGTCGCAAATCTCTTCCATGAATGCAGTGGCAACGCCGGAGCTGACGCCAGGAGCACCTGCGCCATTGATGGCGATGGTGTCGGTGACGTTGTAGTGTGTCAGGTTGTCCGGACCGGTCGTGGTGCGTTCATGTGCGAACGCAGAGAACGGGATCATCTCTCGATCGCGGTTGAGCACATACAACTTACCGAGATCCTCCGGCGCCATGCGGTAGCGCGCGTCCGCTTGCACGTACACCTGATACACCTGATTGAATCGATTGAACTGGTTGACGTATGCGCTTCCGAAATTCAATTGCAACACCGCGAATGCGTCCGCAACGGTCACGCCCAAGCGCTGCAACTTAGCGCGGTCGATATCAAGCCAAACTTGGGGGACGTCCTTCTGGAAGAACGTAGAAACGCCCAACAGTTTGTCCGGGTGGTTGCGTGACTCGGCCACGACATTCATTGCCGCGGCGTACAGAGCGTCGGTGCCCAGGCCTGCTCGGTCAATCAACTGCAACTGGAATCCACCAACCGTTCCCAGCCCTGGGATTGATGGCGGGTTGAATGGGAAAGCCATCGCCCCTGGAATGGTCCACAGAAGTGGCTGCAATCGTTGCACGATGGCAGTGGTGCTTTGCGCTCTGCCGGTGCGTTCCGACCACGGCTTGAGTACCGGAATGAGCACGCCACTGTTGGACTGCGGCGCATTGGATAGAAAGTTCAGACCGTTGATTTCGATGATCGTGTCGACTTCCGGCTGTGCCGCAACAATTTTGCGCGCTTCGGCAGCGACAGCATTGGTGCGTTCCAGCGGGGAACCCGCGGGCAATTGGTAGGCAACAAAGAAGTAACCGTTGTCTTCGTCAGGCACGAACGCCGTCGGCGCGTTGATCAC
>DBCE01000223.1:3295-14164 GCA_002292895.1 Phycisphaerales bacterium UBA966
AAATTGCCGATTGAACGCACCAAAGAAACCACGCTCGGCCATCTTGCGGGGGCGCAGGAAGATGGCGGCAAGCGCGGGGCTCAGTGTGAGTGAGTTGATGCCAGACAGAACCACTGAAATGGCAATGGTCATTGCAAACTGGTTATAGAGCTGACCGGTCACTCCGGGCATGAGTGATGCCGGAACGAAGACCGCTGCCAGCGAAAGTGTGGTGGCAACAATTGGGCCAGCCACTTCCTTCATCGCCGCGCTTGCCGCTCGGTACGGATCCGTTTCACCGGCTTCGAATTTGCGTTCCACGTTCTCCACTACCACGATGGCATCGTCCACCACGATGCCGATAGAGAGCACCAGGCCTAGCAGGGTTAGCGTATTGATCGAGAATCCAAGCCCCAGCATGATGGCAAATGTTCCGATGATTGACACCGGAATGGCGATCATCGGGATGATCGTTGTGCGGAAACTCTGCAGGAACACGTAAATGATGATCAACACCAGCAGCGCGGCTTCCCAGAAAGTGGAGACCACTTCCTCGATTGACGCCCGGACGAATTTGGTGGTGTCGTAGTTGATTCGGTAATCAACATCTTCCGGGAAGTCCTTCTTGAGTGACTCCATCGCCGCGCCGACCCCTTTGGCAATCTCAAACGCGTTCGATCCGGGAAGTTGGAATACGCCCAACAATCCGCTCGCCTCGCCATCTTGCTTGCCAATGGTGGCGTAACTTGCGGCGCCAAGCTCAACGCGTGCAACGTCCTTCAGGAGCACGGTTCCGTTCTTGCCACTGCGCACCACGATCTGTTCAAACTCCTTGACCTGCTCCAGGCGGCCAAGGGTATTCACCTGCATGGTGAATGCAGGCATCACGGCAGTAGTAGGCGACGCACCAGTCTGTCCACCAACCGCTTGGCGATTCTGCTCATCGATCGCCTTGTAGACGGTCTGTGGTTCGATGCCAAGCGCCGCCAATTTCTGCGTGTCCATCCAGATACGCATGGAATACTGACGCAGTCCAAAGTTAGAAACCTGAGCAACACCCGGGATGCGCTGCAGCGTCTGAACGATATTGATATCAGCGTAATTGGCTAGAAAGTCAGCGTTGTACGTGCCCTTTGGCGAACGCAGGCCAACCACCTGCACAAAGTCGGTTGACTGCTTGCGGACCGAAATGCCCTGGCGCTGCACTTCCGGTGGCAACTGCGGGATAGCAGTCTGCGCGTAGTTCTGCACATCAACTGTGCCGATGGAGAGGTCGTATCCGACGTCGAAGGTGACGGTGATGACCGCATTCCCGCCGTTCACGGAATTGCTCGACATGTAAATCATGCCGGGCACGCCGTTGATTTGCCGTTCAAGTAGGCGAGTGACCACGTCGGACGTTGTCTCTGCGGAAGCACCGGGATAGAACGCGGACACCTGGACAGTCGGTGGAGTGATCGGCGGAAACTGCGAGACCGGCATGATGGTCATGGCAAGACCACCCGCGATCACCATAAGCAATGCGATCACCGTTGCAAAGATGGGGCGCTTAATGAAGAAATCAATCATTCGGCAGCCTTACCCATGCGCTTCTCAATTTTTGCTTCCACCGCCTGCAACATGACTTCCGGCGGAACGGTTTGGGTTCCATCGCGGAGCTTCTGCATGCCTTCAATCACCACCGTCTCATCCGCGCCGAGCCCATCGGCAATGACGATGCCCGCTCCACCGCGCGGGCCCGTGGTCACCACCTTCTGATGCGCCTTACCTTCGGCGTCGACGACCCACACAGTAGCGGCGGCGGTTTGATAGGTCAGTGCATTTTCCGGTATGGAAACAGCGTTTTTCAACTCATCCACCTGGAGTTTCACAGTGACATACGCGCCCGGCGCCATGACCAAGTCCGCATTGGGGACTTCAATCCGGGTTCGAATAGTGGAAGTGTCGCGGTTCACTGAATTGTCAATGAACACCACCTTGCCGGAGCGCTTCCAGGTACCGCTCGGCAGTGAGGCTTGCGTGGTTCCATCACCAGCAAGCTGCATGCGACGCAGTGCGGGGATATCCGAATCAGTGGGCTCAAACTCAACCCACAGTGGATCCATTTGCCGAACAGTCACCAAGGTCTCCTGTGGAGTGACGGAGGTGCCGGCGTACTTGTTGGTTGCGCTTGCCTGGCCCGTGACGGGGCTGGCAATGCGGGTAAAGGAAAGATTCAGGTTCGCGTCATCAAGCGCGGCGTGGCGCGCATCAAGATTAGCTTCCGCGGTTCGCTGGTTGGCCAGCATTTGATCGAATGCTTCTTGCGAAATTGCCGACACCTCAACGAGCGGGCGGTTGCGCACTACTTTGTCGCTGGCGTTCTTCAGTTCCGCCTCTACAACCGCAACATCTGCTTTCGCCTTTTCCACCATGACGCGGTAGGGGCGCGGATCGATGACGTACAACATCTGTCCTTCGCTGACTGCCTGGCCATTGGTGAAGCCTTGCGTGTCGATCCATCCGCTCACGCGCGGAATGATGTCAACGGTGCGAACGCTCATGGTCATGCCTGGGTATTCGCGGTGGATGGGTACATCGCTGACCGTTGGCTTGACAGTGCGCACTGGCGATGGAGGCATTCCAGCCGGTCCTTGTGGCGCGCGCGAGCAAGCGCTGGTGGCAGCGGCGGTCAGCATGATTGCTGCGATACATCCAGTGTTCTTCATAGTCATGTGTGTGTACTTAGCCGTTGGACTGGCTAGCAGTTGCACTGCTTGGCGCCAAGAAGTCGTTTGCGGTTGGGGTGGGATTGAATCGCTTGACGTCTTCGACAGCGCTCGGCATTGGGCTGTTCTCCCAACCACCACCGAGCGATCGGTACAACTCAACGCAGTCTTGCGCCACCAGGCCCTCGGCTTGCGCAAGTCCATTCCGCGCCAGTACCGATGCCTGAAGAAACTCAATGAGGCGGGAGATATCAATGGTGCCGGCGTTGTATTGCATGAACGCCAAGTCATACGACGCGCCGATTTCGCGGGCGCTGTCTGTAAAGTTGCTGCGCACAGCACGTGCTGCTGTAAATGAAGTAATCGAAGATTCCACTTGGTTGACTGCAGTGACCACCGCGAGTTGGTATCGCAGCAGGGCATCAGCAGAACGCGCCTTGGCTTGCTTGACGCGCGCTTCGGCTGCACCGGTCAGGATGTTCATGAAATTCCAACTGACCGCGGGCGTGAATCCGTAGGTCATATTCTTGTTGACATCCCCCAAGTCACTGAAGTTCGGAGTCTGGATGATGAAGTTTCCAGTGAATGTAAAGCGTGGCAGATAGCCTGCCTCGGCGACGCCGATTTCAGCAGTGGCGGCCTGGAAGTTGCGCTCCGCAGCTTGAACGTCGGGGCGGCGCATGAGTAGTGTTGAGGGGATACCCACCGCAATGGGCATGTCCACGGTGGGCACTTTGCCCTCGTTTTCAACTAATGCGCGAATGCGTTCCGGTGTCTCAGCCAACAGAATGCACAGTCCGGAAAGCTGTTTAGCGATCATCCCGTCAAAGCGAAGCGACTCAGCCAATGCGGATGATTGCCGTGATCGCACCTCGCCAAGTTCCACCTTTGATCCAGCCTGGTAGCGAACCTTCTTCTCGATCGCGCCGACCAGCTTTCCGTAGCCCTGGGCAAGGTCCCGGTACGCCTTGCGCTGTGCTTGCAGTTGTCGAATGGTGACATACGCCTGGGCAACTTCAGCGCGAATACTGACTAACGCTGCGCGGTATTCAGCGGCGCTCATCTGCACGCGCGACACACCTGCTTCGATCTGCCGGCGCACGGCGCCCCACACGTCAATCTCCCAAGCAGCGGAAGCGATGTTCCATTCCCAATTGCTGAAGCTCTGTTTCAGCGCGTCCGAATTCTGAATTCCGATGGCATTACCGTTGATACGCCGGCGGCTGTACCCGAGCCCCGTATCCATTTCCGGGAACAGCTTGGAAAAATCAATGGTGTATTGCGCGCGGTACTCCTCAAGCGCAAGCAGTGTGCGTCGCAGATCGATGTTCTGCATGTCGGCACGCGACACCAGTTCGCCGAGCACGGGGTCGTTGAAATTCTGCCACCAGCGCTCGCTGATTGGTTCGGTTACCGCGAGGGCGGAATCACTCTTGGCGGTGAATTGCGGCTCCACCGGAACCTGTGGCGCTTGATAGTTCGGACCAAGGGCGCAGCCGCCGAGCAGTGCCGCGGTGGTTGCAGTGACAGGTGCCCACAACGGGCAAGAATTCAGGGTGCGGCGCATTCCGCGGAGTGTAGCGGTGACGTTCGCGCCGCTTATGCGTTCACGGGCCGACGGGCTGGGTCAAGGAGTCGCTGCGCGTAGGTGTTCATGGCATCGCGAAGTTGATCGAAACTCTCAAGAACATAGAGAATCGGCTGGTAATGATCGATTTCAAACGACGTGTTGCAGACCGTCTCAAGGTCGAACGGACGGCGGTCGACATCTTTGGAGTCAAGTGCGTGGGCACTTTCGCCGGGACTGGAAATCAGTCCACTTCCATAGAGGCGATTTCGCCCACCTTCGCGGATCAGACCAAACTCCACGGTGAACCAGAAGAGACGCGCGAGGCGTTCGGTGTGGTGCGGATCATCGGTGCTGACCGCAGCCTTGCCGTAGGTCTGCAGGAAGTCAGCAAAGGTGGGGTCTGCATGCAACGGGACATGTCCAAAGATGTCATGGAAGATGTCTGGCTCAGGTAAGTAGTCAATGGACTCGCGCGAACGAATCACGATGGTGGTCGGAAACTCGCGACGGGCAAGGCATGCAAAGAACGCCTTCGCCGGCAAGTAGCCGGGAACAGCCTTGCTCTGCCAGCCAGTGAGTGGCATCAAGAACGTGTTCACTGACTGCGGTCCCTCAAGGTAAGGGATGTGGTCGCGAACTAAATTAATGCTGCGTGCGCCGCGGAGATAAACCTCGCTGGCATTGTTGGCCAGATACGCCATTTGCCGGTCGTAGAGCACGCGCCACGTCTCTTGGTTCTCCGCCGTGTACCCGTCGTAATTCTGTCCGATGTACGCCTTGGTAATGTCGTGGAAGCCAGGCTCACCAAAGTGATTGGCGTACTCCTGAGCTGCTTTGCCTTGCGGCCCATCAATCATCGCGTGGTTCAGATTGCCGGACATTCCTTGAGCCATCGGTGGTTTCCTTCGTGGACATCGAATTGACGAACGGTCAGTCTAAGCGGGCGTGTGCCGCGCGCGAAGCCCTTATCCGCCGGCCTGTTCCGTGAGCCACGGTTTAACGTTGTTTGTAGATGCAAGGGCCGGATTGGCTGAAATGCGAGCGATACCCAGTTGTGCGCGCGCATCAATCCCCCACGGGTCGACGCCAACCACTTTCGGGTCAATCAGTAGGTGCTCACCGGATGCCCGTGCCGCGCGAATCACCAACTCTTGGCAAGAACTGTTGAGTTCCTTGCAGAGCGCGCCCTCTTGAGATGCAAACGGGTTCTCGCGCATGAGCGCTTGGCCATCGATGAAGTAGCCCTTGAATCGTGCGGCGTCGATTTGTATGCGCGCCCAACGGACATCTGGTGGCTCACCGTGGTAGATGCACCAGCGATCACAGATGGCGCCATCCGGACCATTCTCGTCAATCTGCTCAAGGGTCACTTGTAAGACCAGCGCATCATCGCTGTCGTCCGGAAGTTCCAGCACGGTGTCTACCGAACGCAACATAGCCACCATGACTGAAGCCACCAAGTGGCCACTAGCGGTGGGCGCCACGCGAATATCCACGCGATCCTCGCCGAAGCGAATCTTTCCGTGCAGGTGCGCGCGCATGAACTGGTAGGCCTCGTCGGCAATCTCGTCGGTCATTAGTTGGAATCGTAACTGCCAACGCCGCACGCCGTAGGATTCCGCCCGTGACTCACCTTTGCGTGTCAATTTCCGTTGAAGCCCCTGATGAGATCGATGTTGCGCTTGCTGATGCGCGTCGTGCGGTTGAGCACGGTGCGGACATGGTGGAATGGCGCGTCGATGCGTTGGCAGAATGTGAGCAGGCATTGCGCCATGTGCGGACCTTGGTTCGTGAATCGCCGGTGCCATGCATCGTGACGATCCGCGGCGCGCGTGAGGGCGGTGAATGGCGTGGCGAGGAAACCGATCGCATCAGTTTCTTAGAGGCGCTTTGCACCGCGAGCGGCGAAGTGGCGCCCACCTACATTGACTTTGAACTTGCGGACATGCAGCGCAGCGCAAATGTGCGCCAGAAATTGGAACTCTGTGTCGAACACCCTGGCCAAGTGCGCACGGTGGGCACTCGATTGATCTTGAGCGCACACGACTTTGACGGTCGGCCCGCGGCACTTCTCCGGCAGTGGACGGCCATGGCGGAGGCTGATGCGTGCGCTGTTGCAAAGGTTGCATGGCGTGCGCGCAGTGTGCGTGACAACATCGAAGCATTTGAGTTGCTCGCTACGCGCGTGAAGCCAGCCGTGGTGCTGTGTATGGGCGAGCCCGGGCTGATGAGTCGCGTCCTTGCCCCGAAATTTGGTGCATTTCTTACCTTTGCGCACGCAGGGAGTGACTCCGATGCACAGCGTGCTGCAGCAAACGCAGCTGGCACCGCACCGGGGCAAGTGTCGGTTCAGGACATGGTCAATCTGTATGGGTTTCGGAGCATTGATTCTGCGACGCGTGTCTTTGGTGTGATCGGTTGGCCGGTTGGTCATTCGCGGAGTCCGCATGTGCACAACGCATGGTTTCGGGAGGCTGGGCGTAATGCAGTATTGCTGCCGATGCCGGTTCCGCCGGAGTATGAACACTTCAAGGCGACCGTTGCAGAGTTGTTGGCATATGCGCCGTTGGACTTCCGTGGTGCGTGTGTGACGATTCCCCATAAGGAGAATCTCGTGCGATTTGTGAAGGAGCAGGGTGGCCACGTTGATCCGCTTGCGGAACGCATTGGTGCAGCGAACACGCTGTATCTGAATGCTGCAGGTGCTTTATGTTGCGCCAATACTGACGCGCCGGCTGCAGTGGACGCACTGACGCACGGCATGGGGATCGAACGCGCTGCGCTGCGTGGGAAACGCATCGCTGTGCTTGGTGCCGGGGGAGTTGCGCGCGCAGTTGCTGTTGGTTTAGCGGATGAGGGCGCGCGCGTGGTGGTCTTCAACCGCAATGAAGATCGGGCGCGCCGGATGTGTGCGCAGTTGCAAGAAGGTGCTATGCAGGCACGCAGTGCGGCGGGCGATCTTGGCCGTGTCGACGCGGTGGCAGGATCGATGAGTGCAGGGCGAACTACAGAACTCAGCAGCGGTGAGTTTCATGAGTTTGTCAATTGCACGCCGGTGGGCATGCAAGGTGGTCCGGACCCGCAGGGCAATCCACTTGTGAGCGATGTCCGCCTTGATGACACCATGACGGTCATGGATACCGTATACGCACCGCGCGAGACACCGCTCATGATTCATGCGCGTTCATGCGGCGCGCGCACGGTTGATGGCTGGATCATGTTCACAAAGCAGGCGGAGCGACAGTTCCGCTTGTGGCATACGGATTGAGAGTGAGTGACAAGCGCACAGGGGCGCAGGGGCTTCACTGCTGCGCGGGGCGATTGCGGCCAATGCTGTCTGGGCCGGCGCTGAATGACTCGCGCGCTGACTTTGGAACTTCCCACAGCGTGAACTGGTCGGATTGTTTCACGATGATTGCCTCCGGCGGAATGATTGGGTCGGCCATTGGGCCTCGTCCACGATCCGGGCCAGGACCACGGCCGGGTCCGGGGCCGCGATTGGGGCCAGGACCACGACTAGGGCCAGGCTCACGATCAGGGCCAGCATCAGGCCTCGGTCCAGGACCACCACGTGGTCCGTTCGGTCCGCGTCGGGTTTCTAAGACGTAGAGGCGTTCGTACTCATCGAAGTCCGAGTCCTTGAGCGTGCCCCAGCGTGCGTGCGTGTCCATCGCAAACGCTGCCCAGAATTCCAATCCATGCCGAGCTGCGACAACAGCTTGATCGCCAGGAATCAGTTCGGTGCGCCACGAACGTAACTCTGCATAGCCGGCATCGCTGATGGTTTCCATAAGTCTTCCACGCATGTGGCTGATGGCGTTGTTAGCAAGAAAAATCGCAGCGATGGCTGATACGGACCACTGCACAATTCGGATGACGGGTCGTCTACTCGTACAAAGTAAGTACACCGCGATACACGCAAGTGGCACGGGCGCCATCAGCGCGAGTCGCATCATGTGATCGCCACTGAAGATGGGGCACAGGAGGCATGCTGCTGTAAAGAACATGCCAAACACAAGTGCTTCATCGGCGACGGTTCGCGTGCCTGCTCGCGTGACGCGCGCGAGAAGTGCAGTCCCAAGCAGCACGGCACCGATCCAAACGCCTCCCATCAATAATCCTCCCGTTCCTCCCGTTCCTCCCGGACCAATTTCTGGCTCCCCGTCGCGCGAAATTCGTCCCGTTCCTCCCGGACCATTTTGTTGGGGGGTGATGAGGGTGATCGGCAACTTCATGATCGCTGTCGCCTTGCCCGGCGCCAGCCACCACACCACACCGAGGGACACCGCGCCAATCGCCATCAGGACTACTGCCGCCCGAACTGCTTTCTTTCGATCGACTCCTCCCCGCACCGCTCGTACCGCCAGCATCAACGCCGCGCCGAGTGCCGTTGCAGCGAATGTGCCCGCATGCGTGAGCGCTGCCATGATCAGCAGGAACGCCGCCACGAACCACCAGCGCGTTGCACCACGTCCGCTTTCGGACCGCATTGCGATCCACCCGCATATCCATGTCCCTGCCATGAACACATACGCCATCGATTGCTTCTCAAAGTCGCCAACCATCCGAAGTAATGGAGCGCTCACGGTGATCGCCAATCCAACAGCGATAGCGCCTGGAATCATGCCGCGCTTGCCGCCCGCCAAGATCCACGCCGCCATGAACAATGGAATCGCCGCCATCGGTTCCGCCAGCGCATCCACCAAGCGAGAAGCAAAGAGAGTCGCGGTGTCGATATCCCACTCCATGGTGATCATCAAGCACTTGGCAAGCGCCGCATCAACCATGAAGGTGATCGGAACATCCGCCCATCGAAGCGTTCCCCGCTCCAGTAAATCCCGTGCCTGTACCGCGTAGTAACCGGCATCCATTCCCGCCGGCACCGCCCCTCGAAAGAGCATCGTTCCGCGTACAAACCACGCCAGCCCAATCACCGCCGCAAGTGCCATGCACCACGCCGGGTCACGGAACATACCTAGCGGCGCAGTGCGATCGGCATCACGCGGAACAGGTGATTCAACGGCTGCAGCTGCGGGAATATCGAGCGTTTCTTGGAGCCCCGTAGTAACGGCGGACGTGAGATGTTCATGCGTATCGGTCGACATGTTCTGCATGGTGTAGCAAGTGATTGCCCATGACATACGCATGGGGACGGCAGTACATCTCGTTTCAGCGTGGCAACGTGGATATCCTTGCGATCCATGCTGACCTACCGCACTGCTGGCGAGTCTCACGGACCAACAACCTTGGCGTTTGTGGAAGGACTTCCTGCCGGACTGGCCATCGACACCACCTTCATCAATGCGGAACTGGCGCGCCGTCAGGGCGGCTACGGCCGGGGTGCAAGGCAGCGCATAGAGACCGATGTCGTGCGGGTGCTGACCGGCGCGCGCGCTGGCATGACACTTGGGTCCCCAGTGGTACTTGAGATTGTCAATAAGGACAGCCGGATGGATGACGCAGCGAAGACCCCGCCGGTCACTCGTCCGCGCCCTGGTCACGCAGACCTTGCGGGCAGTCTCAAGTGGTTGACCCAGGATTGTCGTGGCACGTTGGAACGCGCCAGTGCGCGGGAAACCGCAGCACGCGTTGCAGCGGGTGCGCTTGCCCAAGTGTTCTTGCGTGAATTTGGAATTGAAGTCTTTGGGTTTGTAAGCGGCGCCATTGATGCCACCTGTGTCTTACAAGTGGACTCAGAAACACTGCCCGAACTGCGTGCCGCGCGCGACGCCAGTGACGTCTACTGCCCAGACTCGGAAACGAGCGCACGGATCATCGATCACATTCACAAGGCCAAGGTGGAGCAGGACACCGTGGGCGGTCGTGTTGAGGTGCATGTCCTGGGCGTGCCGCCCGGCCTGGGTACATGCGTGCAGTGGAATGAGCGCCTTGATTCGCGATTGGCCGCGGCCGTCATGGGTATTCAAGCATTCAAAGCCGTTGAAATCGGTATGGGTGCCGACTGCGCGTGGCACTTCGGCAGTGACGTACACGATCCCATCGCATACGACCGGTCGCTGGCCGGCGAATCGCATCTTGGATTTACTCGCCCCAGTAACAATGCAGGTGGTCTGGAAGGCGGCATGACCAACGGAATGCCGGTGGTGGTTCGTGGCACGATGAAACCAATATCAACGCTGCTGCGCGGCATGCCCAGCGTCGACCTTGCTACACATGAATCGGTACAGAGTCAGTACGAACGCAGTGATATCAGCGCCGTCGCCGCTGCGAGTGTGGTGATGGAGTGCGTGGTTGCGTTTGAAATTGCGGCAGCGTTTCTCGCTAAATTTGGCGGTGATTCCATGGCTGAAGTGCGCGCGCACTTTGACGCCACCATGCAGTTGGCGCGCGCACTGCACGCACACGAGTGATTCAGCATCTTGGATGCAATTGACTTTGCTATGGCAACGATTCCCTCAGACATCGTGTTGGCAACGGACGCAACCATCGCCCTTTCGGCGATCATTCGAGCGTTTGCCGCCCACACTGGCACGCTGCACTTCTTAGGCACGGATGGCATGCTGCATTTGGCGGCATTCCATGGAGCCATTCCAGCACCCGTCATGGAACACATTCGCACCATCGCAATCGGCAAGGGTATGGCGGGGGTCT
>DBCE01000223.1:14246-20678 GCA_002292895.1 Phycisphaerales bacterium UBA966
CGCTCCCTTGGACTGGCGGGTTCGATTGTTGTGCCTGTCCGAAGTGGCGCCGCCATGGTGGGAACACTCGGCATCGCGAACACTGGCGAACGAACATTCACCGACGCAGAGACGGCACTGTTGATCGAGTGTGGGTCTTCGTTGCTGCGGTTTCGGCCAGTTCCCGCGTAAGCGCATTTCGCACCGAGCTGTGCCGCCGCGCCGCGTCTTGTTGGCGCACCATGCCTAGTTGCCACACAACGACTTCTTGCTGCACCACATCACCCCATCTGCGCAGCAAGCCACGCGCGCGCGAGCGCCAAGTCGCGCTCCACGGTAGCGACGGAGACGTTGAGTAGTTTGGCAACGTTGGGGATAGTGATGCCACCGATCATGTGCAGCGAAAGCGCCTCGGCCCGGCGCGGTGAAATCTGTGCCAGTTCAGCAAGCTTGTCATGCAGAACATCCACATCCGACATATGGGCAGATTGTTCGGCGGGAGAACGCGCGTCGCTCTGCGCGACCTCTTCGCCGAGTGACCGCTGCTTGGCGCCCCCGCCGCGCTTGATCGTGAGTCTTCGACGGCGGCGATCGGCAATAATGCGGACAAAGAGCATCGTGGCAATGGCAGCGAGGTGATCGGGGTTGGCGATCTTGGTTTCTTGTTGGACAAGGCGACGGAATGTCTCACCAAGAAGCGATGTTGGACTGATTGTCTGCTGACCGGTCCGTGCGCGTTCCGCCATCACTTGCCGCTCGGCGAGTGCACGGAGCGCACCGTACTGGTCAGCGACCATCATGGAGATACTCGCGGGGATCGGAAACTCAGGATCATCGAGCGGCACCTCGTACCGACCGACCGCTGCGTGCCCATCCGGAGCCTGCCCATCCGAAGAGTGCTTGCCTGGGTCGGAGCCGTGCTGTGGGTGGGGGTTCGGATCGGTCGTGCTACTCATGCTCTCGTGGCGTCTTCAGGGAATTACCCTTTCCCCCGGATACAACGCGTATTCCGCGGATGAACCCCTCAGTGAATCTTGCTTGAAACTAGAACTTTGCTAGATATGAGTGATAGCACAGCGACGAGTCGTAGCAACCGGCAGATAATCGACGGAAATCAACAATTTTTTTCACAAATCCCCTCGATTTGGAAGATCAGTGCGCGTGTTGTAAATAGTGGCAATCGCGACAGTCAGGCGTCCGCCGACCTTCACGCTCCGCCGTGCACGCCGCTGGCGCCGGTCGGTACCCGGTTGAACTGCCTAGTATGGGCGCACCTCCATCGGCTCAATGAAGCCGCTTCGTTTGCCCCGTGGACTTCCACCCCGGACTTCCACCCGAATCACCAACCCCCACGACGTTCTTCTTCCGCTCATCCTTCTCTTCCCACTCAGATCCACACACATGTCCAAAAAAATGATCGCGTCCGCGCTCGGTGTCGTCTCCCTGTTGACCGGCTTTGGCGCAGGTCAGGCCGTAGCGCCGCCGGCGGCAGCGACGGGCACCACTTTGTATTCATTCAAGACCACCGCCCTCGACGGCACCGCGGTGGACCTTGCCGCGTACAAGGGCAAGGTGGTGTTGGTAGTCAATGTGGCAAGCCGGTGTGGCTACACGCCGCAATATGCAGAATTGGAAACGGTCTGGAAGGAATTCAAGGACAAGGGCCTTGTAGTGATTGGATTCCCTTGCAATGACTTTGGCGGGCAGGAGCCTGGCACGTCCACTGAGATCCGCGATTTCTGCTCAAAGACGTACGGCGTTACTTTCCCAATGATGTCAAAGGTGCAAACCAAAGCCGGGGCAGGTCAGAGCGAGATTTATGCATTTCTCAGCGCCGGCACCGGCAAATTGCCCAGTTGGAACTTCGGCAAATACGTGGTTGGTAAGGACGGCAAGCCAGTTGCTTTCTACGGCTCAGGCGTGAAGCCCACCGGCGAAGAACTTCGCAAAGCCATCGAGCAAGCCCTGGCTGCGAAGCCCGTATCCTGACCGCATGCATCTGATTTCATCCTGCCTCCGCCCGCGCCTATCCGCGGTGCTTGCTGTGCTGTCTGTTTCCGCCGCAACCTATGCGGGGGCGCTTGAAGACGCGCTTCGGCTGGTGCCTGCGGACGCCGCTGGGGCGTTGGTGATTCCAAGCGTCAAGGGCGCGAGCGATGATTTGCAGTTGGCAATTGATCGAATGGGTAAAGCCGAGGCTGCGCTGGGTGGCCGGCCAATCGATCTCTTGAAAGCGCAACTGGGTATCGGTGCAGGCTTTGATGATCGAGGCGCATTCGTTGCATGGGCCGCGCCGCGTGCAACCGGGTTCACCAACATCGCGGCGTTTCCGGTGACTGATGCGGATGCCTTCATTGCCGCAACGTTCATCGACGCGCCCGAACTTGGCACTGGTGCGATGCGCGCGCGCAATGCGCCACGTGCGTTGTGGATTCGAAAGGCGGCAGGCTACGTATTGGTGGCTGACGCGCCGGATTCGCTCACTACTTGGGAACCCAAGGACGGATTTGCAGCAACGTTGACCACACGCGTTGGCAGACGGGGCATGGAGATCATTCGCACGAGCGATTGTTTCTCATGGGCATCGGCGCCGGTGATGAAGTCACTTGCTGATGTGGCGCGCAAAGCTGGTGAACTCGACATCACTGCTGCCAACATGTTGCCGCGTGGCAATGCGCCCGAGGCGGCACCAGCAGCAGCGCTTGAGACCATTGGTAAGAGTCGCGAGCGCGGAGCGCAGATTCTTGCGCAAGTAACCGACGCAGTGTTCGCCATCGATTTCGATGCACTGGCTGTTGGAATTCGCGCTTACGCCCGCTTCGATCCCGAAGGTGATGTCGCCAAGGCCATCCCTGCCGGCGCTGCGCAGATTCATGACGTCACCGCTTTGCTCGGTCGGCTTCCGGATGCCGCCTTCTATGGAGCGGCCGGCATCGATCTTGCAGCGATGGGCGGAGCGGCGCGCGTTCGTTCGTTCTTAGCCACTGTGCCCGGGAGTGAGCGTATGGCTCTGCCGCCGTGGCTCGACACGGTCCAAGACAAGGTTGATCAGGTGCAGGCGGCCGCCTATCCAAGCCGGCTTGGCATTGCAGTGGGCGGAATTCTCAATGACGCGTCGTTTGTGGTGGTGACCAAAGACACAGCAGCAGTCAAGGGTGCGCTCAAGTCATGGATCGAATCACAGACCGGAGAAGTCAACGGTATTCGCAGCGAACCGACCTGGGAAGAATCACGGCAACTGAAAGATGGTTCAACCGTCTCTGCCTTCGCAGTGAAGGAAGTGGCGACTGGCCCAGGCGGCGACTTTATGGAGCGGCTCATCAAGCAATTCATTGTGAGTAGCCGCGGGCTGCACGGATTTGCGCGCGAACTGCCCGGCGCGTTGGTCGTCACCTACAGCCAGCGGACCGATGTATTGGATCGCGCATGCTTGGCTGCAACCGCTGGTAGTAAGAAGACCCTTGCAACGAACGGCATGGTGCGCGCCATGTCGCCGTGGCTCGTTCCCGACGCCGATGCAGTTCTCTTCATTGGTGTTGGTCAACTGCTGACCGCGGCACGGCAAGTAGCGGAATCGATCCCTGGTGGCGCTGTCGAAATGTTGCCCATTGCGCCCGAAGGCCTTGAGCCAATCGCCATGGCAACCCGGTCGCGCGATGCCACGTGGGAGTTTGCAGTGGTGATTCCATCCGGCGTCCTTGGTGTTGCATTCGATGCAGCAAAGTCGCAGGCGCGGCAATGAGTGCAGCGGGCGGCGTCTTGGTGGCGCGCTCGCACCGCTTTGCATGGGGAAGTGGAACGGCACCGGTACTCATGGCGGTGCTGAACACCACGCCGGATAGTTTCAGTGATGGCGGCGTTCATTCCTCGTGCGATGCCGCCATCGCGCATGGGAAACGGTGCATTCAGGAAGGTGGTGGCATTGTGGATGTTGGCGGCGAATCCACTCGTCCCGGCGCAGCGCGAGTGGATATTGCCGAGCAGATTGCACGCACGCAGCCAGTGATCGCGGCGCTAGCAACGCTTGGTCCAGTTTCTATTGATACAACGCGAGCAGAGGTGGCACGCGCTGCGCTCGCCGCTGGCGCCTGCATCGTGAATGATGTGAGCGCCGCGCTTGATGATCCAGAAATCGTTGATGTGGCGTGTGAAGCAGGTGCCGCCATCATCCTGATGCATCGACTGGCATCTCCAGACTCCGACCGTTGGAGTACCGAACATGACTCCCGTCGGACCTATCGCGATGTGGTGCATGAGGTGCGTGACTGGCTTGGCGCCCGCGTGGCAGCAGTGCTGAAAGCCGGCATGCCGCAAGACCGCATTGCCATTGATCCTGGTCTTGGATTTGGCAAAGATGTGCAGCAGAATCTGGCACTGATTGCTCGGCTTCAGGAGTTTGCAGAACTTGGTGTTCCAGTACTTGTGGGCGCGAGTCGCAAGAGCTTTCTTGGTGCCATCACCGCAGAGCCTGACCCGGCGCAACGGGATGCTGCTTCGGTGAGTGCGGCTCTGGTGGCGGCATCGAACGGCGCAGCAATCCTGCGCGTTCACGCGGTGCGTGATCACGCACACGCGCTTGCCGCGTGGTCTGCTTTACGCAAGAAATACTGACTAAAAACACTCGGGCGCCTGCCAGTGGTAAACGATGACCGGCAAGCGCCCGAGGGGATCAATCGACGCAGTGCGTCGAGATTCAGAGTGTTGTATTACCGATCGCGCCGGCGTCGGCCGCGTAGTCCGGCCATTGCAAGAAGCGCTATGGCGCCCGGGGCCGGTACGGTGACGCCGTTCAGCACGAATGCACCCGATGTGCCGTCGGGGATGGCAATCCATGTTCCCCATTCAGTTGGCGTATCGCCAACGGTTGCGTAGGCCTGGGTAGCTGGCACGGATCCGTCCGCAATGCCATCGGTCCACGCGAATGAATCACCATCGGGGTTATTGAGAACGCCGCCAATGGTGATCATGTAGTTGCCAGCGCCGAGCGTGAAATTGCCCGCCAGTGCGCTCGAAAGCCGGAACACCGGGCTAAATGTCTCAGCTGTGTAGTTGCCAGTCAGAACCTGCGAGAATTGCCCGGTCTGAATCGTCCAACTGTGCACGATCGGAAAGTCCGAAGTCCCGGTATCAGTGCGAAGAATCGCAATCTGCATGCTGATGATGTTGCTACTCAGGGCCGTCTGGTTCCACGGAGTGTTGGACTGGATGTACTCCGATGAACCCCAGAATGCGATGTCGGTAATGGTGGATGACTGACCGCTAGCAACACTGAAGCTCTGCCCGATCGCTTGCGAGTAGAAGTAATTACCGTCACTCTGCAGTGCGTCGGAGAAGGTTCCGTCTTGAACGTTGTAGCCACTGGTCGGGTCTAGCACGGCCGGGAATGGCAGATTCTGAGCGATCGTTGTCGATTGCGCCAACGCCGGGCATGAGGCAGCAATGATGAACACTGACGCTGCGAATAAACGCATAGCGAGACCTTTCCTTCCGTGATGACCGCTTCTGGTAATGAAACGAGCCGTAACCGTGAGGCACAGCACAACGAAAGTAACCCGTAACGGGGCCAGGGCAAACGGAAGCCGACTGATATTCCTCCGAAACCGTAGATCGGGCCAAAATTCGTCCGATAGTGCCGGCTCCGGCAGGCTTTAGAGGCCCGATTTCGCCCTTACCCGCCGCCCGGGCCCTTGCCGCCCGGCTTGGTCATCGAGGTGGGGTCGAGCAACCGGTCGAGCAATTTTGGCTCCACCATCTTGTTCCGGAGCACGTAGGCGCGGATGGTTTCGCCGCTCTTGTACGCCTCCTTGGCGGCTTTGGCGGCGTTGTCGTAGCCGATCACCGGTGCGAGGCTGGTGACCATCATCAGGCTGCGCTCCACGGTCTTTGAAGCATCCGGGTGAAGCTCCAAGCCTTCGATGCACTTGTCGCGGAACATCTCACAGGCGTTCGCCAACAAGTCAATGGATTCGCACAGGCTGTCAGCGATCATGGGCATGGCAACATTGAGCTCCAACAGGCTGCCAATGCCGCCGAATCCGCCAAGGGTGATGCACGCGTCATTGCCAACCACGCGACACGCCACCATCATGACGCTTTCGCAAATGACCGGGTTGATCTTTCCGGGCATGATGCTGCTGCCTGGTTGCGTCGCTGGGAGCATCAGTTCTCCAAGTCCGCAGCGCGGTCCACTGCCGAGCCAGCGAATGTCATTGGCGATCTTGCTCAGGCTGACCGCGATGGTCTTGAGCATGCCACTTGCTTCCACCACGCAGTCGCGGGTGGCCTGCGCTTCAAAGTGGTTGGCTGCTTCAGTAAAGGTGATGCCCAGTTCTTTACTGAGAATTGCGCTGACGGTGCGGCCGAATTTTGGATTGGCGTTGATGCCCGTTCCGACCGCGGTGCCACCGATCGGCAGGTTGCGCGCGAGAACGTCGCGAGCCAATTCTGCGCGCG